>JBJTLY010000252.1:0-5809 GCA_046063275.1 Novosphingobium sp. | reverse complement strand
TGAAGTACCAGGTGACCTGATCGTCGAAGTACTGGTCGGGGCGGCGATACTTGTCGAGATCGTCGACCAGACCCTGCGCCGAGAGGCCCTCGCGCTCCATAAAGTCGCAATAGACGTGCGCGAGGCTGCCCGCGGGCATCTTGCGCAGCCGTGCGTGGTCATCGAGGATTTCGACCAGCGAAGGTTCGCTCTTGCGCAGGGCCTGGCCGCGCTCGGTCTTCAGGAACGAAGTTGACGCTTCATACAGCCCCAGCCACGGCAGCGATTCGAAGATCGGCGCCACCTCTGCGGTGTTTTCCTTGTCCTTGATCAGTTCCTTGAAGTGATGCCAGGCCTTGGGAAAATTGTAGCGCGGCTTGGGGCGCGCGGCATCGATCAGCGGCAGATCATCGGCAACAACGGCCGGGGCGAGCGTGGCGGTCATCATGTTCATGCGACTCGGATAGCCTTTACTGACATTGATGTCAATATTGATCTGACGCAGCAATTGCTAACGATCAGACCACTCGCTCTCCGGGATTCCGAGCAGTCGCAGCACATCGGTCAGGTCGCCGCAATCGATCCAGCCATTGGCCGCAGCGCGGGCCTTGGGCTTGGCGTGATAAGCTATGCCATAGGTAGCAGCTTCGATCATCGGGATATCGTTAGCGCCGTCACCTGTGGCAAGGCTGGTGCCGCCACGTGTGGCAAGGCGTTCCTCAAGCGTCGCCGCCTTGACCGTACTGTCAACGATCCCGCCCACCAAGCCGCCAGTGAGTTTGCCGCCTACCACTTCGAGCCGGTTGGCCACGACATGTTCGAAGCCCAGTTCGGCCGCGACCGGATCGGCGAATTGATGAAAGCCGCCAGTAACCAGCACGGTGTGGCAGCCTTTGGCCTTGAGCGTCGCGACGAGCGCCTTCGCACCCGGCATGGGCCGGATCCGTTCGGCCAGGCATTGCGCAATCGCACCCTCGTCAAGACCGGCGAGCAAGCGCACCCGTTCGCGCAAGGCGCTTTCGAAATCGAGCTCGCCTTGCATCGCGCGCTCGGTGATCGCGGCGATCTGCGGCTTCAGGCCCGCGAAGTCCGCTAGCTCATCAATGCATTCCTGGCCGATCATGGTTGAATCCATGTCGGAGATGAACAGACTGGGCAGCGCGGCATTACGTTCGCAGACCAGAGCATCGAGCGGACCAAACCGATCGAGCACATCTCGATAGATAGCGATATCGGCATCCGGGATCGACAGCTCGGCCATGATGCGACCGCCCGCATCGCCCAGCAATTCAACGCTCGCCGCCATTCCACGTTTGACCAGCGCGGGATAGGCAGCTTCGAACTGGCTTAGCAACGCGTCCTTGTCTGCTATCACCCGGGCAATGAGCACGTTCGAATCCCTTGAAGACCGGCGCGGATTGCCGCCGCTGGCGCTCATTGCAGGGCCGACCGCGAGCGGCAAGAGCGATCTGGCGGTGCGGCTGGCCTTGGCCCTTCGGGCGCGCGGGCGCGAGGCGGTGGTGATCAATGCCGACAGCGCGCAGGTCTATGCCGATCTGGCAATACTCTCGGCTCGGCCCTCGGCGGACGAAATGCAGGGGATCGAGCATCGCCTGTTCGGCACCTGGGACGGCGCCGAAGCCTGTTCGGCAGCCGATTGGGCAAATGCCGCGCGAGAGGTGATCGCCGAAGTTCACGCGTACTGCGCGGTGCCAATTCTGGTCGGCGGCACCGGGCTGTACTTGCGCACGCTGTTGGACGGGATCGCGCCCGTGCCGCCCATCGATCCGGAAATCCGGACCGAAGTGCGCGCTCTGCCCACTGCCGCAGCCTATGCCGCGCTGCAAAGCGAAGACCCCGCCCGCGCCGCCATTCTCGCTCCGACCGACAGTACCCGCGTGGCCCGCGCGCTCGAAGTAGTGCGCTCGACCGGGAAGCCTTTGGCCGATTGGCAGGGCGAGCTGATCGGCGGGATCGGCGATCAGGTTGCACTGCACCCCGCCGTCCTGCTGCCGCCGCGCGATTGGCTTTATGCGCGCTGCGACCTGCGGTTTGCGAAGATGCTGGACAGTGGCGCGGTTGAGGAAGTGCGCACCCTGCTGACCCGCCAGCTTGATCCCGATCTGCCCGTCATGCGCGCGATCGGGGTAGCTGAAGTGGCCGCGCTGCTCGCCGGAACATTGTCCCGGAAACAAGCCGAAGCACAGGGCGCGCAGGCCACGCGCAATTACGCCAAGCGCCAATTCACCTGGCTGCGCAACCAGTCCCCGCCCGACTGGCCGCGCATCGAAGCGCAAAGTTTCGATCCTGAGGACATATTTGTTTCTTTATTGCGCGATTAGGCCTTGACATGACATTTACTGTTACCTAGAGGCTCCGGCGAGATCGGCTCTTGCCTCAAAGCCCCAGTTTGGAGAGGGAGACCCGGCGCGGGTGACTGCGCCGGGTCTATCCATTAAAGGGCTCGGTGCATTTGGGGCAAAGCGAATGGAAGGCGAGTAACGTGAACGAGGAGCGCAGCGGCGCCAGCATCCTGGTTGAAAGCCTGATCCGGCAGGGGGTCGAATTCGTGTTCGGCTATCCCGGCGGCGCGGTGCTGCCGATTTACGACGCGCTTTTCGGCGATGCCCGCATCCGTCACATCCTCGTCCGCCATGAAGCCGGCGCGGCGCACGCTGCGGAAGGTTACGCCCGCTCCACCGGCAAGCCCGGCGTCGTCCTCGTCACCTCCGGCCCCGGCGCGACCAATGCCGTCACGGGAATCGCCGACGCCTTCATGGACTCGATCCCCTTGGTGGTCATCACCGGGCAGGTGCCCACCGCGCTGATTGGCTCTGATGCGTTCCAGGAAGCCGACACCATTGGCATCACCCGCCACTGCACCAAGCACAATTACCTCGTCAAAGACCCGGGCGAACTCGCCGGGATAATCGATGAGGCGTTCCAGATCGCAACGACTGGCCGCCCCGGCCCGGTGGTCATCGATATTCCCAAGGACGTTCAAATCGCTTCGGCGCGGCTGAACGAAAGCGCACCGCAGCGCCGCCAGCGTTACAATCCGCCCTCCACCGGAGCGACGCGCGACATTGCCAAGGCCATCGAACTGATCGCCAATGCCAAGGCGCCGATCTTCTACACCGGCGGCGGGGTGATAAACTCCGGCCCGCGTGCCGCCGAGCTGCTGCGCGAATTGCAAAAGCAGACTGGCGCACCGGTGACCTCGACCCTGATGGGCCTTGGCGCCTTCCCGGCGGACCATCCCGATTGGCTCGGTATGCTGGGGATGCACGGCACCTTCGAATCCAACATGGCGATGAACCGGGCCGATCTGATGATTTGCATCGGCGCGCGGTTCGATGATCGTGTGACCGGCCGCCTTGACGCGTTCTCGCCCAATTCGACCAAGATCCACATCGATATCGACCGCGCCTCGATCAACAAGACGGTACAGGTTGATTTGCCGATCCTTGGTGATTGCGCGCTGGTGCTTGAGCAGCTGGTCGCCGCCTGGGGCAGCCGCAAGCCGCAGGACCTGACCGAGTGGAAGGCGCGGATCAATGGTTGGCGTGCCCGCGAAAGTCTGGCCTATCCGGCCAACAACGATGCCATCATGCCGCAGCTCGCGGTCGAGCGGCTGTTCGAGCTGACCAAGCACCGCGACCCGATCATCGCCACCGAAGTCGGCCAGCACCAGATGTGGGCGGCTCAGTATTTCCACTTCTTCGGGCCCAACAAATGGCTCACCTCGGGCGGGCTGGGCACGATGGGTTACGGTCTCCCCGCCGCGATCGGCGCGCAGTGCGGCAATCCGGGTAGCCTGGTGATCGACATCGCCGGTGACGCCTCGATCCAGATGAACATCCAGGAACTGGGCACCGCGAGCCAGTTCCGCCTGCCGGTCAAGGTCTTCATCCTCAACAATGAGTGGATGGGCATGGTCCGCCAGTGGCAGGAGCTGACCTACGAAAGCCGCTATTCGGAAAGCTATTCGGACAGCCTGCCCGACTTCGTCAAACTGGCCGAGGCCTATGGCTGGAAGGGCATCCGCATCGATGACCAGGCCGGGCTCGACGCAGGCATCCAGGCGATGATCGATCACGACGGCCCGGTGATCGTCGATTGCCGCGTCGCCAAGGAAGCCAACTGCTACCCGATGATCCCATCGGGTGCGGCGCATACCGAAATGATCCTCTACGGCGACCGCGTTGCCGGCACGATGGACGATGCGGCGAAGGCACTGGTCTAAGCCCATGATGAAAATCAAGAAAGAAGCGGCCGAGCGCCATGTCCTGACGGTGATCGTCGATAACGAGGCGGGGATTCTCGCCAAGATCGCGGGGCTGTTCACCGCGCGCGGCTACAACATCGACAGCCTGACCGTGGCCGACATTACCGAGAACCATTCGGTCAGCCGGATCACCATCGTCACGCACGGCCCGCCCGCGGTGATCGACCAGATCCACGCGCAACTTGAACGGCTGGTCCCGGTGCACAAGGTCATCGACCTCACCGAAGCTGGTGACCACGTCGAGCGCGAGCTGGCGCTGGTCAAGGTGGCTGGGACTGGTGACGCCCGGGTCGAGGCGCTGCGCCTCGCCGAAGTGTTCCGCGCCAGCGTGATCGATACCACCACCAGCAGCTTCGTGTTCGAACTGACCGGCGCGCCCGACAAGATCGACCGCTTCGTCGCCCTGATGCGCGAACTGGGGCTGGTCGAGGTTGGCCGCACCGGCGTGGTCGGCATGATGCGCGGGGCCGAGGCGGCCTGAGAATTTCACACATCGAATTACACAAGGACTTGAAATGAAGGTTTATTACGACGCCGACGCCGATCTCAATCTGATCACCGGCAAGAAGATCGCGATCGTTGGTTATGGTTCGCAGGGCCACGCCCACGCCCAGAACCTGCGTGACTCTGGCGTCAAGGATGTCGCCATCGCGTTGCGCGCGGGTTCAGCCACTGCGAAGAAAGCCGAAGCTGCCGGCTTCACGGTCATGTCCAACCAGGAAGCCGCCAAGTGGGCCGACATCGTCATGATCCTCGCGCCCGACGAACATCAGGCCGCGATCTGGGAAAACGACCTCAAGGACAACATGAAGCCCGGCGCGGCGCTCGCCTTCGCGCACGGCCTCAACGTCCACTTCGGGCTGATCGAGCCGGGCGCCGACCTCGACGTGATCATGATCGCGCCCAAGGGCCCGGGCCACACCGTGCGCAGCGAATACGTCAAGGGCGGCGGCGTGCCGTGCCTGATCGCGGTGCACCAGGACGCCAGCGGCAACGCGCATGACATCGGCCTCGCCTATGCCAGCGGCGTTGGCGGTGGGCGCTCGGGGATCATCGAAACCAACTTCAAGGAAGAGTGCGAAACCGACCTCTTCGGCGAGCAGGCCGTGCTGTGCGGCGGGATCACGCATCTGATCCAGGCCGGGTTCGAGACCTTGGTCGAGGCCGGTTACGCGCCCGAAATGGCCTATTTCGAATGCCTTCACGAAACCAAGCTGATCGTCGACCTGCTCTATGAAGGCGGGATTGCCAACATGCGCTATTCGATCAGCAACACCGCCGAATACGGCGACATCACCACCGGTCCCCGTATCATCACCGCCGAGACCAAGGCCGAGATGAAGCGCGTGCTGGCCGACATCCAGTCGGGCCGCTTCGTGAAGAACTTCGTGCTCGATAACCGCGCCGGCCAGCCCGAGCTCAAGGCCGCGCGCAAGGCCGCCGAGGCCCACCCGATCGAAAAGACCGGTTCGCAGCTGCGCGCTATGATGCCGTGGATCGGCGCCAACAAGCTGGTCGATCAGGCGAAGAACTGAACCAGCG
>JBJTLY010000017.1:0-8577 GCA_046063275.1 Novosphingobium sp. | reverse complement strand
CAGCCAGCGATCGGTTAGATGAAGAGAAAGGCTGCACATGCCGTTGTACGAGCATGTCTTCCTGGCACGCCAGGATCTGAGCCAGGCGCAAGTCGATGCGCTGGCCGCTACCGCCACCGAGATCGTCGAAGCCGGACAGGGCAAGGTCACCAAGACCGAAACCTGGGGCCTCAAGAACCTCGCCTACAAGATCAAGCGCAACCGCAAGGCGCACTTCGTGCTGCTCAACATCGAGGCCCCCGCGGGCGTCGTGGCTGAGCTCGAACGCCAGACCGCGATCAACGAAGACGTGATCCGCTGGATGACCGTCAAGGTCGAAGAGCACGAAGCCGGCCCCAGCGTGATGATGCGCAAGAACGACCGTGAGCGCACCAAGCGCCGCGAACGCGAGGAGTACTAAGTCATGGCTCGCGCATTTTTCCGCCGCCGCAAGAGCTGCCCGTTTTCTGCCAAGAACGCGCCTGCGATCGATTACAAGGACACGCGTCTGCTGCAGGGCTATATGTCCGAACGCGGCAAGATCGTGCCTTCGCGTATCACCGCCGTTTCCGCCAAGAAGCAGCGCGAACTGGGCCAGGCGATCAAGCGGGCCCGTCAGATCGGCTTGCTGCCGTACCTCGTGAAGTAAGGGAGAGACGACATGGAAATCATCCTCCTCGAACGCATCGAGAAGCTCGGCACGATCGGCGACGTGGTCCAGGTCAAGGACGGCTACGCCCGCAACTTCCTGCTTCCGGGCAAGAAAGCGCTGCGCGCCAACGCCGCCAACAAGAAGGTCTTCGAAGCCAACCGCGGCAAGATTGAGGCCGATAACGCCGCACGCCGCGGTGAGGCCGAAAAGCATTCGGAGAACGTCGCCGGCAAGTCGGTCGTCCTGATCCGCGCTTCGTCGAACGCCGGCCAGCTTTACGGCTCGGTTTCGGTGCGCGACATCGTCGACGCGCTGAACGCCGACGGTGCGGGCATCGCCAAGTCGATGGTCGTGCTCGAACGCCCGATCAAGACGATCGGCGTGTTTGACGTCAAGGTTACGCTGCACCCCGAAGTGGTGGTGTCGGTCAAGGTCAACGTGGCGCGTTCGCCTGACGAAGCCGAGCAGCAGGCTGCCGGCGTCGACGTGATCAAGGCCATGTTCGAAGACGAAGCGGCCGCTGACGCTGCTTCCGAATTCGAAGGCGGCGGCGGCGAACTGCCCGAAGACGAAGCGGCTCCGGCTGCCGAAGCTGCGGATGCAGACGAAGCCGAGGACGAAGCCGAAGGCTAAGCCTTTCCGGCCAAGTTCGAAACGTTCAGGGGGTGCTTCGGCGCCCCCTTTTCGTTGGTGCGAGGGACGGAGCTCATTGCAGCACAGGTCAATGGGTGCCAGATATGTGCAATGCGAAATACCCGCAACAATGGTCCTGAACAAGAAGTTGTAAGCACAACCATAGACGTGCTGCGTCCGGGTTGGCGCAGACGTGCAGGCACTCAGCGGTCTTGGTCAGCTTATCTTGAAAGCGTTGCCGCGATGTGTCTCAGTACCTGGCTGTGGATTTGGCCGGCTCAGTTGGTTGCGGGGGCAGCGCACACCTATTTTTACTCGGCCGAGGCCAAGTTCCACTCGCCTCTGGACCCGAGCCTGTCAATTTGGGTCATATTACCGATCATTCCGATTTGGTTTCCTTTGTTTTGCCTTTGCGGAATCGCGATCAATTCCATTCAGTGGCTGATCCCATTCACCAGGCACAGGGCCGAACGGATTGCCGAAGAGCTTCCTGAGCTTTCAATCAGCAATGCCAACCGCGAGCTGTGCAAGCTGCTTGGCTGGTCGAGCTTGATTGCCGTCCCGCTGTTTCTACTCGGCGTCACAACGCATTGGACAAAGATGGCGGCGTAGATTGACCAGTTGCGGACTGCCTCGGAACCGGTGCAATTGAAATGTCACTCCATTGTGGTTATAGGCCCGCGATGGAAATGACAGAAAAGCACATCGCGGAATTGGTCCGCGTTTACGAAACCGCCGTCGCCACACTGCAAGCCGATATCGCTGCATTTGCCGCTGACGGTACCCTTCCCCCCGCCGATCGCCGCGTGAGCCGGGCCTGGTGCTACCCCGAAGTGCGCGTGCACTATGCGGGCGAACAGACCAGCAGCAATTTTACCCGCGCCTTCGGCCGGCTCGCCAAAACCGGAACTTTTGCCACCACGGTGACCCGGCCTGCACTGTTTGCCGCCTACCTCCACGAGCAGCTCGGACTGCTGGCTGAGGATTACGAGATCGAGATCGAAGTTGGCCGCTCGGCGCAGGAAATCCCTTTCCCCTATGTGATCGACGCCAGCACCGGGCTGGGCAGCGTCAGTCCGCAGGACATCGCGCGCTATTTCCCGACCACCGAGCTGGCGCTGATCGGCGACGAACTGGCCGACGGGGTCGAGATTGCCGGCGATGACGAGACTCACCCGCTGGCACTGTTCGATGCCTTGCGCACCGATTTCAGTCTGGCCCGGCTCGCCCACTACACTGGCACCCGGATCGAGGACTTCCAGCGCTTCATCCTGTTCACCAACTATCACCGCTATGTCGATGAATTCGTTGACTGGGCGGCACTGCAGCTAGGTGATAATGATTACACCTCGCTGACCGGTGCGGGCGGGCTCGAGCTGACTGCAAAGACCGCCAATGCCCGCGAAAAGCTGTCCGATACTGCATGGCGGCGACACCAGATGCCGGCCTATCACCTCACCCGGCCAGACAATTCGGGGATCACGCTGGTCAACATCGGGGTCGGCCCGTCGAACGCCAAGACGATCTGCGATCACCTCGCGGTGCTGCGCCCTGAGGCCTGGCTGATGATCGGCCACTGCGGGGGCCTGCGCGATACCCAGCGGATCGGTGATTATGTGCTCGCTCACGCCTATCTGCGCGATGACAACGTGCTCGACACCGTGCTGCCGCCCGAAATTCCGATCCCGGCGATTGCCGAAGTGCAGATCGCGCTGGCGCAGGCAGCCGAAATGGTCAGCGGCGACGTAGGCGCCAACCTCAAAAAGCGGATGCGCACCGGCACTGTCGCGACCACCGACGACCGCAACTGGGAGCTGCGCTACACGCACTCCTCGCAGCGCCTCAGCCTCAGCCGCGCGATCGGGATCGACATGGAAAGCGCCACGATCGCCGCGCAGGGCTATCGCTTCCGCGTGCCTTACGGCACTTTGCTCTGCGTGTCGGACAAGCCGCTCCACGGTGAGATCAAGCTGCCCGGGCAAGCCAACAAGTTCTATGAGGAAGCGATCGCCTCGCACTTGCTGATCGGCACCACCGCCTGCGATCTGCTCCGCGCCGAGGGCGCCCGGCTCCATAGCCGCAAACTCCGCGCCTTCCACGAACCGCCGTTCCGGTGAGCACCTCCGCAGCCACGATGGAGCAGACGCTCGCCTTGCTGGCCGAGCGGAACATCGAGTTGCGCCACGGTCTGTACGAACGGTTCTTCGCGGCGTTCCCCGCCCGGCGCTCCGCGTTCCTCTGCCCCGAGGCGACATCGGTGCGGATGACCGATGAAACCCTGCAGATGCTCCACGGCCTCGCCGCCGGTGAGACATGGGTCTGGCCGCTCGTCGCCGAACTGATCTACACGCACCGAGCCTATGGCGCGCTGCCCTTGCGCGAATACGATGCATTCGTTGACATGGTCGTCGAGGAGCTGGCAGCGGCGCTAGGCCCCGACTTTACCCGCGAACAGGAAGCAGCGTGGAGCGAACAAGCCGAAGCGCTCAAGACCATGATCGGTAAGGCCCAGGCCGAATGGGACCAGGTTTTGCCACGCGGTTGAGGCGGTCGTTATCCTTTCTTGTATTCAACCAGAAATTTCGAGGCAGGATTGGCGCGACACCGTTCAAGCGCGTGCTGCCACGCCTCGGCATGCCGCTTGTTCGCGTCGTAGATAGTCACGTTCTTCCAGCCGAAAGACTCGGGCGAGAGGAACACCGCGCCAGCCATGAAGTGGTAGAACTCGGTATCGTTGAGCTGCGCAGCCGGAACGGCGCTCACCCGCCAGTCATGTTCGCCGACAAAAGTCGCGCAGGAATACTTGCTCAGCCCTTCAAGGTAGCTCCCCGAACCACCGTTCGCCTGGCTGAATTCCCAGGTCATGGCAGCATTGAAAGGGGTGGGCGTGCCATCGAGCGCTGCCGGCACCGCATAATGTGATGCCCCAACTGCGGCCACGAGCGCCCCGTCGAGCAGGCTCGATCCGCTTGACCGGCTGACCTTGACGTCCGCGGGCATCCCGCCGACCCCGATCGTGAAGCTAACAGTGACCTTGCCGTTGTGGAAGGCCTCGCGCGCACCGGGCGGCCAGCTGAACTCGGGACCGGAAAGGCGCGCCGGACCTCCGCCAATCGCAAAAGGAAACTTGGCCCGGGTTGATACCTTGACACCGTTCTTGTCGACTGGGCTGCTTAGCCGCCAGGTTTTCAGCGCAGTTATGATTCCAGCGTCCAGTTTGGGCAGGCCGGAACTGGTCAGGATGGAGATGTCGGTCAAAGTCCCGGCTGGTGTCACGGTCGCTTCGGCGACGACCCGGCCCGATCGCCCTAGCCGCTCGGCTTCGAGCACTTCGGGCAAATTATCAGGCATCGTCCCATAAAGGTATTGCGGACGGGACTTGAGCGCGCTTGCCGGAACCGGCTCATTGGCAACCGGCAGCACTGGCTGCAGTGGTGGTGCCGGTTGTGTTTGTGTTGGTTGATCCGCCAAGACAGCCGATCCGCTGCTGCAAGCCAAGATCAGCGCGCAAGCGAACTTCATCCTAGTCATTCTCATGGTCAGCTACTCTTCGCCTCAAGCAGGAAATCCCGGATCGCCTGCCCCATATCAGGCTTGGTCACGCAGCCCATATGGGTGCCGGGGATGGTCACTTGCACCGCATCGGGCAGCGCTGCGGTCAAGGCAGCCGGATCGCCGTTGTCGCGGTCTTCGTCGCCGCAGATCACCGCCGTGGGCATCGTGAGCGCCGCCAGTGCTTCAGGCGCGGTGTCGGCGAAGGTGCCGAGCAGGTGGCGCGCGGCGATCAGATCGACCTTCATGCTCTTCATGAATTGCTGCGCGAAATAGGTTTCGTCACCGAGCTTGGCCTGGCCGAACTGGTCGATCGCGCGGAGGAAGAAGGCTTGTCGCCCGGTCCACCCAGCAAGTCCTTCGAGCCCCATCCCGCCGAGCACCAGCCGCTGCGGCTTCAACCCGCCGACGATTGCCCGCACCGATGTGCGCGAACCGAGTGAGAAGCCGACGAGATCGAAGTCATCCAACCCCAAATGCTCGACCAGCACATCCAAATCGTGTGCCAGCACGTCATCGGGATAGCTCGCCGCATCGTGCGGCGCAGCGCTGAGGCCGTGCGCGCGCAGATCGGGCATCAGGCATTCGAACCCGGCCTCGGCCAGCAAGGCGGCGTGGCCCCACTTGATCCAGTTCATCTCGGCGCTGGAGAACAGGCCGTGGAGCATCACGACGGGTTTGCCCGCCCCCATCCGATGCAGCGCCAGCCTTGCACCGCCGAAGCCCTCGTACCATTCTTGGGTGGCGCTCATTCAGGCACCTCAAGCCCGGCTTCCTGCCAGTGCTTGACCACGCTTGGAGTCGCGCTGCTGTAATGGCGCGGCAATTCGCTGGTATCGAGCCAGGCCTCGTGGATGCTTTCGGACCCCGCATGGGCGACCGGCTTGAAGCGTGAGGGATCGTCGAAGCTGCCGACGGTCAGGTCCTGACCCTTGCTGGTGGTCTGCCAAGCAAAGCCGAGCGGCGTGCCGCATTTCGAGCAGAACGGCCGCTTGGCCACTGGCGAGCTTTCGTACCAGTCGGGCTCGCCCAGCCAGGTGATCGGACTTTCGACCTGCACAAAGGCCGCGGCGATCCCGCCGGTCGCCTTCTGGCACATCCGGCAGTGGCACCAGTAAGCGTCGTCGTTGGCGATCTCGACCTCATAGCGCACGCGGCCGCACTGGCAGCCCCCGGTCATCGTGTCGGCCATCAGCTGTCCCCGATGATGCTCCCAAGGATCCCGCCGACCACCGCCGCACCAGCACCGGTGCGCAGCATCGATGAGCCGCCGCCTTCGCCGTTGCCAAGAGGCAAGTAACGGCCGATTTCCTCGGCCAGGTTCATGATCGGCATCGACTGCAGCCAGATCTTGCCCGGCCCGGTCAAGGTGGCGAGGAACAGCCCTTCCCCGCCGAACAGCACGTTGCGGAAGCCGCGCATCATCCGAATATCGATCTGGACCGATGGCTCCTGCATACCGACGTGTCCGGCGTGGACCAGCAGCTGCTCGCCCGGTGACAGCGTCTTCTCGACCACTTCGCCTGACAGGTCGAGGAACACCGTGCCTGGCCCGGTGACCTTCTGCATGATGAAGCCCTCACCCGCGAAGAACCCCGCGCCGAGCCGCTGCTGGAAGGCGATCTCGAGCTCGACCGACTTTTCCGCACAAAGGAAGGTTTCCTTGCGGCAAATCAGCGACTGCCCAGGTGCGAGCGTGACCGGTACGATCTGCCCGGGAAAGCGCGGCGCAAAGGCGATGTGTCCGCCGCTCTCGGCGGTGAACTCAGTGATAAAAATCCCGCCGCCCGCCAAGGCTCGTTTGATGCCCGCAAAGATCCCGCCACCGGTGTGGGTATCCATCCTGATCGAGGGCGACATCCACGCCATGCTCGCGGTCTGGCTGTAGAGCGATTCGCCCTGTGTGAGGTCGATCGAAACGGTCTGCATGGTAGTGCCGGTAACTTCGTAGCGCATGGAATGCTCCCTCTTGGCTTGAAGCCAGCTTAGCGCCGCGCGAGGTGATCGGGAAGCACCCAACCAACGGGTGCGGGCCAATCATCGCGCGCGGACCAGTAGTCACAGGGGGCGGGTTCGCCTGCCACACAAATCTGCGGCGCACCCGGCACATTCCACGCGAACAGGCAGACGTGCCAGCCGCCTTCGATGCCGCGCGATACATCGATGATGCCTTGCGCTCCTGCTGCCCGTGCCGCGTCTGAGGCTGCCCATGACGGCGGTTCACGCCCAGCGGCAAGCTCGTCGTTCCAGCGCACCTGCGAAAGCTCAGGATCGATCCCCAACGCGGCGCAAGCGGCGGGGTCGCGTTGATCGAACACCAAGGCGCCATCTAGCTCAAGCGGCACGGCAACCCGCGCGATGCCATCAGACAAAAGGTAACGCCCGATCGCAATCGTCGCCCAGTCGGCATGCGGGGTAATGTAAAGCGCTGGCTGGCCGGGCCGATGATAGCGCCCTGCGCTGTCCAAGCCGGAAGCCTTGAGAACATCGTTTGCCCGATCCGTTGGAATTGCCCGCCAGAAACGCCCGGAGATGCGGTGAAATTGCCTCTGGCTAGGCACGGCGCCAAAGCAACATTTGGACAGGAATAGCCAACAGCGCGCCGACAGCGGCGGTTGCCATATCCTTCTGGCTATCGAACATGTCCCCTTGTTCGCCGTTATAAGCACCTGCGTCAGCGGGAGAGAGCGTTATGGTCAGAGACCATTCGAAGATTTCGTAGAGTCCCCCCACCGCGAGCACAAATAGAAACGCTCCAGTCAGTGCCTGCCGCGGCGTCAACCTGCCATACCGTGCAGCCAATTCGCAGAACGGTATGAGCGCAAGGAAGCCGAACGCGAAATGGACCAGACGGTCGAACATGTTGCGGTGAAAGCCGGTTCCGGCATCGCCTTCAAAGCCCATTGCAACGAGCCATTCGCGATAGGGTACAAAGCTGTACGACCAGCGCGCCGCAATCAGATGCAGCAGAACGAACAGGGTGATGCAGATGGCTGAGGCATTGCTGATCGGCCAGCGGCGCAGCGCCCAGACAGCAAGCGGCAAAAGCAGTGCGACCGGGCCGATCTGCAGCCAGGTGTTCGACGGGTAAAACGCACCGATCGCGCTAGCCGGGATGCCCAGCGCTATGGCCCCAAGCATCCAGCGCTGTACAGTCGGAATGCCCCCCAATCCGCTCACCCCTTCTTAAGGTGCCGCCGCCCGAGCAATTCCGCGATCTGCACCGCGTTGAGCGCCGCGCCCTTCCTGAGGTTGTCCGATACGCACCACAGCGACAAGCCGTTGTCCACCGTCGGATCTTCGCGCACGCGGCTTACATAAGTGGCACCATCGCCAACGCATTCAATCGGGGTAACGTATCCGCCGTCCTCGCGCTTATCGATCAGCATCACCCAGGGGGCCTCGCGCAGGATGCTCTGCGCCTTCTTGGCCGCGAGCTCCTTCTCGACCTCGATGTTGATCGCTTCCGAATGGCCGACGAACACCGGCACCCGCACGCAGGTGGCGCTGACCTTGATCTTGCTCCCCATGATCTTCTTGGTCTCGACCACCATCTTCCATTCTTCCTTGGTCGAACCATCGTCCAGGAAGCTGTCGATGTGCGGGATCACGTTGAAGGCGATCTGCTTGGTGAACTTCCTGGGCTCGACCTGGTCACCGACGAAAATCGCGCGGCTCTGCTCGAACAGCTCGTCCATGCCCTGTTTGCCGGCGCCGCTGGTTGATTGGTAGGTGCTGACCACTACGCGCTTGATCCGGGC
>JBJTLY010000251.1:0-3794 GCA_046063275.1 Novosphingobium sp. | reverse complement strand
TTCAGGAAGCCGAAGCGTTAGACCAGCGCGCGAAGATGGCGGTGGGAAGCAGGCGTCCGCTCTCACCCGTTTCGCGCACCGCAAGGTCGCCGTGCTCGATTGTACCCGGGAGTTCGGCGAACAATTCGTCCATCAATCCAGCGAGCGCGAGCGAGGACATCCGCACCGCGTAGACGGTGAGGAACAGGAATTTGCTGTCGGCGCTCAGCAGCGCGCGGCAATCGGCCAGCAGACCGGGGAGATGATCCTCCAGCCGCCAGACCTCACCTTCGGGTCCGCGCCCGAACTTGGGCGGATCGAGGATGATCCCGTCATAATGCTTGCCGCGGCGAACCTCGCGCGCGGCAAACTTGGCCGCATCGTCAACGATCCAGCGGACCGGACGGTCGGCCATGCCTGACAGCTCGGCATTGGCCCGCGCCTGCGCGACCGACTTCTTCGAGGCATCGACGTGGGTGACCGGGCCGTATTCTGACAGCGCCAGCGTACCGACCCCGGTGTAGCCGAACAGGTTGAGTGTGGCAGCGTCGGTCTTCCCGGCGAGCTGCTCGCCCATCCAGTCCCACACCGGGGCCATGTCGGGGAAAAATCCGAGGTGGCGGAACGGGGTGCACTGCGCCGTGAATTTGACCGGACCGCGAGCGAGCGGCCAGCCATCTGCTGGCACCGGCGCGGCATATTGCCAGCGCCCGCCACCATCTTCGTCCGAACCGGGGACGAATTCGCCCTCGGCGCGCCAGGTTTCGAGCCGCGGGGTCCACAGCGCCTGCGCGTCGGGGCGGACGAATTGGTAGGGGCCGTAGCTCTCGAGCTTACGCCCGTGACCGCTGTCGATCAGGCGGTAGTGCTCCCAGCCCTCGCCGACCATCAGCTGCGGCTGGAGCGTCCGGCTGGCCATCAGCCGCGCGGCACCGCGTGGGCGGCGACGTATTCGGCCACGGCGGCGTAATCGCCGGGCAATTCGACGAAGCTCTCCTCGCGCTCGAACAGGTCGCCGATGCGGGTGGGCAGCACGGGACGCTGGCCAGTGGCGCGCTCGACCGCATCGCGGAACTTTGCCGGGTGCGCGGTAGCGAGCGTGACCACCGGGATATCGGCAAAGATCCCGGCTTCGCGAGCCGCATGTAGTCCGATCGCGGTGTGCGGGTCGAGCAGCTCGCCGGTGTTCTCCCACGCCCAGCGCAGCGTCTGGCTCATCTGATCAGGATCGACGCGGGAACTGGAGAACAGTTTCGCCGCCCCCTCGCGCTGCATGTTGGTGAGCTGCATCGCCTTGGTGCTCTCGAACCCCGCCATCTGCACCGCGAGCGCCTTGCCATCGCGGCCGCCGAGGTCGAACAGCAGGCGTTCGAAATTCGAGGAGACCTGAATGTCCATCGATGGCGCTGCGGTCGGGGTGACAGTGCCCGCCGAATAGTCGCCCGAAGTCAGCGCGCGGTGGAGGATGTCGTTGACGTTGGTGGCGACAATCAAGCGCTCGATCGGCAGCCCCATTTGCGCCGCGACATAACCGGCGAAGACATCGCCGAAGTTGCCGGTCGGCACCGCGAAGGCGACCTTGCGTGCAGGCGCGCCGAGCTGCAACGCGGCGGCGAAGTAATAGACCACCTGCGCCATCAGCCGCGCCCAGTTGATCGAATTGACCGCGCCGATCGCGAACCGCCCGGTCATCGCCGGGTCATTGAACATGCGTTTCACCGTCGCCTGCGCGTCGTCGAACGTGCCCTCGACCGCGACGTTGTGGACGTTGGGCGCGCGCACCGTGGTCATCTGGCGGCGCTGGACGTCGCTGACCCGGCCCTTGGGATGGAGCATGAAGATGTCGATCTTGGCGCGGCCCGCCACCGCGTCGATCGCCGCCGAGCCGGTATCGCCAGATGTGGCGCCGACAATGGTCAGCGGATCGCCGCCGCGCGAGAGGAATTCCTCGAACAGCAAACCGAGCAGCTGCAGCGCGACATCCTTGAACGCCAGCGTAGGGCCATGGAACAATTCGAGCAGCCAGTGTTGTTCGTCGAGCTGCTTGAGCGGCGTGACCGCCGCGTGCGCGAAC
Organism: Novosphingobium sp.; assembly: GCA_046063275.1. Classification (GTDB taxonomy): domain Bacteria; phylum Pseudomonadota; class Alphaproteobacteria; order Sphingomonadales; family Sphingomonadaceae; genus Novosphingobium. The sequence goes on along the minus strand of JBJTLY010000251.1, from coordinate 1,741 downwards.
CGGCCGTAAGCCTGTGCAGTCAGCTCGCGCAGCCTGTCTGGGCTGAGACTGTCGCCGATGAACGGCTGCATGATCCGCGCGGCCAGCTCGGCATAAGGCAGCCCGGCCATATCGGCGATCTCTGCCTCGGTGAACTTCGGCCATTCGCGCGGGACATACAGCCCGCCATCGCTGGCCAGACCGGCCAGCGTGGCACCGGCAAAATCGAGCGTGGGCGCAGCGCCGCGGGTGGAGACGTATTCCATGGGCGCGCCGTTAGCCCGCAGGGTCAGGCACGGCAAGCCGCTTGCGCAGCGCCAGACCATAGATCACCAGCGCGGTGCCTGCGAACAGGAACCACTGGATCGCGTAGGACCAGTGATTGTTGGGAAGGTCCTTGGGATCGGGCCGGCCGTTGGCCTGAAGCCCGGCAAGCGGGGGATCGGCGACGACGCGAATTCCGGTCTTGCCCATCGGCGCGACGAGGCCGGAGACCTGCCCGCCATCCCAAGCGGGCGGCGCGGGGCTGCTTGACCAACCCAGCGTCACGGTAATCGGCACTGCGGCGCTTTCAGCAGTAGCGAGACACTGCACGGTATGGGCGATCCCGCTTGCACCCTTGTCGCTGAGCCCGGCGATTGCGGAACGGGTGGTGACATGATCGCAAGCGAAGGCGGTGTGACGATAGAGGATGGCATCGCGGTCACCGCCAAACTGGTTGGGGGTGACATCGGCTGAGAGCTGTTCGGCAGCGGCATAGCGCGCCAGCAAGTCTGCCTTCTGGTGCATCCGGTCAATCTGCCAGAACCCCAGCCGCACCATCACGCCGACTGCGATCAGCACCAGTACGGTCGGGATGATCGGGGTACGCTTAATCATCCGATTTCCCTGAGTTTGTCGAAGGGTCGTCTCTCACATCCTTGCCGCCCGCCTCAGCGGCGCCGCGCTGATATTCGGCGGCGAGTAGCGCGGCCTTGCTGACCCGCAGTCCCCAGATTGTCGCTCCAGCGATCACCGGGGCAAGCAGGAGCAGCAGCAGCCACAATGGCAGCTCGAAGGTCAATTCCACCCACAGCCCGAAGCCCAGCACCAGCGCGCCGATCACCATTGTGAGGAACGCCGCCGGTCCATCGCCAACGTTGAAGCTCGAATAGTCGAGGCCGCAACTCTGGCAGCGCGGCGAAAAGCCCGTCAGCCCCTTGAACAGCCCCTTCGCGCCACAACGCGGGCAGAGTGCAAAAAGGGCAGCCTGGGCGATCCCGGGCTGCCCCTTTTTGTCAGGCGCTTGGCCCGGCATTATTCGACTGCAAAGCCCCAGTTGCCCCACACGTAGATGCACAGGAACAGGAACAGCCAGACCACGTCGACGAAGTGCCAGTACCAGGCGGCAGCTTCGAAGCCGAAGTGCTGCTTGGGGGTGAAGTCACCGTTGTAAGTGCGCTTGAGGCAGACCGCGAGGAAGATGGTGCCGATGATCACGTGGAAGCCGTGGAAGCCGGTCGCCATGTAGAAGGCGCTGCCATAGGTGTTCTTGCCGAAGGCGAACGGCGCGTGAATGTATTCGTAGGCCTGCAGGCTGGTGAACAGCATGCCGAGCAGGATCGTGGCCCACAGCCCCTTCTTGAGGCCATCGCGGTCGCCATGGATCAGTGCATGGTGCGCCCAGGTCACCGTGGTGCCCGAGCACAGCAGGATCAGCGTGTTGAGCAGCGGCAGGTCGAAAGCGTTCATCACCGCTTCCATCGCCTTGGGCGGCCACTGC
>JBJTLY010000250.1:0-13391 GCA_046063275.1 Novosphingobium sp. | reverse complement strand
CCGGAACCGGGATCGGTGCAGCGGCGTGGATCGCGCATTTGAGCGACGAGACATCGTATTTCGTGCGCGCCGCTTCGGGCAACTTGAGCATCCGCACGAAATGCGTCGGCACGAACTGGCTGTCGGTGATTTTGTACTTCTCGATCGCGGCCAGCGCTGCTTCGGGATCGAATTTCTCCATCACCACCACGGTGCCGCCGATCTTGTGCACGGTCATCGACCAGCGCAGCGGCGCGGCGTGGTAAAGCGGGGCGGGGGAGAGATAGACCGCGTTCTCGCCAATCCCGTATGCCATCATGGCAAGCTGGACGAGGACGTTGGTCTGGTCGATCGCCGGATCTTCGGGAAGCGGGATCTTGACCCCCTTGGGCCGCCCGGTGGTGCCTGAGGAATAGAGCATGTCGACCCCGGCGCGTTCGTCGGCGATCGGAGTGGAAGGCATTGCGGCAATCGCTTCTTCAGCATCCACGCCAATGCGAAGCTGCGGGACATCGGGCTTGAGCGCGGCCACCTCGTCGAGCAATGGCGCGAGGTAGGCCGAGCCGAACAGCAGCTTGGCCGCGCTGTCTTCAAGGATATAGGCCAGCTCGGGCGCGGTCAGGCGGCTCGAGATGCAGACGTAATGGACGCCCGCACGCTGGAAACCCCAGGTCAGGCAGAAGAACCACGGATGGTTTTCCATGCAAAGGGCGACCGTCTCACCGGTCTTGATCCCGCGCGACCGGAGCAACTGCGCCACCTGGTTCGAACGGCGGTCGAGCTCGGCGTAAGTGACGGTTTCGCCGCTGGCCGCCATGATGATCGCAGCTTTGTCGGGATGGGCCTTGGCGTGGACGGACGGATGCATGAATCGACTCTCCTGTGCCGCGCTGTCGGCGGTTAGGGAGTCAATTTAACCGTTCGATTAAATGGCGCAACGGATTAATGCCGTCGTGAACCGCCACACAAAAGAAAAAGGCGACGGTTGCCCGTCGCCTTTTTGCCAGCATCCTCCCGAAGCTGGAACCGGCCGGGATCTGTGCCCCGTGCCGAATTTCGAAAATTATTCGCCGTCGTCCTCGCCGCCACCGATCGCCAGGTGTTCGGTGGTGGGGGCCGCAGCAGTCTGGACGCCGCCCTGCAAGTAGGGGATCGGGTTCACGGCAACGCCGGCGATGCGCACTTCATAGTGAAGGTGCGGGCCGGTCGAACGGCCGGTGGTGCCGACATAACCGATCAGGTCACCCTTGTGGACGGCCTGGCCAGCAGCAACGTTAAGCCGCGACAGGTGGCCATAACGGGTCTGGATATTGCCGCCGTGTTCAAGGCTGATGAACAGGCCGTAGCTTGAGAACCAGTCAGCGCGGCTGACCATGCCGTCAGCAGTGGCATAGACCGGGCTACCCACGGGCTCAGCCAGATCGACACCCTTGTGCGCGCGGCGGCCGCCTAGCACCGGGTGCCAACGCATGCCATAGCCGCTGGTCATGGCAGCGCCGTTGACCGGCATGCGCGAGGGGATCGAGACCGAAGCGGGGCGATAGGTTGCGGCGGAAGGAGCAGCGGCAACTTTGGTTGCGGGGGCAATAACCAGCTGGCCGTTGTCCATCGACTTCCAGCCGTTGAACAGTTTGCGGAAATCTTCATCGCCGCTCTGCGTGGGCTTGGCGGACTGCGCGGCGCGCAGCGGCGCGGTCACGTCAGCATTGGCGGCAGCGCTGTTTGCGAAGGCGGGAGTGGCAACCGAAAGCCCGGAAATTGCGACAATCATGCCGGCAACGCCCCGAAGCTTGGCAATAAACGAAACTGTGAGCACTCAAACCAACCTTGTCTTTTCAACCGCTATTACGGTTGTGCGAACCCTTGCTTCACCGGCCTGTCAGGCCAGCGTGCGTGTATTTCCGAGATGGTCGGTAAGCCCCCCGCCGTCTCGATTGGGGTGCTAGCGGGGGGGCTGGTTAACAATCAACCCCGGCACGGTCTTGCCGCGATAAACCGGGTTTCGGATGGGTTGAGTCGTTGAACGGCGGCTTAACGGAGCCTTTGAAATGGCGCTGAGCCAAGGATTTCCATAGGGTTGCAGCAGAATCGGTTTGGTTCCCGGCATTGGCGATAAAATGCGCTTGAACGGTTGGGCGGGCAGCGAATTGGGCCGTCAAACGATTCGTTTGATTGTCTGCGATCCAATCACAGCGCCTTGGCGGCCTCGAGCACTTCGGCGGCGTGGCCTTTGACCTTGACCGGGCTCCACACCCGGGCGATCCGTCCGTCTGCGCCGACCAGATAGGTCGAGCGAACCATGCCCATGTAGGTGCGGCCGTACATCGACTTCTCGGTCCAGATCCCGAGCGCATCGGAGAGCCCACCCGTTTCGGCATCACTGGCGAGCGGGGCCTTGAGGCCATGCTTGGCAGCGAACTTGACGTGTTTGGCGGGTGGGTCCTTGCTGATCCCGAGCAGCGCGGTGCCGGCTTTCTCGAAATCCCCGGCAAGCGCGGAAAAATCGATGTTTTCGGTGGTGCAGCCGGGGGTGTCGTCTTTTGGATAGAAGAACAGCACCAGCTTGCGCCCGGCGTAATGCGCCAGATCGAGCGGGCTGCCGTCGCTGGCGGTCAGCGTTGCTGCGGGGAGCTTGTCGCCCACTTGCGGGAATTGCGCCATTATCCAATCTCCAATTGCTCGCCGAACAGCTCATGCCAGGCCGCCGCAACCGCGCGGCGCGCCTCGCCAAGTCCGGCTTTCAATTCATCCCAATCGCCATATCCGCAAGTGAGCGCAAGGGCCTCGCGTGCGGCCCTTGGTGGTTCGCCGTCCGGCGCGAGCAGCCGCGCGGCGACGAGGAAGCGGGTCAGGCTGTGGTGGCTGCCGGTCAGCACCTGGGGCAGCAGTCCCGCAGCGACCAGCTCCTCGATTGCCCCGCCCAGATCGGGCCGCAGCGCAATGCCTTCGCGCAGCTGCAGGTAGTGGATCAGGAATTCGAGATCGACCAGTCCGCCGCGCAGCAGCTTGACGTCGAGCGCCGACTTGGCCGGCTTGTGCTGGGCCATCTCGCCGCGCATGTGCAGCACATCGGCGCGCAGCTTCGCGAGATCGCGCGGGGCGGAGAGGACTGCGGTTACGATGCCCTCGAGCTCGCGCCGCGCCGCTTCCGGCCCGTAAAGCGCCCGGGCGCGGGTCAGCGCCATATGCTCCCAGGTCCACGCGCTTTCGCGCTGGTAGCGCGCGAAGCTGTCGAGCGTGACCGCCAGCGGCCCCTGCGCGCCCGAAGGCCGCAGCCGGGTATCGACCTCGTAAAGCGCTCCTTCGGCGGTCGGCACTGACAGCGCCGCGATCACCCGCTGGCCGAGCCGGTTGAAATATAGCGTTGCACCGAGGGGACGCACCCCATCGGATTCGGCCCCATGGTCCCCCGTGAACAGGAATATGAGATCGAGATCGGAAGCATGGGTCAGCGCGCCGCCACCCAACCTGCCGAGGCCGAGGATCACCAGTTCGCTTCCAGCGATCTTGCCGTGGACCGCCTCGAATTCGGCCTTGGCGGCATCGACCAGCACCACCACTGCCGCCTCGGCCACCCGGCTCAGCGCTGCGGCGATCTCAAGCGGATCGCGGACCTGTTCGATCAGCTGCACACCCAGCGCAAAGCGCAGTTCGCCGACCCGTCGGCGCACCCGATCGAGCAGCGCCTGATAATCGTCGCCGGCCTCGCCGCGCGCAAGAAATGCTGCGAGTTCCGCGACCGTGCCGGGCAGCTCGAATGCGCTCGCGTCAATCAGCGGGTCGAGCAGATCGGCTCGCCGTGCCAGCGCATCGGCGAGTGGCGGGGCCAGCCCGAGAATGCGCGCCAACAGTCCAATCAGCGCGGGCTTGGCTTCGAGCAGGCGGAACAGGCCGAGTGCGCTGGGCAGGCCTGCCAGCAGTTGCTCCCAGCGCAGCACGCCGCGCATCGGTTCGGGGCCGCGCGCGAAGGCGGCCATCAGCTGCGGGCGGATCGCGTCGAAGGCGGCGCGCGCCGCTTCGCCGCGCAGCGCGCGGACCTTGCCACTGCGCCAACTTTCGATACGTTCAGCCAGCGCGGCGGGCTCGTCGAAACCCAGATCGGCCAGTTCGGCCACCAGCGCATCGCCGCGTGGCGCGGCGATCTGGGTTGATGCGCCGTCTTCGGCATGCTGGGCGAGCAGGGCATCGTAACACGCGCCGACCGCTTCGCTGATCTGCGCCAGCTCGGCGATCAGCGCAGCTCCATCGACTAATCCGTCGAGCCGGGCCACACCATCGAGTGCCGTCGGATCGAGCGGCAGACGGTGCGTCTGCTGATCTGCAACCATTTGTAGCCGGTGCTCGATTGTCCTGAGCCGGTCGTAGCTGGTGCCGAGCAGCAGTGCGTCGGCGCCATTGATAATCCCGGCCTCGGCCAAAGCGTCGAGCGCAGCGCGGGTGCCGCGCAATCGCAGTTCGGGCCGTCGCCCGCCGTGGATCATCTGGTGGGTTTGCGCGAAGAATTCGATCTCGCGGATCCCGCCGCGCCCCTTCTTGAGGTCGAAACCCGGGCCGGGGCGCGGCGGCCCGGCGTAATTGGCGCGGATCTGCCGGGTTAGCCGGGCAATCTCGGCAATCGCTCCGAAATCGAGGCTGCGCCGCCACACGAACGGGCGGATCGCGGCGAGGAACGCCTCGCCCGCGAGGACGTCTCCGGCGCAGGCGCGGGCGCGAATGAAGGCGGCGCGCTCCCAGGCCAAGGCCGAGCTTTCGTAATGGGTCAGCGCCGCGCCGATCGGCAGGGCAAGCGGGGTCACCTCGCTCGCGGGCCGCAGCCGCAGGTCGACCCGGAAGACGTAGCCCTCGTCGGTCACGTGGCTCATGATCGCCATCAGCGAGCGCGCCACCCGCTGCGCCGCCTCACCCGGTTCGTCGCGGGCGCGGCGGGGGAGCAGTTCGGGATCGTAGAGCAGGATGGGGTCGATGTCGGAAGAATAGTTGAGCTCGCCCGCACCGTGCTTGCCGAGTGCCAGTGCGAGAAATCCGGCGGGCTGCGCATCGGGAACGCGTTCGGTAATCGCAGCGGCAATGGCGCGGTCGAGCGCGCGGTCGGCAAACTGGCTGAGTTCCGTCATCACCCGCGCCAGGGGGAAGGCGCCGGCGAGGTCGCCGGTGCCCAGCGCCAGCGCCAAAGCGCGCTTTTCACGGCGCAAGGCAACGCCGGTGTCCTCGCAATTTGCTCCGGCCGCCCTGGCCCAACCGAGCGCAGCTTCACCTGCGCCCTCAGCCAGCAATTGCGCCAACTGCGGGAGGCGCTCCAGCCCCTGCGCCAGGTACGGCGCATGAGTCCTCGCGCGGGCAATGGCTCCGGTCCAGTCAGGGCTGGTCATGGCGCGGGGATGGACGTTGCCGCAGCCCAGTTCAAGCGCCTTGCGCGCAAGGTCCGCCTTTGCCACTGTCCGCAGCGCAACGTTTCAAGGATGCGCAAGATCATGATTCCTCCCCGGTTTGGAAAAGTCTCACTCGCTGTGGCCGCCGCAGCACTGGTCGCGGGCGTAGCGGTCACCGCGGCTCCGGCGCGCCGCTCGGCCCAGATCCCGGTCCCGCAGGTCACCGTGCCAGCAATCACCGGCGATACGATCCGCGACGTGACCAGGGAATTGTCGCTCGACAAGTACGAGGGCCGCGGTCCGGGGACCCGCGCCGAGGATCTGACGATCACTTACATCATCCAGCGCTTCAAGGCTGCGGGGCTCAAGCCGGGCAACAAGGGTTCATGGCTGCAGGACGTGCCGATCGTCGAGATCACCGCGAAGAATGCGGACGGGCTCACGGTCGAGGCGGGCGGGCAGAAGCTGCATTATGACTATGGGTCCGACATGGTTGCGGCGAGCTACCGCGTCACCCCGCGCACCGAGATCAAGAACGCCCCGCTAGTCTTTGTCGGCTATGGCATCAACGCCCCCGAACTCGGCTGGAACGACTACGCCGGCGTCGACATGAAGGGCAAGATCGCGGTCATTCTGGTCAACGATCCGGACTATGAGCAAGCCGACGAGAGCGGGCTCTTCAAGGGCCGCCGGATGACCTATTACGGGCGCTGGACCTACAAGTTCGAGGAAGCCGCCCGGCAGGGCGCGGCAGGCGCGCTGATCGTCCACGATACCTTCCCCGCCGCCTATGGCTGGCAGGTGGTCAATTCGAGCTGGACCGGATCGCAGGACTACGTCGCCAGCGCCAACAACGCGATGGACCAGACCGAGGCCAATGGCTGGGTGCAGAAGCCGGTCGCCGAAGCGGTGTTCAAGGCCTCAGGCCAGGACTTTGCGGCGCTGAGCGCGGCGGCCAAGCAGAAGGGCTTCAAGGCGGTGCCGCTGGGCGCGAGCGCGAGCCTCAGCTTCAACAACGAGGTTAAGCGCGCGACATCGCACAATGTGATCGGGATATTGCCGGGCAAGAAGCGCCCGAACGAATATGTGATGTACACCGCGCACTGGGACCATCTTGGCCGCTGCACACCCGACAAGACCGGCGATGACATCTGCAACGGCGCGATCGACAATGCGACGGGGGTCGGCTCGCTTGTCAGTCTCGCCGAGGCCAATGTGAAGGCCGGTGCGGCCGATCGCAGCCAGGTTTTCATGTCGGTGACGCTCGAGGAATCGGGCCTGCTGGGTTCGCGTTATTACGCCGAACACCCGGTATATCCGCTGGCCAAAACGGTTGGCGGGGTCAACATGGACGGGGTCGGCCCCGGCAGCCCGAGCAAGGATGTGCAGGTCACCGGCGGCGACAAGAGCGACCTCACCCGCTACCTCACGGCAGCGATGAGCGCGATGCACCTTTACCAGACGCCCGAGGATCATCCCGAACGCGGCCACTATTACCGCAGCGACCACTTCAGCTTCGCCAAGCTGGGCGTGCCGATGTTCGCGGTGGGCCGCGGGACCGACTGGGTCAACGGCGGCAAGGCAGCGGGAGAAGCTGCGGCGGAGGACTATGTCCAACACCGCTACCACCAGCCGAGCGACCAGTACGATCCCAGCTGGGACTGGTCGGGCGCAGTGCAGGAAATCCAGCTGTTCTATCGCCTTGGCCGCAGCCTCGCGATGACCACCGACTGGCCCAACTGGCACAAGACCGACGAGTTCCGCCGGATTCGCGACAAGAGCCGCGCCGGGGGCAAGTAAGCCAATGAGCAATGCAAAGGTGCGGATGCCCCCCGAATGGCATCCGCAGCAATGGCTGTGGGTTGGCTTCCCGCACCTCGCCGAGGAATGGCCGGGTTACTTCGAGCGCGCGCAGGAACAGATTGCCGCGTTCGCCTCTGCGGTTGCGGAAAGCGGGCAGGAGGTGCGGCTGGTGGTGCGCGATAAGGCCAACCGCGCCCGGGCCGCAGCGCTGTGTTCGGGCAAGGTCTTGCTTGAAGTGCGGCGTTACGGCGACGTTTGGGTGCGCGATACGGGGCCGCTGGTGGTCGAACGGGGCGGGCGGCATGTCGCCAAGCGCTTCGGGTTCAACGGCTGGGGCGGCAAGTACCTGATGCCGGGGGATCAGGAAATCGGTGCCGAACTGGCGATTGACGCCGGACTTCCGGTCGAAGCGGCAGACTGGGTGCTGGAAGGCGGCGCGCTCGATGGCGACGGTACGGGCCTCGTCGCCACCACCGAACAATGCCTGCTCAATCCCAACCGCAATCCCGACCTGTCGCGCGCCGATATCGAAGCGCGGCTGGAGCGCGATCTAGGCTTCGACCGCGTGCTGTGGCTGGGCGACGGCCTGATCAATGACCACACCGATGGGCACGTCGATAATCTTGCGCGCTTCGTTGCGCCCGGCGTGCTGGCCTTGCCGCGTGCGACCGGGGCCGACGATCCCAATGCGGCGATCTACGCTGATGCCAGGGCGCGGGCCGAGGCATTTGGCGTCACCGTGCGCGAGGTGCCCTCGCCCGGGCGGGTAGAAGTCGATGGCCGGATCGAACCCGCCAGCTACATGAATTTCGCCGTCACATCGCGGCTGGTCGTGGTGCCGATTTATGGCTCGCCGCACGATGCTGACGGGGTGGCAGCGATCGCCGAACTGTTCCCTGACCGTGAGGTGATCGGCTTGATGGCTGATGCCGTGCTGGGCGGGGGCGGCAGTTTCCACTGCGCGAGCCAGCAAATGCCGCTATAGGCGGCGCGCCGTGACCAAATTGCTGCTCGCCTCGATCCACGATGTCGGCCCGCGCTTCGAGCGTGAGGTCGAGCAGCTGGCCGAATTGCTCGGCGGCATCCTCGGCGGGCCCAAATTCGCGATGCTGGTGGTACCGAACCACTGGAGCGAGGCACCGCTGGCGGACAGCGCCGCGTTCCAGCGCCGCTTGCGCGACTGGGGCGACCAGGGCGTCGAGATGTTCGTCCATGGCTGGTTCCATAAGGATCTTGCCGAGCATAGCGGTGCGGCTGCGTTCAAGGCGAAGCACATGACCGCTGGTGAGGGCGAGTTTCTCGGCCTGAGCCGCGAGGTGGCCGCGCAGCGCATGGCCGATGGGCGCAAGCTGATCGAGGACGCGATCGGGCGGCCGGTCGCCGGTTTCATCGCGCCGGCCTGGCTCTACGGCGAGGGCGCCCGCGAGGCGCTGGCGGCGAGCGACTTCGCGCTGGCCGAGGATCATATGCGCGTCTGGCAACCGCAAAGCGGCAAGGTGCTCGCCAAAGGCCCGGTGATCACCTGGGCCAGCCGGTCACGCCCGCGCCAACTCTCATCGCGGTTCTTCGCCGGTCTCGCGCGGCATGCCCTGCACGTGCAGCCGGTGGTGCGCGCCGCCGTGCATCCCGGCGATGTCACGGTTCCCGCGCTGCTGGACAGCATCCGCGCCACTTTCGGTTCCTTCGCCGCGCGTCGCCGCGCCGGGCGCTATGCCGAACTCCTGACCCGGTGAGCACCTTGCGCATTGCGATGCCGATCCACAGCTTCGAGCCTGGCGGAGTCGAGCGGGTGGCGCTCAACCTCGCCGCCGCCTGGCAGGCTGACGGCGTGGAAGTGAAGGTCCTGCTCGGCCGTGATGCGGGGGCAATGCAAGGTATCGCGCCGCAGCTCGACTATGTGCGCCGGCCTGAGCCGATCCCGACCGCCGCGTGGGAAACGCTCTGGATGATCTGGTGCACGTGGCGCTGGCTCAGGACCGAGCGCGCCGACGTGTTGTTCCTTGCCGGCAACACCTACGCGATTGTCGGGGCGGCGGTGAAACTGCTGCTCGGGCGACGCTGTCCGCCAATCGCGATCAAGATCAGCAACGACCTTGAACGCCGCGACATGCCGGCGGTGGGGCGCTGGTTCTATCGCCACTGGCTACGCATTCAGGGCCACCTGTTCGATCGGGTGGTCGGCATGGCCGCGCCGATGCGCGGAGAAATAGCCGAAGCGATGCAGGTGGACGATGGGCGGATCGCGATCATCGAGGACCCTTCGCTCGAAGTCGCACAGCGCGCCGCGCTGATGGCGATCCCGCGCAGTTCAACAACGCCGCGTGCGCCGCATTATGTCGCGGTCGGGCGCTTGCTCCCGCAAAAGAACTTCCCGCACCTGCTGCGCAGCTTTGCGCGGCTTGATGATCTTGCAGCGCGGCTAGTTATCGTGGGTGAGGGTGCGGAACGCAGCAAGCTCGATCGGCTCGCCGCGCAGCTCGGGATTGCCGACCGGCTGACGCTGCCCGGGCACTGCGACCCCGCGCCGCATCTGGCTGCAGCGTCGGCCTATGTCCTTTCCTCGGACTACGAAGGCGTGCCTGCGGTGATCATCGAGGCACTTGCCGCAGGCCTGCCGATTGCCGGGACCGATTGCAGCATTTCGATGCAGTCGCTCATCGGCGATGGCCGGTTCGGGCAGCTGGTTCCGATCCGCGATGAAGGCGCGCTCGCCGGTGCGATGCGTCAGGTTTTGACAGTGCCCTACGACGCGATCTCCGCGCGCGCCTCGACCGCAGTGTTCACCATTCCCATCGCCGCCGCCCGCTATCGCACTCTGTTTGAGGAACTGGCGGAGGCATGAGGCGGCGTGAATTCATTTTCGGTTCACCGCTTACACGCCACGGCGCGGCGCTATGTCGATGCACGTCGCCTTCTGGCCGCAAGAGGCCGCTGAAGTGAGCGAGGAGCCCGCTCCCCCGCGCGGCAATCGCTGGGCGACACTCGCCAGCATGGGCGTTTCGCTCGCTCTGCTGGTTGCCGTGGCGCTCCAGCTCCGTGATCTCGACTTCGCCAAGGTGCGAGGTCTGATCCCGACCAGCCCAACCTTCTGGATGGCCTTTGCGGCCTATTACCTGTCAGGCCCGGTCAGCGAATGGGTGGTCTATCGCCGCTTGTGGGCGATGCCGCTGGCCGGCATCGGCGCACTGCTGAGGAAGCTCGTCGCCAACGAATTGCTGCTCGGTTATCTGGGCGAAGCGCAGTTCTATGCCTGGGCCAAGGCGCGCACGAAGCTGTCCGAAGCGCCCTTCGGTGCAATCAAGGACATGACCATCCTTTCCGCGCTGGTTGGCAATGGTGCAACGCTGGTCATGCTGGCCTTCGCCTGGCCCTATGTTTCTGCCGGGCAGCTCGGGGTCGAAGGGCCGACCGCTTTCGCTTCGCTGGGCGTGGTGCTGCTGACCTCGCTGGGCATCCTGCTGTTCCGCCGCCAGCTGTTTACTCTGCCCAGGCAGGACCTGTGGTTCATCTCGGCGGCACACCTGGCACGGATAGTAGTCATCCTGATCGCCTCGGCAGTCATGTGGCACGCCGTACTGCCTGCGGTTGCGATTACCCTGTGGCTGGTGCTGGCGACGCTGCGGATGCTGCTCTCAAGGCTGCCGTTCCTTCCCAACAAGGACATCATTTTTGCTGGCGTTACAGTGTTGTTACTGGGCAAAGGCGCAGATGTAGCCGCACTCATGGCGATGATGGCGGTGCTGCTTCTGGTTGCACACCTGATGATTGGAACCATATTCGGCCTCACCGGCCTGTTCGATGCGGAGAAAGTGAAATGAAGCCTGTGCTCGCAACCCTGACGCTGCCGCTGCTGCTCGCTGCGGGTCCGGCGCTCAAGAGTTCGCCCGACCTGGGCAAAGCAGAAGGACGCTGCCGTGCGGGTGAGCCCGGCCCGGCGCTGTTGGTCGAAGCCGTCGGCATGAAGGATCGGGTGGGCAACATGAAGCTGGAAATCTACCCCGGCAACGAGCAGGACTTCCTCGCCGACGACAATGTATTGATCGCGGCGGGCAAGACCTTTCGCCGGGTCGAGGTGCCCGTCCCGCAATCGGGGCCGGTGGTGCTCTGCGTGCGCATTCCGGGACCGGGAACCTATGCGGTCTCGGTACTGCACGACCGCAACATGGACCGCCGTTTCCAGTGGAAGATCGATGGGATCGGCTTTTCCAGCAACCCGCACCTTGGTTGGAGCAAGCCGAGCGTCAAGAACTCGCGCGTCGTGGTCAACGGCGGCGGGGTTTCGAAGATCTCGGTGGTGATGAATTACAAGAACGGGCTGGGCGTCGCGCCGCTGAAATCCAACTAGGTGAAATTGGTCGACGTCTGCGCGTTCTACACCCCCCACGGCGGCGGGGTGAAGACCTACGTCGAGCAGAAGCTGCAGATCGGGCCAGAGCTTGGCGCGGAAATCGTGATCCTCGCGCCGGGTGACCGGTACGAGGTGATCGAGCGCGGGCCCAGGGCGCGGATCGTCACAATCCCCAGCCCCCGGCTGATCGTGGACAAGCGCTATTGGTACTTCGGCGACAATGTGGCGCTGCATGCGGCGCTCGACGAATTGCAGCCTGACCTGGTTGAAGTCGGCTCGCCGTGGCGCAGTCCATCGTGGGTGGCCGAGTGGCCGGGCAAGGTCCCGCGCAGCCTGTTCATGCATGCCGATCCGATGACAGCTTACGCCTATCGCTGGTTCGATCCGCTGCTGCCGCGCGGCGCGACCGATCGGCTGTTTGCGCCGTACTGGCACCATATCCGCGCGCTATCGCAGCGCTACGACAGCGTGATCTGCGCCAGCAAGGATCTGCAGGACCGGCTTATTGGCGGCGGGGTCGAACACACCAATCTGATCCCGATGGGAGTCGAGGCTGGCGCCTTTTCCCCGGCCAACCGCGATCCTGCGCTGCGAGCCAAGCTGCTCGCCGAACTGGGTCTGCCTGAAAGCGCCGGCCTGTTGTTGACCATCGGGCGTCTGTCGGCAGAAAAGCGCTGGTCGGTGGTGATCGAAGGAGTCAAGCGCGCCTCGCGCGAACGGCCCCTTGGCCTGATCTTGCTCGGTGAAGGGCGCGAAAAGCCGCAGGTGCTGCGCGCGATTGGCGACCATCCGCATATCCGCCTGTTCGAACCGGTGCGCGACCGGCCGCGCTTCGCCGCGATGGTCGCCAGCGCCGATGCGGTGGTGCAGGGCGGCGATGCCGAGACCTTCGGGCTCGCCACCGCCGAAGCACTGGCCAGTGGAACCCCTGTTGTGGTGCCCGACAAGGGCGCCGCAACTGAACATGCGGCGGCTGGGGGCGGGGTGGTCTACAAGTCCGCCAACCCCAATGCGCTGGCGCGCGCGATAGGTGATCTTGCAGCCAAGAACTGGCCGCGTGGCAATGGGCGGGTTACCACGATGCGCGATCATTTCGAGCAGCTGTTTGCGCATTACCGCGAGCTGATTGCCGCGCACAAAGCTTGACTCCCGGACACGGTGCATTTAGTTTCATTTGCAACCAACTCACCGCTGGAGCAAACTGCATGGCCGACCTGTTCGACAATCCGCTGGGCCTCGACGGATTCGAATTCGTCGAATTTTCAGCCCCCGAAAAGGGCATGCTCGAACCGGTGTTCGAGAAGATGGGGTTCACCAAGATCGCCCGCCACCGCTCGAAGGACGTCCAGTTATGGCGCCAGGGCGGGATCAACCTCATTGCCAACTACGAACCGCGCAGCCCCGCGGCCTATTTCGCCGCCGAGCACGGCGCTTCGGCCTGCGGCATGGGCTGGCGCGTGCGCGATGCGGCCAAGGCCTATGCCGAGGCTCTGAATCGCGGTGCAGAGCCGGTCGAGGTCAAGACCGGGCCGATGGAGCTCAATATCCCTGCAATCAGAGGGATTGGCGGCTCGATCATATACTTCATTGACAGGTATGGTGACGAGCTGTCGATCTACGACATCGACTTCGTTTACGAACCGGGCACCGATCGCCATCCGGTGGGCGCGGGGCTCAAGCTGATCGATCACCTCACCCACAACGTCTATGGCGGGCGCATGGCGCACTGGGCCGCATTCTACGAGCGAATCGCCGGCTTCCGCGAAATCCGCTACTTCGACATCAAGGGCGAATATACCGGGCTGACCAGCAAGGCGATGACCGCGCCCGACGGCAAGATCCGTATCCCCTTGAACGAAGAGGGAAAAGCCGGTGGCGGCCAGATCGAGGAG
>JBJTLY010000249.1:0-4472 GCA_046063275.1 Novosphingobium sp. | reverse complement strand
GATCTCGACAGCATCATCGCCGAGCGCATCCCGCTCGAAAAGATCAACGAAGGTTTCGACACGATGAAGACCGGCGCTTCGGCGCGCTCGGTCATCGTGTTTGACAACTGATTCAAGTCCCCCTCCCGCTTGCGGGAGGGGTTAGGGGTGGGCCTTCCCGCCCCCGGTGCCCACCCCCGGCCCCTCCCGCAAGCGGGAGGGGGGAGACGTAGAAATGAGCGACGCCATCAACGCCGAGGAAGCCTTTGTCGGCACGGTCGAACCCGAAGGCGCGGACAAGCTTGACGAGGGCAAGCTGGCTGACTGGATGGCGGCCAATGTCGCCGGTTTCGAAGGCCCGCTGCACCTGACCAAGTTCAAGGGCGGGCAATCGAATCCGACTTACAAGATCGCCGCGCAGAGCGGGAACTATGTGCTGCGCAGGAAGCCGTTCGGGCCGCTGCTGCCCTCAGCCCACGCGGTTGACCGCGAATACAAGGTCCAGGCCGGGCTGCACAAGGCGGGCTTCACGGTTGCCCCGCAGTATGGGCTGTGCACCGACGAGAGCGTGCTGGGTTCGTGGTTCTACGTCATGGGCATGGTCGATGGCCGGACGATCTGGAACGGGGCAATGCCGGACGATGCGCCCGAATATCGCCGCGCTACTTACGATGCGATGATCGATACCCTGGCCGCGCTGCACAACACCGATGTCGCCGCTGCAGGCCTCACAGATTTCGGCAAGCCGGGGAACTACTTCGGCCGCCAGATCGATCGCTGGACCAAGCAGTATCGTCTGGCCGAGACCGAGACGATCCCCGAGGTTGAGCGGCTGATCGAATGGCTCCCCGCGACCATGCCCGAGCAGACCCGCACCAGCGTGGTCCACGGCGACTACCGCATCGACAACATGATCTACGCGAAGGACCGGCCCGAAGTGCTCGCGGTGCTCGACTGGGAGCTGTCGACGCTGGGCGATCCGCTCGCCGATTTCACTTACGTGGCGATGGCTTGGGTAACCGACAACGGCGGCCGTTCCGGCGTGGCCGACCTTGACCGCAAGGCGCTCGGCATCCCCGAACTGGAAGAGGTCGTCGAACGCTATTGCGCTGCGACCCAGCGCGACAGCGTGCCCGACATGAACTGGTACTTCTCGTACAACTTCTTCCGCCTGACCGGTATTCTGCAAGGCATCAAGAAGCGGGTGATCGACGGCACTGCCAGTTCGAGCCACGCCAAGGAGCAGAGCGAACGGGTAAAACCGCTCGCCGAACGCGCCTGGGACTTTGCGGTGAAGGCGGGAGCCTGAGCGCTAGAACTGCTTGTTCCAGCTGAACGCGACCCCGCGGTCATCAGGCATGTTGGCGTAGTGCCCCGGATCGGTGCGGTAGAACAGGCTGAACATCGCTGCGCCGGTCCAGAGCGAGCCGCGCCAGGCGAGTTCGGTATCCACTTCGCGGCCTCGCGGCGCCAGGTTGAGCACCGAACGCGCAAAAGTCGGCTGCAGGGTGGCATAGCTGTAATCGACCGGCAGATTGAGCGCGATCCCGCCGCTTTCGACCCGCAGCGGCTGTGACACGCGCAGGCCGAGCCAGTCGCCAGGCTTGAACACGTCGGTATGCGCCGCATCGATTGACCAGGCCGAGCTGGTCATACGCCCACCTGAAGCGATCGAGCCGCCGCTGCGCGGGGTCGTGAAGCCGCTGCGCCACGCCGCGCCGAGCCGCCATCCGGCAGCAGGTTCCCACTGGCTCCGGGCATCGATGAACAGGCTGTCGGCTCCGCCGCCGCCAAACCCTTCGGCCAGCCGCGCGCCGAGGATCGATTGACGCTCGGCCAGCCAGCTTGCGCCGAATTCCAGTTGCAGCTTGCCCAGCCCGCGATTGACCCAGAGGCCGTAGCGGTCGGCACTGTTGTGACGGCGACGGTCGAGCCCGCTGATCGAAGACCAGACCGGGGCGGCGGTCACCGGCGAGCCATGTTCGGCGCTGGCGGCGATACCCCAGCGTCCGAACTGCTTGTACCACGCGGTGGAAATTACATTGTCCTGTCCGAAGCCCTGATCATCGCCCGGTGCACGGGCGATCAGGAAGGCGGGCTGGTTCTGGCCTTGAAGCTGGGCGACGAGGCCATCCGAACCTTGCGAAAAGCCGAAAGCGACCTTCGCATCGGGGGCGATGCGCGCGACAACCTGACCAGCAAGAACCTTGGCCGCCTGCGCATCGGCCATGCTCAGCCGCAGCATGCCTTGCCACGGCAAGCGTTGGGTGCGTCCGCTGGCATCGACCGAGAAGGACAGCGACAGCCTGTCCGTCCCCGCAGAGACGTGACGGACCTGCGCATTAAGCGCCGGCGCGAGCCTGGACTGGACCTGGGCGGAGCGTAGTTCGGCGCCGAGATTGTAGTAATAGGCACGCTGGTAGCCATCGAGCACGATCGCGCCAAATCCGCTTGCCCTGGCACCGGCATCGCCCATCGGTGCGGAGGTGACCACCGTGGTTTCACCCAGCGGTATCGCAATGGCCGAACCGGCGAGGCTGGTCGTCCCCTGCGGCGCGAAAGCCTGGGTGATATTGAGGATCCCGCGTCCGTAGATCGCATCGGTCCCGGCTGTGCCGCCGTCGCTGGCGGTGCGCAGCAGGAGATCGACCACCTGGGTGGCGGTAAGATTGGGGAAGGCCTGGCGCAACAGCGCAGCCGCCCCGGCGATCTGCGGTGCCGAGAAACTGGTGCCCGAAAAGACGAAGGCCGATTTCGAGCCGTCGGGGTTGGTCACCACCTTGAGCACGCCGTTTTCATAGACGCAGCACACCCGCTCGCCGCGCGCCGCGAGGAACCAGGCCTGTTCGGTCCCGGCCTTGTTGCTGAAGGCGGAGATGGTGTTCGAGGAATCGACCGAGCCGGCGATGATGACGTTGCCATTGCCCGCCGCGCGCAGCCCTGCGGCGAGGGGATCGGGGTTGTTGGGATCAACAGCAGGATCGGTCGAATCGCCATCGTTGCCTGCTGATACGACCACCACCACGCCGTTCGCGGCGGCATTGGCGATCGCCGCACGCAGCGTCGAATTGGGCGGCGACCCGCCGAGCGAGAGGTTGATCACCTTGGCCCCGGCGGACACAGCGGCGTTCACCCCGGCGGCGATGCTGGTGTCGGAGAAGGTGCAACCACTCTTGGGATCGCTGGCGACTGCGGTGGCGCAAGTACCCACCGAATCGCCGCGGAACATCGCGATTGTCGCATCAAACGCGATACCCACGATCCCGGTGCCATCGCGCGCCGCAGCCGCGACCATCGCCACGTTTGTACCGTGATCGCTGTCGGGATTGGTCAGCGCACGGCTGCCCGCGACATCGCGCGAGGCGGAGCTGATCCGTCCGGCAAATTCGGGATTGGTCTCATCGATCCCGGTATCGACGATGCCGATTGTCACACCTTTCCCGGTGGTCCCACCCGCCCAGGCGGTAATAGCGCCGTGCTGGCTCGGCCCGGTCGAGCGGTTGTATTCGCTGGTCAGGAACACCGAAGTCGGAGTTGGAGTTGGGGTGGGAGTCGGCGTCGGAGTTGGCGTTGGCGTTGGTGTCGGGGCGGGCACCGGAACCGGCGTGCTGCCAACCGAGCCGCCACCGCAGCCGGCAACCAGCCCGAACGACAGCAATGCTGCGGCGATGTGGAGTCGTGCTTCGAGAAGAACTGGTTTGGCCATGCGCGTGCCCCTTCGGTGCCTCCTGCGACGAAGCACGCAACCTTTTGCCATGGCTATGCTTAATGGCATATTTCTTTCACAATAGGCGCCGCACCCGCTTGCCCGTCCAAGGGTCAGGCGATAGGCGCGGCAAATGGCGGGCGCTGGAAGCCCGCAGCCAGGAGACCACGCACGATGTCTGCAGAGCTTGCCGCGCAAATCGAACAGGCCTGGGAAACGCGCGATACCGTCACTCCGGACAGCACCGAGGTGCGCCGCGCGGTCGATACGGCACTGGCCATGCTCGATGGCGGCCAGGTACGGGTCGCGGAGCCCGACGGCCAAGGCGGCTGGCAGGTCAACCAGTGGCTCAAGAAGGCGGTGCTGCTGTCGTTCCGTCTCAACGACAACGCGGTGATGGACTATGGCTCGGCCGGGGCGCCTTCGTTCGACAAGGTGCCGCTGAAATTCACCGGCTGGGATGCGGACCGCTTCCGCGCCGCCGGAATCCGCGCGGTTCCTGGCGCGATCGTCCGCCGCGGCGCGCACATTGGCAAGAACGTGGTGCTGATGCCCAGCTTCGTGAACATCGGCGCGCACGTCGGTGACGGGACGATGATCGACACCTGGGCTTCGGTCGGATCCTGCGCGCAGGTCGGCTCGGGCTGCCACATCTCCGCCGGTGCCGGGATCGGCGGGGTGCTTGAACCGATGCAGGCCAACCCGACGATCATCGGCGACAATTGCTTTATCGGCGCGCGCTCCGAGATCGTCGAAGGGGTGATCGTCGGCGAAGGCTGCGTGGTCG
>JBJTLY010000248.1:0-4721 GCA_046063275.1 Novosphingobium sp. | reverse complement strand
ACGCGGCGGGCAATGAGCTGGGTCACCTGGCTGCCGAAGTCGACGATCAGGATCGAGTCTGAAGGCTGGATGGTCATGACGGGCCGATAATGACGGCGGCCCGCCGTGGCAAGACAACCTAAGAAACGTATCCAGCAAATTCGTTCCGCGAATCTAGGTTTTCGGAAGGCTTAAGCTTCTTTGAGTCCGAGCCACCGTAAGATGCCACCAGAAAGGAGCCAAACGATACCCCACGCCAGCCCTCCCAGGATCATGAAACTCATGCCGCTCCACGACGCCGCAGGGATATTTTCAACGCCGGGCTTGTTGCTGAACAAATATGGAGCGGAGACGAAAAGCTTGAATGCCACGACACTCAACATTCCTGAAAGAGGCACAAGTATGATCGACTGAGAGTCGGCTCCCCGCCTCTTTAGGAAACGTTCCAGCGGCGTAAATATCAAGAACGCCACGATCAGCGCCGGGATCGTGAAGAAAAAAGGTAGCATCAGTATTAAACCCGCGTTTGAATCATCACTCAAGATCACAGACAATACAAACGGGAGCCAGAGCAAGATCAAACTGATGGCAAGCTGTGCTGATTTGAACATGGACTCACTTTCGAGGTCATGGAAAGTATGCCATCATATGTGTGAAGATGATCTAAACTCTGCACGGTAGATTGACCCCAGCCCACAGACTGCCAAACAGCTTCTGCGGTTCGTGGGGACATCCTTCTTCAGGCACCTCTTCGGCGCGCCGTGGCAAGATCACCCGGTGATCATATCCCTGAGATCGGTCTTGAGCAGCTTGCCGATGTGACTGCGCGGCATTTCGTCGATTGCGTGGAGCGCCGAGACGCGCTGGGTCTTGCCGAGGCGGCTGTTGGCGACCGTGCGGATGTCCTCGAGCACGGTTTTCTCCACGCCCGGTTTGAGCACCACAAAGCCGACCGGGGTTTCGCCCCAGGCCTCGCTCGGCACGCCGACCACTGCGGCTTCGACCACGCGATCATCCTTGGCCAGTTCGGTCTCGAGATCGATCGGAAAAATGTTGAAGCCCCCCGAAATGATCACGTCCTTGGTCCGCCCGACCAGTTCGACGAAACCCTCGGCATCGACCCGGCCGACGTCGCCCATGCGCTGCCAGACCGAGCCATCGGCGGGGTCGATCCAGTAGCCCTCGCGGGTCTTTTCGGGCTGGTTCTTGTAGCCAAGCATCATCGTGGGCGACTTGCCGACCAGTTCGCCAGCTTCGCCCGGCGGCAGCTCGTTCAGGTTTTCGTCGATCACCTTGAGGAAGTGCCCGGGTGCGGGATAGCCGACGGTATGGAGCTTGTCGGGATGTTCGTGGACCGGGAAGATGCAGGCGACCCCGCCTTCGGTCATGCCGTAAATCTCGATGAGGCCGCCGGGCATGCGGCGCAGCACTTCGGCCTTGAGATCGGCGGGGAACGGCGCCGAGGTGCAGTACTTCATCTTCATCGATGACAGGTCGTAGTCGTCGAAATGCTCGAACTGCATCAACCGGCGGTATTGCACCGGGACCAGCATGGTGTGGGTGATCTTTTCATTTTGCGCGCGTTCGAGCCACTTTTGCGTGTCGAACTTGCCCATCAGGCTGGCGCAGCCGCCCGAATACATCGTCGGCAGGAATACCGCCATGGTGGTGTTCGAATAGAGCGGGGTCGAGGTCAGCGTGCGGCTGTCCTGGCCGTAGTTGAGCGCGGCGCGGAAGGTCATCTGGCGCCAGCGCATCGCGTGGCTGTGGACGATGCCCTTGGGGATCCCGGTGGTGCCCGAGCTATAGATGATGTTGAGCGGGTCCTTCTCCGCCGGATCGAACGGCGCGGCCTTGGTCCCGGCCGGGGCCATGAACGCATCAAGTTCTTCATCGAGCACGATCTGGTTGGCAGTGGGGAGCAGGAAATCGCCCAGCTCGGTGAGCTTGGCGCGGTCGATGAACAGGTGGATTGCGCCCGAATCCGCCGCCATCCCGGCGAGCTGATCGGGGCTGGCGCTGGTGGTCAGCGGCGCCGCGCAGCCCCCGGCGCGGATCGCGGCGAGGTAGATCAGCGCGTAATTTACGGTGGTCGTGCCAAGGATCGCGACCGCCTGCCCGCGCTCCAATCCATCAGCCTGAAGCCGCGCGGCGATGCGTTCGACCCGGTCGGCCGTCTCGCGCCATGAGAGCGAAGTGGCACCGTCGTACAGCGCCTCGGCCTCACCGCGATAGTCACCCCAGGCGGCGATCAAGCCGGGGAACGAGCCGAACTCGGCGTCAAGCAGGGCAGCGGGGCTGTCAATCATGGCTAGGGTCTCTCCGCGGTTATCTGGCATTTGGCTGCAGCTTAGCCACGCGGCGGCGCGGATGGAAACAGGTAAATTAATCGTTCAGCTAACTGTTGCGTATTCTGCAACAGCCATACCGCCCTTCGCACTGGAAATCTCTACTAAAACACTTATGTGGCGCTCAGCGGACATAATGTATCGCCGCCAAACAGGAGAAAACCCCATGCGCAGCATCTATTCGATCGTGCTGCCGGCCATCATCGCGATTTCGATCAGCGGTCTGATGTTCACCGCCACGCTTGCCTAAGCAGCGGTCCGGCACCACCTCCCAAAGCAAAGGGCAGCGCGGCCTCGGCCACGCTGCCCTTTGTCGATTCACTTGCTCGATAAGAGCTTGACCAGCGCGTAGAGATAATCGCGCCCATCCATCAGCGAGCGCACTTCCATATGCTCGTTGAGCCCGTGGATGTTGTTCATCTTGCTGTCGGCCCAGATCCCCGGGACGCCATAGGTCGGGATGCCGACTGCGGCGGTATAGACCCCGTCGCTCGCCCCGGTCGAAATTGTCGGGACCACCGGCACGCCGGGGAAGAACTTGGCCGAAAGCGTGGTCATCGGGCCGATGATTGCCGGATCGAGCGGGGGCACCTTGGCGATCGGCTTGTCCTTGACCCGCTGCTCGATCTGGATCGCCGGATTGCCGATCGCCTGAGCCAATTCGGCCTGGGTCTCGTCCGCAGTGCGTCCCGGGAACATGCGGCAATTGACGTTGACCGTGACTCGCTGCGGCAGGGCGTTGAGCGCATGCCCGCCCTGGACCAAGGTGGCGACGCAGGTGGTGCGCAACATCGAATGCAGGCTGCGGTCCTGGTTGACGATCGCTTCGGACGCGGCATCGCCCGGATTGGCTGCGAGCGCGGCCATCGCCTTGCCCAGTTCGCCCGGATAGAGCGGCCCGGCCTTGGAGAAAAAGGTCCGCGTGGTGTCGTTGAATTCAAGCTTGAATTCATGGTCACGGATTTTGAGCACCGCATCGGACATCGCGTAGATCGCGTTGTCACGCACCGGGGATGAGGCATGCCCGCCCTCGTTGGTCGCGGTCAGGGTGAAATCCTGATAGGCCTTTTCGCCGACCTGGATGGTCTGGACCAGAAGCTTGCCATTGGGGTCCGAGCGCCCGCCGCCGCCTTCGTTGAGCGCATAGGCCGCATCAATCAGGTCGCGCTTGTTCTTGGTCAGCCACTCGGCCCCGTTAAATGCGCCCGAGGTCTCCTCGCCGCAGGTCAGCGCGAGCTTGACTGTGCGTTTGGGCTTGTAGCCCTCCTTGGCAAAGCGGACCATGGTATCGGTCCAGACTGCCGCCTGCGCCTTGTCGTCGCTGGTGCCGCGGGCGTAGAACTGGCCGTTCTCTTCGATCAGCGTGAATGGATCGCGGGTCCAGTCGGCGCGGTTTGCCTCGACCACGTCGATATGGGCGAGCAGCAGCATCGGCTTCAGTTTCTTGTCGGTGCCGGGATAGACCACCACCACCCCGCCATCCTTGGGGTGCTCGGGCACCGAGAACATGGTGATCTGGCTGTCCGGAATCCCCGCCGCGCGCATCCGCGCCGCCATCCGCTCCGCCGCGAGCGTGCAGCTGCCCGCCGAGAGCGTGGTGTTGGTCTCGACCAACTCCTTGTACAGCCCTTTGAACTCTGCCTGATCGGGCCGCAGCTGGGCGTCCATCGCGCCGGCTTGCGCGGCAATTGCGGTAGACCCGAGGAGGGCTAAGGCGATAAGCTTTTTCATGTTCGGACTCCCTGATTCCGGCGGCACTTGAGCAGGATTTGCCTGTGGATGGAAGGGGGCTCGCAGACTTCCGTTTTCGGCCCTCAATCCCTATATGCTGGCTATGTCTGACACCCCCGAAAATCTCCCGAACCAGAACGAATATGGCGCTGACCAGATCAAGGTCCTCAAGGGCCTCGATGCGGTGCGCAAACGCCCCGGCATGTATATCGGCGATACCGACGATGGCTCGGGCCTGCACCACATGGTGTTCGAGGTTTCGGATAACGCGATCGACGAGGCTTTGGCCGGTCATTGCGATCTCGTCCTGATCGAGCTCAACCCCGATGGCTCGGTTTCGGTCGAGGATAACGGCCGCGGCATCCCGACCGGCATCCACCAGGAAGAAGGCGTTTCGGCCGCCGAAGTGATCATGACCCAGCTTCACGCCGGGGGTAAGTTCGAGAACACCTCGGACGACAACGCCTACAAGGTTTCGGGCGGGCTCCACGGCGTGGGGGTTTCCGTGGGCAACGCGCTCAGCGAATATCTGGAGCTGACGATCTTGCTCGAGTGCAAGGAGCATTGGATGCGCTTCGAGCATGGCGATGCCGTTGCGCCGCTAAAGGTGACGGGTGATGCGCCCATCGTCGATGGCAAGCCCAAAAAGGGCACGCGGGTGAC
>JBJTLY010000247.1:0-9113 GCA_046063275.1 Novosphingobium sp. | reverse complement strand
AGCGGCAGGGGCACTGGGTGCGGATCAACGCGCTCGATACCGGTGAGTGGCGCGAAGATCTGCGCGCGGTGATGCCCGGCGGGCCCGACGGGATAATGCTGCCAAAGAGCGCTGGGCCAGAATCGGTGCAGCAGCTCTCAGCCGAAATCTACGAGCTTGAAAGCCGCAGCGGCCTTGCCCCCAATGCGGTCAAGATCATGCCGTTGGTCAGCGAAACCCCGGCTGCGGCAATGACCATTCCCGCCTATGCCGCAGCCACGATGCCGCGTCTCGCCGGCCTGACCTGGGGCGCGGAAGACCTCTCGGCGGCAATCGGCGCGACCCGCAAGCGCGATGCGGAGGGACGCTGGACCGATACCTTCCGCTACGCCCGCACCCAGACCCTGCTCGCCGCGCATTCGCGCGGGGTGATCGCAATCGACACACTCCACGCCGACTTCTCCGACGCCGCCGGCCTCAAACGCGCCGCCGAAGAAGCCCGCGCCGATGGCTTTGCCGGGATGCTCGCGATCCATCCCGCGCAGGTCGAGGTGATCAACGCGGCCTTCACCCCCAGCGCAGCCGAACAAGCCGAAGCCCGCGCGATCGTCGCCGCGTTCAGGGACAATCCCGGTGTGGGTGCGCTGCAGATCGACGGCAAGATGATCGACATGCCGCACTACAAGCTAGCGCTCAGGGTGCTGGGGTTGGAGGAGTAGGAAGCTGCTGCGACTTCCTGCATTTTTCGTGGGCCGCCTCGTTAGAATCTTACGATAGTCCAAGGTACCGTCATAATGGCTGCCACGAAATTCATTGCCGGCTTGTGCGCCATGATCCCTGTCGCCGCGCTGGCCGTGTATCTTGGCTATTTCGCCGATTTTAGCCACGAATTGGCACCTCTCAGCCCCGCCGAATTTGGCAAAGTAGGTGGCTGCTATTATTGGCGTGATTACATGATCAAAGCCAAAAATTCATCTCTTGAATTGCATCATGGCAACGACATGGTCGCTCAGACCCCAGCAACATATCAGCAATCCAGAGATATCAGAGTTATGTCTGATATCAGATTTGAACTAAATCCCGGCGATATGACCATCGCTGCAGTTCATGCGCCCGCCACTCAAACGTATATTTACACTTCGCGTCTGTTTTCAGAGCCATATTTTACTGTTTTTGTCTCTGCTCCTCCAAATGACAAGTCGGTAGAATTTGAAAAATCGGCCTGCCGGGCGATAAGCCCCAAATCGTCGTCGCCAAGTCCTCCCCAATCCCGCTCGTCCTGAGCCTGTCGAAGGACTGCCTTTTCTTCGTGCGCTTGCGCGTGGGGAACCAAGAGCAAGGACGGTGCTTCGACAGGCTCAGCATGAGCGGCCTGGGATGGTACGAGAAAGGTAAGGCGTCAGTTGTCGCCAGGCAAAGGTGAAGCGCTCGGTCCAGGGGCGTCCGGCTCCGTGGCTCCACTGTCGCTAGCCCCAGCGCTCACTTTTTCGCCCGGCTTAGTCTTCGCACCCTTCGCGTCGCCGCCCTCACCGCCTTCGCTCTTGGGCGCAAGCGGGGCTTGCGACTTCACCGTATCGAGCGGCAGCATCGCGTCGCTGGCTGAGCCGGGGAGCACTTCGCCCTGCGCCTTGCCCGCGCCGGCGTCTTTCTTGGCGTCGCCCTTGCAGCCTGCCAAAGCGAGTGCGCATGCCGCGAGGATCAGTCCAGCTTTCATCACGCAGCCTCCTCGCCGCAGGGGCGTTCGAGCGCGGCGAGGAAATCGCCCGCGCGGGCCTGCAATGCCGCATCCCATGCCGTTGAATCAACCGCAATTCCCAGTCGCTCCAGACTCGTCACGCCGAATTCCTCGATCCCGCACGGCACGATCCCGCCGAAATGCGATAGATCGGGTGACAGGTTAACCGAGAAACCATGCATCGTCACCCAGCGGCGGATGCGCACACCGATCGCGCCGATCTTGGCCTCGCGCCCATCGATGTCGCGGGTCCAGATTCCGATCCGCCCCTCTGCGCGCCAGCTTTCGACCCCGAAGTCCCCCAGCGTATCGATCACCCAGCCTTCGAGCGCATGGACGAACCCGCGCACATCGCGCGCGCGGCGCTTGAGGTCGAGCATGACGTAGCCGATCCGCTGACCGGGGCCGTGGTAGGTGTAGCGCCCGCCGCGCCCGGCTTCGACCACTTCGAACCGCGGATCGAGCAGTTCGGCCCGCGCCGCACTGGTTCCGGCGGTGTAGACCGGGGGATGTTCGAGCAGCCAGATCAGCTCTTTCGCCGCGCCTTCGGCAATCGCGGCGTTGCGCGCGGTCATTGCGTCGAGTGCGGCGCGATAGGGCACCGGCGCGGTCCCGATCCGCCATTCGGGCTCAAGGGTAGCGATTGCTGCCATCGATGATTTGCGTGGCGGCAATTGCTGTGGTTATCAAGGGGGCATGAACATGCCGCCGCAGAGCACCCCGCCCCAGCCCCCCAAATCACCCGGCGATCGCCGCACGCGTTCGCGTTTCGATTCGATGAAGGTCTGGGACGAGGCGAGCGGCGCGCTGCTCGCCAATCGCGAAGTGCTGATGGCAGTTATGGGCGTGTTCGCGGTACTGCCGGTCTTTGCACTGGCCCAGTTTCTGCCTCTGCCCGAGCCGGTGCAGGGCCAGCTGCCAGCGCAGCTGCTAGAACGCTGGGCGCAGTATTTCGATGCCAATTGGCTGCCTTACCTGGCGGCGCTGCTGGTCGAAATGTTCGGGATGCTGGTTGCGCTGGCCCTGCTGGGCGATCCCGCGCGGCCCACTGTGGGCGAAGCGATGCGGCAGGCGGCGCGATCGGCTCCGGCCTTCATCGCGGCCCTGATCGCCGCGCATGCCGTGGCGCTGCTCGCAGGGTTGGTGCCGGTGACCATGATCGGCCTGATCGGCTCGCTGCTGCTCACTCAGGTCGCGGCAATCCTGGGTACGGTGTTCATTCTCTATATGATGGTCCGCTTCGGCTTCATCGGCCCGGTGGTGGTGCTGGGCGGCACGCGCAATCCGCTTGAGGCGCTGCGCCGCTCGTTCATGGCGACCAAGGGCATCGGCTGGCAGCTGCTGGTCTTCCTGCTGCTGATCTATTTCGCCTTCGCTATAGTCGGCTGGCTGCTCACGAGTGCCTTTGCAATCGTGGCCACGCTGCTCGCCGGAGCCGAGGGCGGACACCTGGTGGGCAATCTGATCGCCAGCCTGGTCCAAGGCGCACAGGCCGCAACTTTTGTTGCGGTCATCGCCGCAAGCTATCGCCAGTTGGGCGAACCGGCGCATTGAATATTAGCGATTTACAAGCTGGGCCAAGCTGCGCAGGATGCTCGTCGGGGAAATTCGAGGGGGCAAGATCATGCAATTCAGTGCAAGCAAGGCATTTTCGCAAGCTTTCCAGATGCTTGGATCCAGCTTTGGAAGACTGGTCGCGGTCTGGCTGACGTTCTTTGCCGGCATCATCGCGCTTGCGGTGGCCTTCAGCGGCATGTTCGTATCGATGATGCAAGCGTCGCTCGCCGCGGGCGGGACCGGGTTTGCCGCCGGCCAAAGCCCGTTTGCCGCGTTCGGTTTATCGATGGTACTGTTCTACCTTATCTACTTCGGGGTCATTTTCGCGCAGCAGCTTGCCCTGTCGCGGGCGAGCACTGGCCGACCTGAGGATACCTATTCGGTCGCTCTCAACGCAGGACTGCGCGGTACCCCGACCATGATGGGGGTGTTGCTGATTTATATTGTCGCCGGCATCGTCGGCGGGATCGTGATCAGTCTGATAATGGCGGCAATCGTTGCGGCGGCCCAATCGGCTCTGGTTTCCGTACTACTTGGGCTGGTCCTGATCCTCGGCTTCTTCTATCTGCTGGCCCGCTTGAGCCTAGTTCTGCCGATTGTGGCAATCGGCGAGGAGCGCAATCCGATCACCGCGGTCGCGACCGCATGGCGCCTCACCACCGGAAGTTCGCTCAAGATCATGGTGATCTGGATCTTGGCCATCGTGGCGGCCTGTGTGCTCTATTTTGTTGCGCTGATGGCGACGATCGGCATCCCCGGGGCGGCTGGCCCCGGTGCCATCCCCGGCGCTGGAGCGATGATCGCGCTGTTCTTGGTGATGACCGTGCTCGGGCTGAGCATCGGGCTCTACATGGTCACCCTGACCACGGCGATCTACGACCAGCTTGCCCCGACCTCGATCCACGCGACCGCAGAGGCGTTCGAATAGGGCCTGAGGGTCAGGACCTAGTCCTTCCAGCCCCAGAACAGCTTGCACGGCAGCACGTTGAGCGCTTCGAACCCGGCGTCGATCCGCTTGAAGTGCCGCGCCATGAAGTCGCGCGCCTTGGCGCTGAACTGGTAGACCAGGAAGGCTC
The DNA here is from genome assembly GCA_046063275.1 of Novosphingobium sp. Taxonomy (GTDB): domain Bacteria; phylum Pseudomonadota; class Alphaproteobacteria; order Sphingomonadales; family Sphingomonadaceae; genus Novosphingobium. The sequence goes on along the minus strand of JBJTLY010000247.1, from coordinate 4,766 downwards.
CGCCCGGACGGAGCACGCGGTGCGTTGCCGCGGCGATTGCCGGGCCGACCCCGTCGGGCAGGGTCGAAAACGGCAGGCCGGACAGCACATAGTCGGCATGATCATGGCCATGCGCCCGCACAATCGATTCAACCTCGGCGGCGGAGCCGAGCACGGGGACGAACCTGCCGTCGCTGATCGTCGCCTTGAGATAGTCGATATACAGCGGATTGGTATCGATCACGATCAGCTGCCCATCGCGGCGCAGCTTCTCCAGCACCGGACGGCAGAACGTGCCGACCCCGGGGCCATATTCGACGAACAGCTGGCACTCATCCCATTTGACCGGGGCGAGCATCTTGCGAATCGTGTATTTCGACGATGGGATGATCGAGCCGACCATCACCGGGTGTTCGATGAACCCCTGCAAAAACACACCCCACGGGCCCATGGCCCGCATGATCCGGCGCTTTGTCCGTTGGCCCAGCGAACGCAGCGCGAGTTCGGATGTGGTCATATTCGACTCAAGGTCCTGATTTTGCGGGAAGAGCTTGAACGGCTTTCCCAAATCTGCCGCGCCATTGCAAGCAGGGAGCGAGAGGACTAGCGACGAACCGATGTCTCGCGACGATCCCGCGCCTGCTGCTTCGAGCGGCACCACCTCCAGCTTGCCGCTGGGCCGACTGACCCTGCTCTTTACGGTCAGCCTGGTGACCGCTGCGGGCAACACCGCGATGCAGTCGGTCATGCCGTCGATCGGCACCGCGCTGCACGTCCACGATTTCTGGATCAGCCTGGCCTACACCTGGTCGGCATTGCTGTGGATGATCTGCGCCCCGCTATGGGCGAGGAAGAGCGACAGCCGCGGGCGCAAGGCGATGATGGCGATCGGGCTCACAGGCTTCATCGCCAGCTTCAGCCTGTGCGGGATGGCGTTGTGGTTGGGGCTCAACGGGTTTCTGTCGGGGCTTGGCACACTGATCACCTTCGCCATGTTTCGCTCGCTGTACGGCGGGTTCGGCTCGGCCGCGCCGCCGGCGGTGCAAGCCTATGTCGCCAGCCGAACCAGCCGCGAGGAGCGCACGAAATCGCTGTCGCTGATCTCGTCCAGTTTCGGGCTCGGCACGATCATCGGCCCCACTCTGGCGCCGTTCTTTATTGTGCCCGGGCTTGGCCTGGTCGGGCCGTTCGCGGCCTTTTCGCTCATTGCAGTGGTGGTGTTGATCGCGCTGCGGCTGCGGTTGCCTGACGATGCCCCGGCCTATGCCGCGCGCGGCGACGTGATCGCCGCGCCGTTCAGCGCCAGCTCGGATTCGCGGCCGCGCCCGACCGAGGTTGCCGAAGCCGAGCCGACCCTGTTCGGTGACGTGGCCAAGATCAGCTGGTTCGACCAGCGCCTGCGCCCGTGGCTGGTGGCGGGACTGCTCGGCGGGCACGCGCAGGCGGCAACGATGGGTCTGGTCGGCTTTCTGGTACTCGACCGGCTCGGCCTGCGCGGCGATCCCGGGGCGGGTGCGCAGAACATTGCGCTGGTGATGTTTGCCGGGGCAGCGGCAACGCTGTTTGCGCAATGGGGCGTGATCCCGACCTTGCGAATGGGTCCTCGCGCCTCATGCCTCTGGGGAATTTCACTGGGTGCTGCAGGAGTGGCGGCGCTGTCCGTTGCCAGCACTCTGCACGCCATCACCGTCAGTTTCGCGATCGTCTCGCTGGGTTTCGGCCTGTTCCGCCCTGGCTTTACCGCCGGGGCTTCGCTCGCGGTGAGCCGAGCCGAGCAAGGTCAATCAGCGGGGATCGTCGCCTCGGTCAACGGCGCAGGCTATATCGTCGCCCCGGCGATCGGGGTGTGGCTCTACGGGCACAATCCGTGGATCGGTTTCGGTGCAATCCTGGCGCTATGCGCCGGGGCAGTAATCCTGGGTATCAAGGGCATGTCGAACGACGAGAGCATGATGCATCGCCCCGCCAACTAGAGAATTTCGCGGACCACGTCCTGCGGGCGGCACAGCCGCACACCCTTCTCGGTTTCGACCAGCGGACGCTCGATCAGCACCGGCTCAGCGGCCATCGCTGCAAGTACCTCAGCGTCGCCTGCTTGGGGCAGACCGCGCTCTTCCGCGTCGGTACCGCGCAAACGCAGCCCCTTCTGCGGGGTGAGCCCGGCGTCGCGGAAAAGCTGGGCGAGCTTCCCGGCGCTTGGGGCATGCTTGAGGTATTCCACCACAGTCAGCTCGACCCCAGGTGTTTCCTGCAGGATCGCCAGCGTCTTGCGCGACGTGCCGCAGTTGGGATTGTGCCAGATCGTCGCCTTCATTCCCGCATCTCCGTCAATGGAGCCGCGCGGATATCGCCACGGCGGACAAAGTTCAATTTGATCCTTGTCAATGCGAACGATTCGCATTAGCGGCATTCTCGTTACTGCAAATCATTCGCAACAAGGCGCCTCATGTCATCTTCCATATCACCCTCGCTTCGCCTGTCCGCGTCATTTGTCGCACTTGCTGCATTTGCTTCGGCCAATGCCGCCCGCGCTGACGCGTTCGCGGACGACGGTGCCGGACCGGCGATCGTGGTCACCGGCGAGCGCGTGCATGAGCCCGATGTGTCGGGGCTCAAGACCGGCACGCCGCTGCGCGATACCCCGCAAAGCGTCACCACACTGGATCGCGAGCGGCTCGACGATCAGGGCATCGAACAGCTTGGCGATGCGCTGCGCTATGTTCCCGGGGTGACGCTGAGCCTGGGCGAGGGCAACCGCGATCAGGTGGTGCTGCGCGGCCAACCGACGACGGCCGACTTCTATCTCGACGGGCTGCGCGACGATGCGCAGTACTACCGTCCGCTGTACAACATCGAACGGGTCGAGGTGCTGAAGGGCGCCAACGCGCTGCTGTTCGGCCGCGGCGGGGGCGGCGGGGTGATCAACCGCGTGTCGAAGAGCCCGGATCTGACCCGCAGCGGCGGTACGCTATCGGGCGGGATCGACACCTACAGCGCATGGTCGATCGGCGGCGACGTCAACCTCGCGCTGTCGGGCCACGCCGCGCTGCGGCTCAACGCGACTTACGAGAACCTCGACAACCAGCGTGATTTCTTCGGGGGCCACTTCATCGGTGCCGCGCCAACGCTGCTGGTCGCGCCCGACGATCGCACCAAGGTGACCTTCGCATACGAATACGATCACGACGAGCGGCTCGCCGATCGCGGCATCCCCGCCGCGCCGAACGGCACGATTGCCGCGCCCGCCCGCCCGATCAGCGGCTACGACCACACCCTGTTCGGCAGCCCCACCCTCAATCGCAGCGAGGTCGACGCCCACGTCGGTCGGGTGCGGGTCGAGCGCGAGCTGGCCGAAGGTCTGAAGCTCGACGTCACCGGGCAGTTCGCCCACTACGACAAGTTCTACCAGAACGTCGTCCCCGGCGTCGTCATCGCAAACACCGTCTCGCTTAGCGGCTACAACAACGCGCAAGCCCGCGACAACTGGATCGAGCAGGCCAATCTGGTGTGGAAGGGCCGCACCGGACCCATCGGCCACACGCTGCTGGCCGGCGTCGAGATTGGCGACCAGACCACCGATTCGCAGCGCTTCAACGCGGTGTTTGGCGGCACAGCGACGGCGACGGCGATGGTGACCCTCGCGCCGATGTTGACCCTGCCGACCATCGGCTTCACCGGCACCCGGACCGCGAGCGCCACTCGCGTCACCAGCAAATCGGCCTACCTGCAGGACCAGATCGAGCTGGCCCCATGGCTGCAGGTAATCGGTGGGCTGCGCTATGACCGCTTCGAGATCGACGCGACCAACCTGGTGGACAACACGCAGACCGGGCGGAGCGACGGCAAGTGGTCGCCGCGCTTCGGGCTGGTGCTCAAACCGCAAGCCAATCTGTCGTTGTATGCCAGCTATGCAAGGAGCTTCCTGCCGCAATCGGGCGACCAGTTCACCACTCTGTCCTCGAACTTGCAGTCGCTCGAACCCGAAGCGTTCCGCAACCTTGAGCTGGGCGTTAAGTGGGATGTGGCGCGGGACCTCAGCCTGGCCGCCGCAATTTTCCAGCTCGATCGCAGCAATACCCGCGTCGCCGACCCGGCCAATCCGGGGTTCTTCGTGCTCACCGGCAGCAGCCGTTCGAAGGGCATCGAAGCCAGTCTCACCGGGCATCTCACGCCCCAATGGCAGGCGAGCCTGGGCTACACCTATCAGGAGGGTGAGATCCGGTCGACCACCACGGCTGCACCGGCAGGACGGCAGCTTGCCTTGCTGCCACACCATCAGTTCGCCGCCTGGACCCGCTACGATTTCACCCCGCGCTTGGGGCTGGGGCTCGGCGTGGTTCACCAGTCGAGCCAGTTCGCCACGATCAGCAACACGGTGGCGCTACCCGCCTTCACCCGGATCGACGCGGCGGCGTTTGTGACGGTGAACGACCGCGTCTCGTTCCAGCTCAACGTCGAGAACCTGACCGACGCGCGCTATTACGCCAGCGCCAGTTCGGACAACAACATCCTCCCCGGCAAGCCGCTGACCGCGCGGGTGACGGCGCGGGTGAAGTTCTAGGCGGGCTTGAGCGCCGGCACCGTGCGCGCCGCATCGGCAGGCGAAATCCCCGGCACCGGCGCGGCGCTGATCGTTTCGAGCCGCCGCATTACCCGGCCGGCGCGCTGGATTGCGTGGACCAGCCGCGGATAGACCCCGCAGCGGCACAGGTTCGGCACCGCCGCGGCAATCTGCTCGGCGCTGGGATCGGCGTTCTTGGCAAGCAGCGCCGCGGCGGCAATCGCGA
>JBJTLY010000016.1:0-3116 GCA_046063275.1 Novosphingobium sp. | reverse complement strand
CTCAAATGCGGGGTCGCAGGTTGTGCCGCCATTCGTGCCGACGTTGAACTGGGGCAATTCGCCATCGAAAAGATGCGGGATGCTGCTGCGGATCGAGTGGGCGTCGTACAGTACGACATGGTCATGCGCCTGACGCAGTCGTGCAATCTCGCCGGCCAGCGCAGCGTGATAGGGTTCGAAGAAAGTCTTCCGCCGCCACGCGATTTCGTCCTCCTCCGGATCAAACCCGCGGTACAGCGGCTCGCCATCGAAGGTGGTGGTGGGGCAGAGCTCGGTGGTCGCCTGCCCCGGGTATAGCGAGGTACCGGAGGGATCGCGGTTGCAGTCGATCAGCGAGCGGCTGACCTCGGTCGCTACCGTGGTCGCGCCAAGATCGCGCACGAAGCGGTAAAGCTCAGCGATCCACCAATCGGCATCGCGCCGGGCGAGCCAAGGCGAGATGAAGCGGTCCTCGACCCCGCCGAGCCCGGTGCCGCCGTGCGGAAAAGCGACGACCAGCGGAGCCTCGCCGCGATGGACGTGCAGCCAGTCGCTCACGGCTCCAGACCCGGCAGATCGACCCCCACGCTATGAGCCAGTGCGCCCGAACGGACGATGGCTTCGGCGGCCTGCATATCAGGGTGGAAGTGGCGGTCCTCGGCCAGCGCGGGCACCACGGCGCGGAGCAACCGCCGTGCTGCCTCAAGCGCCGCCGATGAAGCGAGCGGGGCGTGGAATTCACAGCCCTGCACCGCAGCGAGCAGCTCGATGGCCAGCACCGCCTCGGCATTGGCGAGCATTGGGGCGAGGCGCCGCGCGCCATGCGCCGCCATCGAGACATGGTCTTCCTGATTGGCCGAGGTCGGGATCGAATCGACGCTCGCCGGATAGGCCATCTGCTTGTTCTCGCTGACCAGCGCGGCGGCGGTGACCTGCGGAATCATGAAGCCCGAATTGAGCCCCGGGTGCGCGGTGAGAAAGGCGGGCAGACCCGACAGTGCCGGATCGACCAGCATCGCGATGCGGCGCTCGGCCAGGCTGCCGGTCTCGCACAGCGCCAGCGCGATCATGTCGGCGGCGAAAGCGACCGGCTCGGCGTGGAAGTTGCCGCCCGATAGCGCTTCGTCCGTTTCGGGAAAAATCAGCGGATTGTCCGAAACCCCGTTGGCCTCGGTCAGCAAGGTTGCCGCCGCCTGCCGCAGCAAATCGAGTACCGCGCCCATCACTTGCGGCTGGCAGCGCAAGCAGTAGGGGTCCTGCACGCGGGGATCGTCGACCGAATGGCTCGCGCGGATCGCGCTACCGGCCATCAGGGTACGCAAGGCCGCTGCGGTCTCGATCTGGCCGCGATGCCGGCGCAGTTCGTGAATTCGGGGATCGAACGGGGTGTCCGAGCCTTTGGCGGCCTCGGTTGAAAGCGCCCCGGTAACCAGCGCGACACGCACCAGATTCTGCGCGCCGATCAGCGCGGCGAGTGCGTTGGCGGTCGAGAATTGCGTACCGTTCAGCAGCGCGAGGCCTTCCTTGGGGCCAAGCTGCAGCGGCTGCAGACCAGCCTCGGCCAAGGCCTGACTCGCATCCAGCCGCGCGCCATCGACCAAGATCTCGCCCACCCCGATCATCGCAGCGGTCATATGCGCGAGCGGTGCCAAGTCGCCGCTCGCCCCGACCGAGCCCTGACACGGCACCACCGGGGTCAGCCCGCGCGCCAGCATGGCTTCGAGCAAGGCGACCGTGGCGGGCCGCACACCGCTCGCGCCTTGGCCAAGGCTGGCGAGCTTCAAGGCCATCATCAGCCGCACCACCGGCACCGGCGAAGGCGCACCGGTACCCGCCGCGTGACTCAGCACAATGTTGCGCTGGAGCATGGCAAGGTCGGCGTCATCGATCCGCACCGAAGCAAGCTTTCCGAAGCCGGTGTTGATCCCGTAAACTGGTTCACCCTTGGCGACGATCCGTTCAACCGCAGCGGCGCTTGCCGCAATCAACTGGGCCGCCGACGGATCGAGCCGCACGGTGGCGCCGCGATAGATCGCTTGCCATTCAGTCAGCGTCACCGCGCCGGGTTTAAGCACCACTTCGGTCATTGTCCCCTCCACACCCGCGCATGGAGCGGCCGCGCCCCCATCCGGTAGACCAGCTCTGCCGGCTCCTCGACGTTCCAGATCGCCAGATCGCAGCTCTTGCCCGGTTCCAGCGAACCGCATTCGGCCTCAAGCCCGAGCGCTTTCGCGGCATTGATCGTCACCCCGGCGAGGCATTCGGCGACAGTCAGGCGGAAGCAAGTCGCACCCATGTTCATCGCCAGCAGCAACGAGGTAAGCGGGCTGGTGCCGGGGTTGCAATCGGTCGCCAGCGCGATTGGCACGCCAGCGTCGCGCAAGGTGGCGATCGGCGGCAGCTGTGTCTCGCGGCAGAAGTAGTAGGCTCCGGGCAGCAGCATTGCGACGGTGCCCGCGGCGGCCATCGCCGCGACTCCCGCATGGTCGAGGTGCTCGAGGTGATCCGCCGACAATGCGCCGTAACGTGCCGCCAAGGCAGCCCCGCCAAGGTTGGACAATTGCTCCGCATGAAGCTTGACCGGGAGGCCGTGCGCCTGCGCCGCCGCGAATACCCGCTCGATCTGGGCAGGCGTGAACCCGATCCCTTCGCAAAAGCCGTCGACCGCGTCGGCCAGTTTCTCAACCGCAACTGCCGGGATCATGCGCTCGCAAACCAGATCGATGTAGCCATCGGGATCGCCCGCAAATTCGGGCGGCAAGGCGTGCGCACCAAGGAACGTCGTCACTACCCGCACCGGTCGCAGCGCACCCAGCCGCCGCGCGGCGCGGAGCATCTTGAGTTCGGTATCAAGCTCTAGGCCGTAGCCCGACTTGACCTCGATCGTCCCCACGCCTTCACCCAGCAGCGCATCGAGCCGGGGCAGCGCTGCGTCGACCAGCTCATCTTCGCTCGCTGCACGGGTCGCGCGCATGGTCGAGACGATTCCGCCGCCCGCTCGTGCAATTTCCTCGTAGCTCGCGCCCTCAAGCCGCAGTTCGAACTCGCGCGCGCGATTACCGGCGTGCACCAGATGGGTGTGCGCATCGATCAAGGCCGGTGTGACCAGGCGGCCGACACAATCGACGGTTTGAGTA
>JBJTLY010000246.1:0-3566 GCA_046063275.1 Novosphingobium sp. | reverse complement strand
CGTCGTTGTCGACATCGGTGTAATCCTCTGGCCGTCCGGCTTCGGTAAAGCTGCTGTACGAACGCCGGTCAAAGGTCAGCGCCGCTCCCGGCGCGACAGCCCGGACCGCCTTGGCCACGATCGCATCAAGCTCCGCTTCGTGGCCGCTCGATCCCTCGATGGTGGAATTGCGCGCCGCGGACTGGATCGCACCCTGCAGCATCTCGGTGGTGTACATGTTGTAGGCGAGGTCGAGCAGGCCCATCAGCATCAGCATGAGCACCGGCGCGATCATCGCGAACTCGACGATCGTCACACCGCGTTCGTCGCGCGCGAGATGGCACCAGCCCCGGATCATTTCGAGATCCTCAGGTCGCCGAGCTGCGCCGCAATCTTGGTGAAGACGTCCTGCAATTCGGCTGCGTCCTTGGCCTCGAAGAAATGGCCCGCTCCAGCACACTCGGTCATGAATGGATCGAGCGAGGTGCCAAACCCGATGATCCAGACATTGATGTTGCGCTTCTTCACTTCGCTGCAGGCAACGCCGAAGCGCTTCTCGACTGTTTCCTTGAGCGAGATCGGCGAGTTCGATTTCCAGCGGCGCTGGTCGAGCGGCTCGACGCCGTATGCCCCGTAAGCGATGTCGTACGGCTCGGTCTTGCCATCGGTCAGGAAGATCAGGTTGCGGCTGGTGGTCTTGCCATTCACATTGGCGTTCTCGGCAGCGAACAGGCCGGTGGGCGAGAGCAGTCGTCCGCCCCAGATCATCCCGATGTCATGGTAGGTCGTGCCGCCCGGCGCGATACTTGTCAGATAGGTATCGAGCTGCGTCGTATCCATTTCGGCAAGCTTGCGCGCCGGCGTGGGACAAGCGATCATACTGGGCAACCAGCCCGGCTGGAAGAACCAGGGCTCGGTCGTGACAACCGGGGTCGGCGTGAACGAACCGCTGCCATCCCAATACATCGAACGTTCGTAGATCAGCCACGGATATTCCGGGCGCCACTGCGTCTTTGCATCGCCGACAGTCGGGACGAGATCGATGTCGAGATCGAGCGCCTTGGAAAGGTCGACGTTGTCCCAATCGTCGATCTCATAGGTCTGCCGCTCTTCCATGCAGCCGTTGCTTTCCGACCGCCAATTGTGGACGTCGTGGGCGATCGGAGCGTAGCGGTATTTCTGGATCGTTGGGGTGTAAGGAATTGTGATCTGGTCGAATTCCTGTTTGTAATTGGTGTAGGTGGTGCTCTTCTGCACGCAGGCCTGCCCGTTGAGTTCGACCCAGTAGTAGGTTCCCGTGGTGACGGCCTGGTAGTGCTTGACGATCTTGGTCCCGGCCGGCGGGCCCGGATAGGGCGTCGAGGTGGTCGTCAGCAGGGTGTAAACCGTGTTGGACGTCGAGGCCGGCGGCGGGGTGTCGCACGACCAGTATTCGCTGGTCGCTTCACTCGCGGCGGTATGATGGGTCGCGGGATAGCTGCCGCCTGAACCGCTGCTGTGCTGCGATCCCGAAATATCGACGAAATTGTCGTTGTAGGTGTAGTCGGACACCGGACCCGGATCGCTGCCGTAATCCTCGCGCGACTGGTAGGTCCAGTCTTTGACGACCCAATCGTCGTTGAGCAGCGAGCCGACGTTGACGTTGGTCGAATAGGGAACGAAGCCATAGCGGATGCGGGTGCCCGGACCGGTCGAGCCCTGGATCTGCGCATGGAAATCGCGCACGACCTTCTTCAGCACATCGATCTTGGGCAGGGTGTCATCGGGGTTGGTTTCGGCCATCGAGCCCGTGGTATCGAGCACGAACATGATGTCGGTGTTGGAGAAGTTGAGCTTGGCCTCGCACTTCACCTCGATCGGCATCTGTGAATAACCGAACAGCGTCATGATCGTGGTCGGCACAGTGACGTTGGCCACGCCGGAAATGGCGTAATCCTGCTCCAGCGTCATCTGGAAGGCGCGCCCGTTGGTGCCGTAGGATCCATCGCGGAAGTTGAGGTTGAAGAAGCGGTTGCCGGCATCGGCGACATCCGAAGGGATGACTCCATCGCTCACCACCGCCGAACCGAGCTTCTTGCGGGCGGCGAGCACACCCGAATCGCAGGCCTGTTGCAGGCGGCTTTCCGAAAGATAGCTGCGCCCCATGTCGATCCCGCCGCCGAGCAGCGCAAGCATCGGAATCAGTGCCGCCGCGATCAGCGCCAGCGTATTGCCGCCGCGATCGCGCAGCAGCGCTTTCAACCAGGTGATGGCGGTTCGATGGCACACAGGCAGAGATACGTCCCGATAATCAAGCCATTGCCATAGCCCTCCGGCGTAACCCGGTGACGAACGGGAATGGTTAATTTATTGAGAGTTCTGCTAAAAACTTTGCGCGCCCTCGCGCCGGATTATGGCGTGAGGACGAAGATCGGTCGGGTATAGGTAAGGGGGATTTCACCCATGCCAATAATGCCCAGCCAGGTGCGAACCCGGTAGGTGACGCGGATCTGGTATTCCGCCGCGCCGGAAACGCGCTGGGTTACCGGAGTCGAAACGAAGGCCGTGAAGCGACCGGCTTCGAGGCCGTAGGGTGCCGAGCTTGCAGCGTTTGCGGCATAATCCTGCAGCTGGATCGCGGTCAGCAGGTTGCTGCGTTGATAGTTGATCACGGCATAGCGGGCAGTGTCCGCCGAAATGCTACGCAGCGCGTTATACTGCTGCATGCCGACGCCAACCTGCATGACTCCGAAGAACATGGTCAGGAAGGCTGGGCCAATCAACGCGAATTCAACCGCAGTTGCGGCCTGTTCGTCGCGGCGGAGTGCAGCGAAGACTTTTCTCATCATGGCACATCCGTTTGCGAATATTGGACATAGCGCGTTACCCGGTAGGTGATCGGGCTACCGATGCCCCATTGGGTCCATGTGGGCGTGTAAGTGGTCGTCATGTAAATCTTGACGTAAGTCGCCTGAACCTGCCCGCTGCTGCACGCAGTAGTGACATAGGAAGCCGCTGCATTGCAGCGATATGCTGCCGTAACGGTGATATTTCCTGACGGCAGGCCAGTCGAAGCCACCAGGATGTCATGCAACGTCGTGAGCTTGGCCGACGTGTCTGGTGGCGCGGCCAAGGCGATCGCTGCCCCTTCAGCCGCCGCGCTATCGAGTTCGCTCTGTTTCGCCACCATCGTGCTGACCTGATATGCACCCAAGCTGAGCAGCACGAGGACCGGCGTGACGATTGCGGTTTCGATCACCATCGTCCCGCAGTCATCGCGGATCAACCGTTCAAGATGCCGGGCGAGGTTCATCATGCCGGTTATCAGCTGACCAGCTTGACTGTCGCGGTCGTGCCGGGCGTAGTGGAGGTGGTCGTGAATTGCGGCCGAACCTGCAAACTGTTGGCATTCGAAGGCTGGCAGAATGTGCTGAGGTCAGTGGTACCGTCGAGCATCAGCTTGTCGGCCACCAGCATCATGCAGGCACCGGACACCGCCGAAGTTCCGTTGAACCACAAGGTGCGCTTCGGTGTGTAGATGATACCGTTGAAATTGGTTGTCGAATTGCCGTTGAACTTGATCTGGTCGGTGGAGTTCTTGTCGAAGA
>JBJTLY010000245.1:0-6220 GCA_046063275.1 Novosphingobium sp. | reverse complement strand
TGCTGACGCCAGACTTGCTGGCAGGTCTGGCTAAATGAGCCAGAACCGATTGGTGCCGTCCTCGGCCGCTTCGATCCGCGCGCGGCGGCAGCGTCCCTTGCCGCTACGCAGTTCGCGCGCCACGCCGGGGTCGGTGCTGTTGGCGCAGACCCGCGCCTCGCCCGCGCGGGCGATCAGGGTCGACAACCCGCCCACCTTGCCCGACTGACTCGTGGAGGTCTCAGCCTCGGCCTCGCCATCATATTCGCCCAGCACTTCGAACGCGGGTTCGATCTTGGGCAGCACATTGAAGCGCGCCTGCGACCAATCGGCGGGCGCAGTGGAATAGACCGCCGCAGCATATTTGCTCATCGCCCCGCCGTTCGCGCCGACCAATGCGAAGCTGCCCGGAGCGGAGCGGCAGCGCGCCACGGCTTCGGCAATGCCGTGCGCCGAATAGTTGTTCCCGGCCCCGCCGAAGAACGGCAGACCCCCGGTCAGGGTCCACCCGCGCGGGTCGTTCACCTTCAGCTTGAAGGCATCGAGCAAGTTGAAAACGGGGATCGCAAAGCACGAGTAAAGGTCTATTGCGGCTGGCTTTTTCCAGTCGATCCCAGCAATCTCAAGTCCACTTGAGATTGCTGCAACCGCCGCTGGAGAGCGTTCCAGATCAGCGCGGCTAAGCAGCGAGGGTTCGGCGCAGGTGCTCACCGCGTGGACATGCACCCAGCGTTCCTCGGGCACGCCCAGTCGGCGCGCTTCGGCCACGCTGGCGAGGACGATCGCAGCACCCTGGTTGACCTGATCGCGCGCCACCACCAGCCGTCCGTAAGGTTCGGCGACCAGCCGGTTGCGCTCATCAAGCGTGGCGAGTTCCTCGGCGCTGCGCACAGTCGGCGCGGCAGAATGCGGGTTGCGCGCGGCAACTTCGGTGAAGGGCGCGAACAGTTCGCCGATCTTGGCGCGATACTCCTGCAGCCCCAGCCCGAGCCGCTCGCGCCGGACGTTTTCCGCGAGCGCATAATTGGCGATCATCGCCCCGGCGCCGTGCTTGATCAGCGTGAAATCGTAGACGCCTTCGTGTCCGTAGCCGCGATCCTCCAGGCTGCCCCTCCGTGTCTCGGACCAGTCGCGGCTCTGTCCGCTGGCGACCAGTGCGCGGGTGGTCGAGATCGCCTCAGCCCCGACGATCGCCGCCATCTGCGATTTGCCCGCGGCGATGTCTGCGGCGAGTTCGCCGACCAGCTTCTGCGGCCCCTGCCCGCCAACGATCTCGAGGATCGCCCGCGCGGGGTTCGCCCCGACCCGCCGCCCAATTGAGCGCGGCGGATTGTTCGAATGCCCGAACGGTGCGCCGTAGCGGGTGCCCGAAATTTCGAATTGACGGATCGCGGCGATGGTATCGAGCGATGGCGCGAGCTTCCGCTTCGCCCCCGCATCGGCCAGCGCCGCCGCCAGCGCATCGCCCGCGAGGTCCATCGGCGAGCGTTCGGAATAGCCCTCCTCGCCGATCCGCTCGGAGACCTGGCCGACGCCGATGATGACCGGGGTGTTGTCCTGCATCACAGCACCTGCCCGTCATCGACCGTCAGCGTCGACCCGGTGACATAGCGCGATGCATCCGAGGCGAAGAACAGCAACGGCGCATCGAGCGCTTCGATTGGGGTCAGGCGGCGGCGGTGGAACGAATTGATATGCGCCTGCCCCGCCGGGGTCTCAAACCAGTCCCCCTGAATCTCGGTATCGATATAGCCCGGCTGGATCGTGTTGACGTTGATCCCCTGGCGCACCCATTCGCGCGCGAACTGGCGGCCAAGGTGCGCCACCCCGGCCTTGATCGCGGCATAGGCGGTTTCGCCATTGCCGGTGAGTTCGGCGGTGATCGAGCCAAGCAGCACGATCCGCCCGCGCTCGCTCTCGCGGAAATTGGCGGCGATCATCCGCTTCGCCCCTTCGCGCGCGGTCAGGTAAAGCCCGGTGAAATTGGTCTCGACCACCGCAGCGATGTCGCTCGCGGGAAGATCGGTCGAGCGCCCGGCCTTGGCGATCCCGGCGTTCGAGATCACCGTGTCGACCGTGCCGAAGCGGGCTTCAGCGGCATCGTAAACGGCAATGATTGAGGCTTCGTCGGTCACGTCCATCGCCACCGCCAGCGCGGCATCGCCAAGCTCGTCGGCCAGCGCCGAAACCCTGTCCAGCCGCCGCGCGCCAATCACCACCTTCGCGCCCTCGGCCACGAACAGCCGCGCGAAATGCGCGCCGAACCCCGATGATGCCCCGGTGATCAGGGCCGTGCGGCCCGCCATCTGTCCCATGTGCCTGCTCCTTCTCCCTCGCGGTTTAACCACGCGGTTAAGAAGGGCAAGGGGCATAACAATGGGGTTTTGTTGATATCGGTCAAAGCATCCGGCGGCGCGGTGTGACACTGACTGCTGCAAGAACTCCCCAACTAGGAGCGGCCCACCTCGTGACGGCCGCTCTCATTTTTTGGGTCACAGCACTTCTGCCACTCCATCCAGCCCTTTGCGCAACGCATCGAGCGCTTGAGCCTTAAGCTGATGTACGCGCGGGACCGAAACCTGCAGCGTCTCGGCAATTTCGGCGAGGTTGAGTTCCTCGACGAAATATAGCTGCACCACCAGTTGCAGTCGTTCGGGCAACGCCGCGATCGCCCCCGCCACCGCGCCGCGCAATTCCTCGTCGGCGAGCAGGGCAAAGCTGTCCGGGCGCTCGTCGGCGAAGGCGAGGTCGCTGTCCGAATAGGCCTCGTCGATCGATTCAAGGCGCACCGAGGCCTCGTGCCGTGCTGTGCTGCGGGCGAGCGGGATATGCCGCCGGATCAGATCGACCATCGCCCCGCGCACGCGCATCTTGGCATAGGCCGCGAACCCGTCCTCGCCCGGTCCGGCGTGGCGCTGCGCGCACTCGGTCAGCGCGACCATGCCCGCCTGCATCAGGTCTTCCAATTCGATTCCCTGCCGCCCGCTACCGTGGACGTGCCAGGCGAGGCGGCGGACCATCGGCACGAAACGCTGCACGCGCTCGGCGATGTGGCCCTGATAGGCACGGGGAACGCTGAGGTGCTTGTCGTGGATCATGCGAACTCTCTTTCCGGTTCGTGATGTTGGGCCGCTTGCGGCGCGCCGATTACGGCGACGACTTCGATGCCCTGCGCGGGCGGAAGTTCGGCGATCGACAGGACGAGGCATGTCGGCGCGCGCAGCCGCAACAAGGCGGCCAGCGCACGGCGGGCGCGGGGTTGGACGATCAAGGCCATCTGCGGGGCGGCGGGGCCGCGCTCGGCAATCAGCGCGGCGATGTGTTCACCGATCGAATTGGCGAGGTCGGGCTCGATCACAGGCTGGCCGGTGGCGGGATCGGTCAGACCCTGAACGATAGCATTCTCAAGCTGGGCGTCGAGCGTCAGCACCGGCAGTCGCGCGCCCGGCGGGCAGATCCGCGCGACCATCGCCGCGCCCAGCTCGGCGCGGACCAATTCGATCATGCGATCATGGTCCTGCGTCTGCTGCACCGCCTGCGCCAGCGCGGAGAGGATCGGCAAGGGGTGACCGATCGGCAGCCCGTCTTCGAGCAATGCGCGGAACAGGCGGGTGAGCGCGGCGAGATTGAGCGGCGCGGGAGTGACCGCCTCGACCAGTCCGGAGGCGCGTTCCTTCACTCCATCGAGGATGGCTTTGAGTTCATCCGGGCCGAACAGCGCCTGCGGCCGTTCACCAAGCAGCTGGTTGAGCTGGGTCGCAACGACTGTGCTGGCGTCAACCGTCAGGTAGCCTTCGGCAATCGCGAGATCGCGCTGCGCCGGGTCGATCCACAGCGCCGGGCAGCCGAAGCTGGGATCGACGGTGGGCGTGCCCTTGAGCCGGGTCGGGCCGGTGACATCGCCCGCATCGATCGCCAGGGTCTGGTCGGCGCGCAATTCGCCCCCGCCGAGCGGCACTCCGCCCAGCAGGATACGGTAATCGTTCGGGCCGATCTCGAGGCTGTCGCGCACGCGGAACTGCGGGACGACAAAGCCGAAGGCCTGGCTTAGCTGCTTGCGCACGCCTGTAAGCCGCGCGACCAGCGGCGAGCCGCGCTTGTCATCGATCAGGTGGATCAGGCCGTAGCCCAGTTCGATCGTCACAAGCGTGTGATCGGACACGTCTTCGAGCTCGATCCGGCCCGGATCGGGCGGCGGTGGGGCTTCGGTGGGCGGTGCTGGACGCGCGGCGCGAGTCCGAAGCTTTTGCCATAGCCACAGCGTGAAGCCCGTAGCGGGGAGGAATATCGCTTGCGGCATCGCCGGGATCATCCCGATCGCACCGAGGATCACCGCCACCGGCAGCCAGGTCGAAGGGTTGCCGAGCTGGCCGCCGATCTGCCCTGCAAGGTCGCGCGCATCCGAAACGCGGGTGACGATCACCGCCGCGGCAATCGACAGGAGCAACGAGGGCACCTGCGCGACCAGTGCATCGCCCACCGCCAGCGTCACGTATTTCTGCGCGGCATCGCCCGCTGACAGCCCGTGGCTGATCATGCCGATCGCGAACCCGGCAATGATGTTGACCCCCAGGATCAGCAAGGCGGCGATCGCATCGCCCTTCACGAACTTGCTCGCGCCGTCCATCGAGCCGTAGAAATCGGCCTCGGTCGCCACTTCGCGGCGGCGCGCCTTGGCTTCGTCAGCGGTGAGCAGCCCGGCGGCGAGATCGGCGTCGATCGCCATCTGCTTACCCGGCAAGGCATCCAGAGTGAAGCGAGCGGAAACCTCGGAAACGCGCCCCGCGCCCTTGGTCACCACGACCATGTTGATGATCATCAGGATCGCGAAAACGAACAGCCCGACCGCGAAATTGCCGCCCACAAGAAAGGCACCAAAGGCTTCGATTACGTGGCCAGCCGCCGCCCCGCCCTGATGGCCGTTGACCAGCACCACCCGGGTCGAGGCGACGTTGAGCGACAGCCGCAGCAAGGTGGCGAACAGCAGCACCGAGGGGAACGACGAGAAATCGAGCGGCTTTTCGGCGTTCATCGCCGCCATCAGGATCGCTACCGACAGCGCGATGTTGAGCACGAAAAAACCATCGAGCAGCAGCGCCGGGGTCGGCACAATCATCAACCCGATCAGGGTCAGGATCCCTGCGGGCAGCGCGAAGGCGCTCAGTTTGAATTCTTTGAGCAACGCGTTCACAGCCCGAACGCCTGCAGCTTGCCATAGGCGGCGCGGACATGCGGCGGGATCGGACTATCGCCGCCCGTGCCGAAGGTAGCGGCGAGGGTTTCGGCCATCGATGGGCGCGCATTCCCCCACTCCCCTTCAGGGGAGGGGGCCGGGGGGTGGGGGCTGTCCGGATAATCGGGCGTTGCGAAAGAGGTGGGTCCCCACCCCCCAACCCCCTCCCCTGAAGGGTAGGGGGAGTCGTTGTCCCCCATCGCGTCAGCCATCTTGCCGCGCAGCAGTTCCTTCACTCCGCCCAGCGAGCGCCGTGCCCCGGCGCCGTCATAGAAGATCGCGCGGTTCGCGCCTGCCGCAGCGGGAAACAGCGCCGCCGCACTTTGATCGGGATCGGCGGCAAGCGCGGACACGAACTTCGTCGCCCCGCCAATGCCGAGGAAGTGCGCGAGGTACAGCTCACCCGCATCGGGCTCGCGGCCGAGCACGCCGGTCAAGGCCATGCGGTTGTCGTTGGCCAGTTCGCCCGCCATCAGCGCGGCGGCATCGGGATCGAAACGCATGTCAAGGATCGCGCCGCGCAAGGCGGGATCGCCTACCCGCCCGCCGCTGATTGCACCGCTGGCCCAGTCCATGCCGTGCTCGGCGCCGTGGCGACCCAGCGTCTGCAGCCAGGTGCTGCCGGTGAACTGGTAAAGCCCGGCGGCGCTGGAGGTTGCCGCCTTGGCGGCGGGGTTGAAGCTCGATTCGAGCCGTGCCTCACCCAGGAGGTAGGCAAAATCGACGCCAGTCGCCTGCGAAGCGCGTTGAATAGCGCCGTGAACCTGCGGGCTAGGCGCACTAGGTCCGGTAATGGGTCTCGGGTCGCTCAACTGCGGCTCCTGCAACTATGTGCAAGAGCTTCAGCAAGCAGCGTGCCAAATCAGCGTTGCGGGCCTGCGTAAGCATAGGCCGGAGCTGCCACCGCCCCGGCGCGATAGAGCGCCGGCGACCCCGTCAGTGCATCGAGCCGGGCGGCGACATTGGCCGCGATCAGGTTGCGAACCTGGCGGTTTACCTCGTTCAAAC
>JBJTLY010000244.1:0-10084 GCA_046063275.1 Novosphingobium sp. | reverse complement strand
GTTTCAGCGCATGGAATCTGTCATACGACCTGACGCTTTCATATGACCTTGCGCGCGACGTTCACGCCTACGCTACTTATTCGAAGACGTTCCAGACCGGCGGCATCAACCTCAACGGTGTGCCCGCTGACGCCACGACGGGCCTGCCGCAAAGCCAGTTCAACACCGTCGCACCCGAGTCCGTCCGGCACTATGAACTGGGGATCAAGTCGCAGTTCTGGGACCGCAAGGTGACCTTCAACCTCGCCGCGTTCCGCACCGATATCGAAAATTACCAGGCGGTGTTCAGCAGCAACAATGCCGCCTCGCTTTCCACCCTGCGTGGCTATGTCGCCAATGTGCCCAAAGTCCGTTCGCAAGGGATCGAGGCCGACTTCTCGGTGCGGCCGAGCGGGCGGTTCAACGCCTACACCAACTTCGCCTACACCGATGCGACTTACCGTCAATTCACCAACGCCCCGCCGCCGCTTGAGCTGTCGGGCGGATCGACCTTCCTTGGGACCAATTGCGCGATCCCGACCGCACTGCCACTCGGTCAGAGTCCGCAAAGCTGCGACATCAGCGGGCAGCAGTTGCCCGGGGTTTCCAAATACTCGCTGTCGTTCGGGGCCGAAGGCAACGTGCCGGTGAAGGGCGGGCAGATCTATGCCGGGGTGGATGGCAACAGCCGCTCGTCGTTCTCCTCCAATGCCACGCCTTCGCCCTCGACGCGGATCAAGGGATACACGCTGACCAACTTCCGGCTCGGCTGGCGTTCGGACAAGGACGCGCCGGGGACGCACATCGATGTGTATGCCTGGGTGCGCAATGCTTTCGACGTGACCTACCTCGAACAGCTCCAGATCGCGCCCAATTCGGTCGGTCTGGTAGTCGGCAGTGTTGGCGATCCGCGCACTTTCGGGGGGACCGTGAAACTCGAATTCTGACCGCAGCCTCTCCCTCTCTCCTCCAGCTGCGGGAAGAGTGCCGGCGGGTCCTTCCATCAGGGACACCGCTTCAAGGGCGGGGCATCCTCCGGGGTGTCCCGCCCATTATTTTGGCAAATCTTTATCTCACCTATCGCCGTTCGTCCCGAGCGAAGTCGAGGGATACGCCGAGCGAAGCCGAGGCGAGCAACCTTACGTATTGCTAGGAGGCTCGAAGGTTCTCGGCTTCGCTCGAACCAGTCCTTCGACTTCGCTCAGGACGAACGGGGTTGTTTTGCTGTGGTCGCAATGGCGTGACTCTGCCGAACAGGGCCGCTAGAACAGCCCACGAACATGCTGACCGCGCTCGCCATCCGGAACATCGTGCTGATCGAGGCGCTCGACCTGTCGTTCGGTGAAGGGCTTGGCGTGCTCACCGGAGAGACCGGCGCAGGCAAGTCGATCCTGCTCGATGCGCTGGGCCTCGCGCTGGGCATGCGCGCCGAGAGTGGGCTGGTGCGCGCCGGTGAGGATCAGGCGAGCGTCGTCGCCAGTTTCGAATTCGACCGGTTGCCCGCGCCGATCCGCGCGGTGCTGGCCGAAGCGGAAGTCGATGTCGAACCCGGCGAGCCCCTGCTGATCAAGCGCCGCCTTAAGGCCGATGGCGGATCGAAAGCCTTCATCAACGACCAACCGGTCGGCGCGGCCTTGCTGCGCGAACTGGCCCCGCATCTGGTTGAATTGCACGGCCAGCATGATGATCGGGGCCTGGTCAATCCGCGCGGTCACCGGGCTTTGGTTGATCGCTACGCCGGGGCCGATGTGGCCGCGCTGGGCGAGGCCTGGACCGCATGGCGCAGTGCAGTCGATGCTCTGGTGGCTGCGCGCGGGGCGATTGCGCAGGCCGCTGAGGACCGCGATCTGCTGCTCGCGCACCTTGCCGAATTGACTACGCTAGCCCCGCAACAAGGCGAGGAAGAGCAACTCGCCGAAGCCCGCGCGACGATGCAGAAGGGCGAGAAGCTCACCGATGACCTGACCGAGCTCGCGAAGCTGTGGTCCGGATCGGATTCGGCGCTGGCTGGCCTGCGCAGCGCGGCACGGCGGCTGGACCGGATCGCGGGCGAGCATCCGTTGCTGGCCGAAGCGCTCGCCGCGCTCGACCGTGCGGTGATCGAGGCGAGCGAGGCTGAGACTTCGCTCGAACGCGCCGCCGATGCCCTGGCGCACGATCCCGCTGCGCTTGACCGGATCGAGCTGCGGCTGTTCGAATTGCGCGCCGCCGCGCGCAAGCACCAGTGCCAGGTCGATGACCTGCCGCAGCGGATGCGCACGATGCGCGATGCGCTTGACGGGATCGAGCATGGTGAGGCTGAGCTGGCCGCGCTGGAAGCGGCGGTCGCGGCCGGGGCAGAGGCCTACCGCGCCAGGGCCGAGGCGCTTTCGGCGCAGCGCCGAGCGGCAGCGACCAAGCTCGACGCAGCGGTGGCGCAGGAGCTGGCCCCGTTGAAGCTCGACGCCGCGCAGTTCCGCACCAGCGTCGAACCGCTGGCCGAAGAGCAGTGGGGGCCGGGCGGCATGGACAAGGTCGAATTCCTGATAAGCACCAATCCCGGCGCGCCGTTCGGCCCGCTCAACAAGATCGCGAGCGGCGGCGAATTATCCCGATTTATCCTCGCGCTGAAAGTAGCGCTCGCAGAGCAAGGCGGCGCAGCTACGGTGATCTTCGACGAGATCGACCGCGGGGTCGGCGGCGCGGTCGCCAGCGCGATCGGCGAACGCCTCGCCCGGCTGGCGAGCGACGGACAATTGCTCGCAGTAACCCACAGCCCGCAAGTCGCCGCGCGCGGGACGCAGCACTACGTAATCGCCAAGTCGAGCGAAGGCACCGTCACCCGCACCTCGGTCCACCTGCTGGGCGATGCCGGGCGGCAAGAGGAGATCGCCCGTATGCTTTCCGGCGCGGAAATCACCGCCGAGGCACGGGCGCAGGCGGACCGGCTGCTGGAG
The DNA here is from genome assembly GCA_046063275.1 of Novosphingobium sp. GTDB lineage: Bacteria > Pseudomonadota > Alphaproteobacteria > Sphingomonadales > Sphingomonadaceae > Novosphingobium. The sequence goes on along the minus strand of JBJTLY010000244.1, from coordinate 7,169 downwards.
GGGGTGTGAGCGATTCTACTGTGACGCTGTGGCGACCGGTAGGTCCTGCCGAGCTCGCACTGATCGAGGCGAGCGGCATGCGCGAGTTTCCGCCGCGACTGCCAGATCAGTCGATCTTCTATCCGGTGACCACCCGGGCATATGCTGTGAAAATCGCGCGCGACTGGAATGTGCCAGCGAGTGGCTCGGGCTACGTCACCCAATTCGCAGTGCGCGCAGATTTTCTGGCACAGTACCAGGTCGAGGTCGCAGGCGGTCGCGAGCACAGTGAATACTGGATCCCTGCTGCCGAACTTCCGGCATTCAACGCTGCGATTGTCGGGGAGATCGAGATTGTCGATTCTTTCGGTGGCGGGACATGAGCGAAGATCCACTGATCCGCCCCGTCTGGAACATGCTGACCGGCCCGCAGGAAGGGCTGGCGCTGGGCGACGAACTCGCGCGGCGGATTGATCCAGCGTTTGGGCCCTTTGCGGCTGCGCGGGATCAGTCGCCTGAAGCGCTGGCCGCGCTCGGCGCGTTGATCGAACCCGGCCAAGAAGTCTGGCTGGTCGAGACCGAGCTCTGGCCCGCGCCACCGGGGCTGACTGTGGCGCGCACGGCGGTGGTGGTGCAGATGGTCGCTCAGCATCCCGCACTTTTGCAGCTAGGCGACGAGGTGGCCGAATTGCTTGGCGAGTCTGACGCGGCGGCGATGAGCGAAATCGCGCTCGCCACCAAGCCCGGCCCGTGGGGTTCGCGCACCCGGCTCTACGGCGACTTCTACGGCATCCGCGAAGGTGCTCGGCTCGCTGCCATGGCGGGCGAGCGGATGCGCCCCGCGCCGGGTCTGGCCGAACTGTCCGGCGTGTGCACCTGGCCCGATTACCGCGGGCAGGGCCTCGCGGCGAAGCTGATCCGCCGGGTCATGACCGGGTTCACCGCGCGCGGCGACACGCCATTCCTCCATTCCTACGCCGCCAACACCGGGGCCAATGCACTCTACGAGAAGCTCGGCTTCGTCACTCGCCGCGAGATGGTGGTGACGGTGCTTGAGCGGCGCTAGGCTCGCGTTAGGATGCACGCATGAAGTCATTTGCCGCCCTTGCCGCGCTGGCGCTGCTCTCCGGTGCTGCTGCGCCGAATCCGTTCCCGGTGACCGAGGCGCGCAGCTTCGACCAGTTCTCGATCCGCAGCCTGCCCGCCTCGAAGCCCGATCTTGTCGCGCATTATGCCAATTCCTCGCCGCATGAGGTGGGTGAATTGCGGCTGCCCAAGGGCGCCAGGCCGTTCCCGGTGGCGATGCTGGTCCACGGCGGATGCTGGACCGACGGGATGGGCTCGCCGCGTGATATGGCGGCGCTGGCGACCTGGCTGACCGCGCATGGCGTCGCGACGTGGAATGTCGATTATCGCGCGCTCGGTGCGGGCGGGGGGTGGACCGGCACCTTCACCGATTGGTCGGGCGCGCTGGCGCACCTCAGCGCGCTGGCGAAGACCTATCCGCTCGACCTGACCAAGGTTTCGGTGATCGGGCACTCGGCCGGAGCCACCGCGGCAGGCTGGCTCGCCGGGAGCGGCAAGGGCGAGATCAAGCTGGCGCCCGATCTGCCCCGGGTGCGCAGCGCGATCATTCTTGACGGTCCGAGCTCGCTCAATTTGTTCGTCGGGCCGGACATTCTCGTTTGCGGCGAGCCGGTGATCGTCAAGCTGATGGGCGGCAATCCGGACAAGGTACCCTTGCGCTATGCGATGGTCGACCCGGCGCGTAATCAGCCGCGCACGCGGCAGTTCCTGATGGTCACCGGGGTGCTGCCCTATGACACGCGGTTCGTACCAGAATTGAAAGCGAAAGGCCTGATGGCGCAGCAGATCACGCTCGATACCGAGAGCCACTTCAACCTGCTTGCCCCGGGCACGCGCGATTTCGTGGCGGCGGCACCCTCTTTGCTGCGCATGACCGGAGGGCGCTGAGATGGTATCCGAAGCAGAAGCTGCCAACGAACTGATGCGCCTGGCGCGCGAGATTGCGCGGCATAACTGGCTTTACCATGCGCAGGATGAGCCGGAGATTTCGGACGCAGAGTACGATGCACTGGTGCGGCGCAATGCCGAGCTGGAGGCAGCGTTCCCGCACTTGGTGCGTGCGGATTCTCCGTCCAAACAGGTCGGACACGAAGTCGCCGCTTCGCCGCTGTCGAAAGTCACGCACGCGGTGCGGATGATGAGCCTCGACAATGCGTTCTCGGATGAGGAGGTCGAGGAATTCGTGGCCCGGGTGCGACGCTTCCTGAAGCTGCCCGACGATGCCCCGGTGGCGATGACCGCCGAGGACAAGATCGACGGCTTGTCGTGCTCGCTGCGTTACGAGCATGGCAAGCTGGTCCGCGCCGCCACGCGCGGGGATGGACAGGTGGGTGAGGATGTCACCCCCAACGTCGCGCACATCGACGATATTCCGCAAGTGCTGCATGGCGAAACACCCGAAGTCTTCGAGATTCGCGGCGAAGTCTACATGGCGAAAGAAGCGTTTGCTGCGCTTAACTCGGCGCAGGAGGAGAAGGGCGACAAGGTCTTCGCCAACCCACGCAATGCTGCGGCGGGATCGCTGCGGCAGAAGGACGCGAGCGTAACCGCGAGCCGCCCGCTACGTTTTCTTGCGCATGGCTGGGGCGCGGTGAGCGAAGTTCCGGGCGCGACGCAGATCGAAGTGATGCGCAAAATTGCCAAATGGGGCGTGCCGGTTTCTCACATGTTAGTGGAATGCGATTCAACCAGCGAGATGATCTCGCATTACAAACAGATAGAGCACCGCCGAGCCGATTTACCCTACGACATTGATGGCGTCGTTTACAAAGTAAACCGGCTCGATTGGCAGGACCGACTAGGGTTCGTCGCGAAATCGCCTCGTTGGGGAATTGCGCATAAATTCCCTGCTGAACAGGCACAAACAACACTTGAGAAGATCGACATTCAGGTCGGCCGAACAGGCAAGCTCACACCAGTTGGACGCCTAAAGCCAGTTACCGTGGGCGGTGTTGTCGTTTCAAATGTAACGCTTCACAATCGTGATGAAATTGCCCGACTGCAATTGAGAGAAGGTGATCGCGTTGTCGTTCAGCGCGCAGGAGATGTCATTCCACAGATCGCCGCGAACATAACTTTTCACCAAGACAGACCAGCTTATGTTTTCCCCGATCATTGCCCGGTCTGCAACAGCGAAGCGGTGGCCGAGGAGGGCGAGGTCGACGTGCGCTGCACCGGTGGCCTCGTCTGCAAGGCACAGCAATTCGAACGCCTGCGCCACTTCGTCAGCCGCGCTGCGCTCGACATTGAGGGGCTGGGCGAGAAGACCATCGCCGAATTCCTCGAGCTCGGCTGGCTCGACAAGGGCCCCGCAGACATCTTCCGGCTGAAGGCGCACCGTGATGACCTGATCGGCCGCGAGGGGTGGCAGGAGAAGTCGGTCACCGCTCTCCTCGCCGCGATCGAAGCCAAGCGCACACCAGATGCGGCGCGACTGCTGTTCGGACTGGGCATCCGTCACGTCGGAGCGGTGACGGCGCGCGATTTGCTCAAGCGCTTCGTGACCCTCCCTGCGGTGCGTGCTGCGGCAATCGATCCCGATGCGCAGGCCGAACTGACCGCGATCGACGGCATCGGTCCGGCAGTAGTCGAGGCCTTGCACGATTTCTTCCACGAACCGCACAACCAGGCGGTGTGGGACGACCTTCTCAGTGAAGTCTCCCCGCCCGACTACATTGTCGAAACCCGCGACAGCGCGGTGGCCGGGAAAACCGTGGTGTTCACCGGCAAGCTCGAAACCATGAGCCGCGACGAGGCCAAGGCGCAGGCCGAACGCCTCGGTGCCAAGGCCGCAGGCTCGGTCAGCGCCAAGACCGATCTGGTCGTCGCTGGACCCGGCGCGGGGAGCAAGTTGAAGCAAGCTGCCGCGCTCGGCATCGAGGTGATCGACGAGGCCGCCTGGGCCGAGATCGTCAGGTCAGCGGGCTAGGCGTGGACCATTTGGTCGCCCTTCCGCAGCCGTTCCCACCCGGCGCGCGCAAGCTCGCCTTCGTCGAAGGCCAGCAGATCCTGATCTTCAACATCGGGGGCGAGCTTTACGCAGTCGACAACACCTGCCCGCATGCCGGAGCCTCGCTGTTTTCAGGGAAACTCAACGGGAAGGTGCTGCAGTGCCCGGTCCACGCGATGCGCTTCGACGTGACGACTGGTTGTTTCGCGGGCGGCGAGCGGCAGGAGCTGCAGACCTATCCGGTAGCGTGGAGCGACGACGGCGCGGTGCTGAGGCTTTAATCGCCTTCGCCCTCAGCCCAAGCGAGGGCGTGGGCTTCGTTACAGATACGTGCGTAAAGGTCGCGGTTTTCGGTGATCCACAGCATGCCCTGCATGTCTTCCAGTTCGAGCAGCTGGTCGAACCTGAGGCCGCAGGTCCCGTCCTTGCTCCACATCACTGTGCTGTAGAGCTTGAGCTCGTGGAAGATCAGAACCGCGTTCTGGTGCGGGGTCAGCGGCTGGTTGATGCGCAGCCGTGCGCCGCTGCTGGAGATATCATCGAGCAGACAGCTGCGCGTTTCGTGCGTCAATTGCAGTTGCGCGGGGGCACCCAACCGCAGCCGGTTGAGACTGCGCTGGCCCGGTGCGGCGCGGGGGAGTGAGTGCATTCCCATAGCTCTGTATTAGCATCCGCGAGTTAAGCCTCTACGAATGCTCCTGCACCGCAGCAATCGGCGCGTTGGTCCGCCGGATCGCCACCAGCAGTACGCCGAGCAGGGCGACCGCGCTGCCCAGTGCCATGCGCGCGTCGAAATGATCGCCGGTGATCATGATGCCCAGCGCGATCGTGATCAGCGGGGTCATCAGGGTCAGCGGTGAAATGAGGTTCGCCTCGTAGTGCCCGATCAGGAAGTAATAGGCGGTGTGCGCGAAGACCGAGGTGACCAGCGCCGACCAGAAGACTGCGGCAATGAAGGTCCATCCCGCATGCTGCGCCGCGGCCAGGGCACCGGGCTCGAACACCGCCGATAATGGCGCAAGGACAATCAGCCCGGTCAGGCCAACCCAGGCCTGGAACTGCAAGGGGGCGATATCCCCCATCTGCTTCATCAGCACCGCACCGAGCGATCCGCAGAAGGCCGAGGCAAGCAGGAAGCCCATGCCGGCGGAGACCTTGAGGCCGGGCTGCCAGACCACGATCAGCACCCCGGTCAGGGCCAGCGTGATGCCGATCGCGCGCCAAGGGCCGATCCGTTCCTTGAGCAACCAGATCGACAGCAGCGTGGTCATCGGCACGCTCGACTGGACCACGATCGCCGCCTCGCTGGGCGAGGCCCAGTAGAGCGCCACGAACATCAGTCCGAAGCTGCCCGCGCCCATGCCGAGGCCAATCGCGATTATGCGCCAGGCGGGCCGGGGCATGGGCAGCAGCCACGGCAGTGTTACGAGAGTGACGATCGCGAAACGCACCGCGCTGTAAAACAACGGCGTTACGTGCCAGTGGCTGATCGCCAGCTTGCTGATGATGTTGTTGCCGGCCCACAGCACGCAGACCAGCAGCAGCAAGAGAAAGTGCTTGAGCTTCACCGGCGCACGGTATCGCGTTGGCGCAGGCGTGTTTCGCGCTGGCGCAGCCAGAGGATCGACCAGTCGCCATTGACCAGTCGCTCGGCGATCCTCAGCCCCGCGCGGCGCGCGGCGGCACGAACCTGTTGCTCCTGTGTTTTCAGCAATCCGGCGAGTACCAGGTGCCCGCCCGGCACCAGCGATTTGGCGAAATGCGGGGCAAGATCGATCAGCGGCCCGGCAAGTATATTGGCGAGGATCAGGTCATAGGGCCCGCGTGCTTCCAGCAGCGGGTGTTCCATCCCGTCGGCGACCAGCATGGTCAGTTCGCCAGGACGAGCGCCGATGGAGACGCCATTGGCCGCCGCATTGTCTGCCACTACGTCAAGGCACACTGCATCGATGTCGCTTGCCGTGGCCAGCGCGCGCGGCCACAGGTGGAGCGCGGCAAAGGCGAGCAAGCCGGTGCCGGTGCCGATGTCGGCAAGATTTCGCACCACCACGCCGCGCGCCTTCATCTCGCTCAGCATGGCAAGGCAGCCGGCGGTGGTGGCGTGCTGGCCGGTGCCGAAGGCCTGGCTCGCCGGGATCACGTAATCGCGCACCCCTGTCTCCGTGGTCGGCGGATGTTCTGGGGTGTGGACGTGGAACCGCCCAGCGCGGATTGGTTCGAGTCCGCTCTGGCTCTCGGTCAGCCAATCGGTGTCGGGGAGCTTCTCGGCGATGAACTTGGGTGCTTTGCCACCGAACAAGCCAGCCACCGCAGCCTTGTCGGCGTTGTGGGGCTTTCTGGGCAGCCAGGCTTCAAGTTGCCAGTCATCGGGCTTGTCCTCAGCCACTTCGCTTCCGGCGATGACGATATCGGGATCCCAGTCGGGCGCATCCTCGTGCGCGAGCAACGCTGCCTCGATCACCGAGCGCGGAGCGAGGGCGAGAAGTTTCCAGGCATTGCTCACTTTGCAGCGCGCTCCTTGGCAAGGCGCTGGGCAAGTCGATCGCTTCCCGCAGCAGCATAGGCAATGCACGCGCGCGAGTTGGTCAACGGGGCCTTGCCCGATAGGCGATCCAGCAGGTCGCTTCCGCCGGGATGCGGCGTCAGGATCAGGTCGCAGGGCAGGGTCTCGGCAACCCGCAAGCCTGCGCGCGCGGCATCGATCCGCTCGGGATGCTGGATGAACAGATAGTCGTCCGACGAGATGGTGTTGACACTGTCGGCATAGGCAATGGTCAGGCACTTTCCGGCCTCGCAGCTCTGCCATGTCCAGCTGGTCGATCCGGGTGAATGCGTTGGGTTGGCGTGCATGGTAAAGCGCGTCCCGCCCACGGTCAGCACGGCGCCATCGCGCAGGACGCGATCAACCCGCGCTGGCTTCATCGGGTACTTGGCGAGGACGCCGGCTTGCGGGTCTGCGGGATCGGCCTTGCCTCTGCGCATCGCCTGAGCCGCCGCGGAGTTGACCGCCAACTTTGCGCCAGTCGCCGCTTCGATCGCGGCCATGCCTCCGACGTGATCGAAATGCTCGTGCGTCATCAGCAGCCATTTGACCCGTCTGGGATCGAAACCCAGGGCTTTGATGCTGGCCATTACATGCGGGGCGGCGTCTTCC
>JBJTLY010000243.1:0-16180 GCA_046063275.1 Novosphingobium sp. | reverse complement strand
TCAAGCTCGGCGAGCGGCGGCTCCACATTCTGGCTGAGCAGGTGGGCGAATTCGACCTCAACCTGGCGGGTGTATTCGTCCTTGCCCAGTTCGTGGACCAGGATCTTGATCCGCGCCTTGTACTTGTTGTCGCGGCGGCCGTGGCGGTTGTAGACCCGCAGGCAGGCCTCGGCATAGGTGATGAACTGGTCGAGCGGGACCCAGTCGCGGATCAGCGGCGCGATCATCGGGGTGCGGCCCATCCCGCCACCGACGTAGAACGCGGCGCCCAGTTCGCCTGCATCGTTCTTCACGATCTGGATCCCGATATCGTGCAGCCGCATCGCCGCGCGGTCCGTATCGCTGGCGATCACCGCCATCTTGAACTTGCGCGGGAGGTAGCTGAATTCTGGGTGGAAGGTACTCCACTGGCGGATCAGCTCGGCATAGGGGCGCGGATCGGTAACTTCGTCCGCCGCGGCCCCGGCGTATTGGTCGGAACTGGTGTTGCGGATGCAGTTGCCGCTGGTCTGGATCGCATGCATCTCGACCTTGGCGAGATCGGCCAGGATATCGGGTGCCTCGTCCAGCTTGATCCAGTTGTACTGGATGTTCTGCCGGGTGGTGAAGTGGCCATAGCCGCGGTCGTACGTGTCGGCGATATCGCCCAGCGCGTGCATCTGCGCCCCGCTCAGCGTGCCATAGGGCACCGCCACGCGCAGCATGTAGGCGTGCAATTGCAGGTAGAGCCCGTTCATCAGCCGCAGCGGCTTGAACTGGTCCTCGGTCAGGTGGCCATCGATCCGGCGACGGACCTGGTCGCGGAATTCCTCGACGCGGGCGTCGACCATCGCCTGGTCATAGGTATCGTACTGGTACATCAGATCACCCATTGTCCGGCAGCAGGATCGGCCGGTTTCAGTGTCAGGTCAGGGCGCACGGTGGGCCCGAGCGCGCGGATGCGTTCCTTGATGTGCGCCGGGCGCACGCCGTTTTCGTCCTTGCTCGCTTCGATCGCATAGGCCGCATTGACCCGGCGCGCGGCGCTTTCGCGGGCGAGGATCGTGTCGGCGTGCTCGCCAACGTCAATCGCGTCCTCGACGTGCAGCGACCACTGCACTCCGTCCCACCAGGTAACTGCACCCGATTTGAGGTCATTTCCAGTCAGTAACTTCATGCCTGTGCCTCCAGCGCGAGCGTGGTGAGCGCGGTGTCGTCTTGCGCGACGCAAACGTCGCCGATCACGATCAGCGCCGGGCTCTTGACCCGCTCGCGCGCGATCAGGTCCGCGAGGCCCGCAAGCGGGGCGCGCAGCACGCGCATATCCGGGCGGGTGGCTTTTTCGATCACCGCCACCGGAATTGCCGGGGAAAGGCCATCGGCGATCAGCTTCTCGGCGATGGCTTCGGACGTGGCGACGCCCATGTAGATCACCAGCGTCCGGCCCGGCCCGGCGAGGCCGGTCCAGTCCTGTTCGGTCAGGCCCTTGCACTGCCCGGCGACGAAGCTGACGATCGAGGCGCTCTTGCGGTGGGTCAGCGGCAATTGCGCCGCCGCAGCCGCACCGATCGCCGCGCTGATTCCGGGAACCACCTCGACCGGAACGCCGGCGCTGCGGCAAGCTTCGGCCTCTTCCCCGCCGCGCCCGAAGATGAACGGATCGCCGCCCTTGAGCCGCACAACCTCACGCCCGGCGCGCGCCTCTCGCACCAGCAGCGCGTTGATCTCATCCTGCTGCAAGGTGTGGCGCGAGCGTTGCTTGGCGACCGAGACCAGTTCGGCTCCAGCCTTGGCCAGCGCGAGGATCGACGGATCGACCAGCCCGTCATGAACGATCAGGCCGGCGCGCATGATCAGGCGTGCAGCTCGCAGTGTCAGCAGGTCGGGGTCGCCAGGACCGGCACCGACCAGCCAGACCTTGCCTGCAATTGATGAAGTCTTGCTCATGCTGGCTGTATTGGCGCTGCGGGGCGGTTCGTGCCAACCAGAATGCCTTTGTGCGGGCCTAGATCAGCTTTCCGCGCCGGGCCGAGCCGGCTTCTCAGGCCATTCCTTGATCCGGATATCGGTCTGCGGGAACGGGATTTCGACCCCGCTGACCCGGAACTTGCGCCAGATCGATTTGAGCAAGTCGGAGCGCAAGTTGCCCACACCGTCCTCGGGATCGTCGATCCACACCTGTACCTCGAACAGGATGGCGTTGTCCCCAAATGAGGCGAGCCAGGCTTGCGGTTCCTTGCTCTTGAGCGCTCGCGGCAGTTCCATCGCCGCTTCGAGCAAGAGCTTTTCGGCCAGTACCAGGTCCGAGCCATAGGCGACTGGCACCGGCACCTTCACCCGTACGTCGCGGCTCGAATAGGACCAGTTCTCGACCGTCGAGGTCATCAGCACTTCGTTCGGGATCAGGAATTCGATCTTGTCGCGAGTGACGACGGAAACCGCGCGGATACCGATTCTGCTGACTTGCCCGACCATCTTGTCCGCGCCGGTGCCCACCGCGATCACGTCGCCCGGCTTGATCGAGCGGTCCATCAGCAGGATGATGCCTGAAATGAGGTTGCCGAAGGTCTTCTGCAGGCCAAAGCCGACGGCCAGGCCGAAGGCGCCGGAGAACACCGCAAGCGCGGTCAGGCTGATACCGAGGAAGTCGATCCCGGCTAGCGCCAGCACAATCCACGCGCCGATGTTGAACAGCTTCTGCCCGAGCAGCTGCTGCGTCGGATCGAGCCGGAGCATTCGCCCGAAAAAGCGTGCCGAAAACGCCTCGGCAAGGCGGCCGAAAGCGAACACCGCGACCAAAGTGACGACGATCAGCAGCGCCCGGTACAGCGAAATGTGATAGGTGCCGACATCGAAGCCGATCGCATCGAGCTGCGCGATCACCTCACCCGCATTGCTCGCAATGCTCATGGCTGGGCCCAGGCGGCGAGGGCGCGCTCGAGGTCGGCGATCAGGTCCTCGGGGTCTTCCAGCCCGATCCACAGTCGGACCGCGAAATGGTCCGCGGGCCATGCCATGACCGCGCGGTCGCGTTCGGGGTGGACGCCCAAGGCCAGGCTCTCGTAGCCACCCCAGCTGTAACCAATCCCGAAAAGGCTCAGCGCATCGATCAGCCGGTCGCGTGCGACGCGGTCACCGCCCTGCATCACGAAAGTGAAGAGCCCGCAGCCACCGGTGAAATACCGGCGCCACAGGTCGTGTCCGGGAGCGTCCGGGAGCATGGGGCAAAGCACTGCGGCCACTTCGAGGCGGCCTTGAAGCCAGGTCGCCACTTTGATCGCGCTGGCGCTCGAACGCTCCAGCCGGACCTGCATCGAGCGCAGCCCGCGCAGCGCCAGTGCGGCATCGTCGGGCGAGGCCTGCTGGCCCAGCATCAGTGAGCGTTTGCGCAGCCTGGGGTAGTATTCGGCCGTGGCGGTGACGCTGCCCATCATCACGTCGGAATGGCCGCCGACATGCTTGGTCACCGCGAGAATCGACAGATCGACCCCGTGCGCGATCGCTTGAAAGCCGGTTGGCCCGGCCCAGGTATTGTCCATCAATACACAAAGCCCGCGCGCCTTGGCCGCCTTGGCCAGCGCGGGGACATCGCACATTTCCATGGTCAGGCTGCCGGGGCTTTCGAGCAGCACGGCGCGGGTCTGATCGCCGATCAGCGCCGCGAAGCCCGCGACATCGAGCGGATCGAAGAACCGCGTGGTGATCCCGTAATCCTTGAGCGCACGGGTCGCGAAGTAGCGGGTCGGATCGTAGCTGTTGTCCGAGACCAGCAGTTCGTCACCGGCCTTGAGCACGCTGAGCAGCGCCATCACCGGTGCGGCAAGCCCGGTGGGGTAAAGCATGGTCCCCGCTGCGCCCGGCTCCAGCTCGGTCAGCGCATCGCACAGCGCCCACTGGGTCGGCCCGCCGCGCGCGCCGTAGTGGAACAGTCCGTCCGCGCTGGGCAGCCGGTCAGATTCCTGCGCGGCGGTGTCCTCGTAGAGGTAGGTGCTGGCGCGCCAGACCGGGGGATTGACCGCAGGGCCGGTCCACTCGGGCTTGCGACCAGCGCCGACCAGCCGCGTGCCGTTGCCTTTTTTGCCTGAGCCCGCGCCAGCCATGACCCTTCAGGCGGTCGCCTTGGGCGTATCGGGATCGGCGCCCCATTCGGACCAGCTGCCGTCGTACAGCGCGGTGTCTTCCTTGCCGAGCAGGCTCAGAGCGAAGAGCAACACGCTGGCGGTGACGCCCGATCCGCAGCTGGTCGTGATGGGTTTGGACAGATCGACCCCGGCAGCTTCGAACGCAGCCTTCAGCCCGGCCTTGTTCTTGAAGGTGCCGTCAGCGTTGTAAAGCTCGGTGAAGGGCACGTTGAGTGAGCCGGGGATGTGGCCCGCGGCGATGCCCGGGCGCGGATCGGGATCGGCGCCGGACCAGCGCGCCGCCCCGCGCGCGTCGACCACCTGTTCGGCTTTGGCGTGAAGGTTGGCGAGCACATCGGCCTTGGTGCGGACGTTGCTGTCATCCTGCCACGCGGTAAAGTGGCGGTGGCGCAGAGTTTCCTTGCCCTGCGCGAGCGGGCGGCCTTCGGCCTTCCACTTGGCGATCCCGCCATCGAGCAACGCGACATCGTGCGCGCCGAACATCTTGAGCATGAACCAGGCGCGCGCCGCGGTCTTCACCGCGCTGTCGTCATAAAGCACGATCCGGCTGCCATCGCCGAGGCCGAGCGATTGCATGCGGCTGGCAAACTTCTCGGCCGAGGGCAGCATGTTCTCGACCGGGTTCGAGGTATCGGTCAGATCGGCGAGATCCATGAACACCGCGCCGGGAATGTGTCCGGCTTCGTATTCGGCCAGCGCATCGCGGCCGGTGCCGGCAAGATGCTTGGTGCAATCGACGATGCGCAGGTCGCTCGCGCCCATTTCATTGGCAAGCCACTCGGTCGTAACCAGACTATCCATAATTTTCGCGTCCTCCTCGCGCAGTCTTATCCGGCCGCCAGCGTCCCTCTCTCGCTGCAGTTGCGAAGAAGCCTAGCCGTGTGTGCCAGCCCCGTCGAGGGGGTTAATTGACTGCGCGCTGGCTCACTTTGGAGTAGGTCCGCGGACCCAGATCGAGCCGGAAGGGGCGCAGTCCTGCACCGGGGGTGTCGCCGCTTTCGCCCACGACCCAGGTCTGCGCCTTGACCAGCGGCTCACCCGCCGGGGTGCTGGCCTCAACGCGGAGGCGCGCCAGCGGCACGAAAAAGGCGGCATCCCCGGCGCGGATCGGGTTGAGCGAAGCGAGCGGAAGGCGGAAATCGCCCTTGAATTCAGCGCTTTCGCCGGGGGCCAGAGTGACCAGTGCATGGCGCAATTCGAGCCTGTCGGTCTGGCTGGCGATTTGCTGCTCGGGCGGGAGCGAGGCGTGCGCGGCGATCATGTCGCCCTCGATCGCCAGCGCCGAGAGCGTCTCGGGCGAATTGTTGGTGAGCGTCAGTGTATAGCTCAGCGTAGTCGCCATCAGCGAAGCGCTCATCCGGGTGGCTTCAAGCGCAAGGCCGAGCCCTGGCTGGAGCGCCATGGCCGGCGCCGCGCTGAGCTGCGGTTCGGGGAGCGGCTTGACCATCGCCGGCGCGGGCTGGGGTGCGGGCGGCGGAGGCGGCGCTGCCGGGGCTTTCACCACCGGCGGAATGAATTCAAGCTGCGCGGTCTGCTTCCCGGGGCGGCTGCGCCACCACAGGCCTGCGAAGACCAAGGCCAGCAGCCCAGCGCCGCCCGCGATCCACGGCCAGTACGAGGCCCCGGAGCTCTCGGCGGGGAGAGGCTCGATCGTGCTGATGGTCGGCGCGGTAGCGGGAGCCGCAGTGTTGCCGGGCAGCGGGAAGGGCGCGATCGCGGGCGCGGTTGTGGTCGGCGAAGGCGCTGCGCTGGGTCCGATGCTGGGCGGCGGGGCAGCGACGGTTCGCGGAGCCGGGGCAGGACTGCGCGCCGCAGTGGTCTGACGCGGGGCAGGTGCGGTGCTGACCGGCGCACTCGTCGTTGGGCTCGGGCTCGCGACCGGTACCGTCACCGGTGTGGGACTGGGCTTTGGCACAGTGCGGATGATCGGCGCATCGGCATCGACCGGACCTTGTGCGCGCGGGTTGTTGGTCGGACGACCGGTGGGAATCGAGAAATCGGGCACACTTTGCGTCTGCGCCGCCAGCACGCCGGGCACGATGAGCAACGCCAGCGCTACCGCGCCGGTTACCGCCTTCGCCTTGCCCCCCGAATTTGCCATCGTTGTTCCCATGATTGCGCGTGTCCGCGCGCTAGCGCTTCATGCACTGAATAGGAAGTGAACTCGGGCCTTCCAACCGCCGACTTGTGCTGGCGCTGCGATCGGGGCATGGCGCGTGGCATGGCAGACACACCTCTCCACCTCGGCCAGACCAGCACATTGCCCGCCTCGCCCGAGGCCGCAGTGCTCGATTATGTGCCCAACCCGCGCAGCCAATCGCTCTACCTGGTGCGCTTCGCCGCGCCGGAGTTCACTTCGCTGTGCCCGGTAACCGGCCAGCCCGATTTCGCCCACCTGGTGATCGACTATGCGCCCGGCGAGACCATCGTCGAATCGAAAAGCCTCAAACTGTTCCTCGGTTCGTTCCGCAACCATGCCGGGTTCCACGAGGACGTAACGGTAGGTATCGGCGAGCGGCTGGTGGCCGAGATGAAACCCAGGTGGCTGCGCATCGGCGGCTATTGGTATCCACGTGGCGGCATCCCGATCGACGTCTTCTGGCAGAGCGGCGCGGCTCCTGACGGGCTGTGGGTGCCCGATCAGGGCGTCGCCGGGTATCGCGGACGGGGCTAGGCCAGCTCGCGGATGATGTGCAGCAGCGCATCGACGTCCGCGTCATCATGATAGAGCGCAAAACCGATCCGCAGCACGTCGCCGCGCAGGTCAGTGACGACATTGCGCGCGTTAAGAGCTTCGTGCAGCGCAGGAGCTGCTTCGCCCTGAAGCGCGAGGAACCGCGCCTGCGGCCCGCTGATCAGGTGCAACTGCGGCAGCGGATCGGCTGCAACGAACCTTGCTTTCAGCCCATCGCAGTGCGCCGAAATTGCGGCAGTCGTCAGGCCTTCGTTCGCGAGCATCCGCTGCACTGCGTTGAAGCGGTACAATCCCGAGGGATCGAAGGTGCTGCCCAGAAAACGCCGACCATCGGGAGCATAGCCGACTTCGCCCTGTTTCGCGGTCAGGCTGTCGAACGCGGCGTACCAGCCGGTGTATTCGGGGCGCGGGGCAAACCCCGGCGGGGCGTGGAGGAAGCAAACGCCTTCGCCCGCCATCGCGTATTTGTAGCCGCCGGCGAGGTAGAAGATACGGTCTGCCACTGCGGAGAGGTCGGTCGGAGTGGCCATGAAACCGTGGTAGCCGTCGATCACCACCCATGGGCCATCGGGTTTGGCGAGCGCGGCGAGCGTGCCGATCGCGCCCAGTGTCTGCCCGGAATTGAACTGTACCTGGCTGGTGAAGATCAGGTCGAACTGGCCCGATTGTGCGGTCTTGAGCACAGCATCGAGCGGTACCGTCGTCAGGTCGATTCGCCCGGCTTCAGCCCAGCGCTGCGACTGGCGGCGGAAGGAGTGAAACTCCCCGTCGCTCGCCAGAATGCGCGGGCGCGCCATCGGCAAGGCCGAGACGATCCGCACCAGCAATTCGTGGGTATTGGGGGCGAAGGCGATCGTCGCGGGATCGGGCAGTCTGAGCTCAGCGGCGATATGACGTTGCGCTTCGGGGATCACCTCGGCGAAGATCCGGTCCCACTTGTGATCGGCCAGCATCGCCGCATCTTCCCACGCCGCCATCTGCCCGGCGAAACTCGCGTCGGGCCAAAGGTGGTGGCTGTGCGCGGCGAAGTGCAGGCGGCCGGGTGCTGCTTCGAGCGAACGGGAAAACAGATGCTTGAAGCTCACAGCTCGGTCCTCAAACTCCACAGTTCGGGGAATGCGCGCTTGCCCAACGTCGAATGCAGGTACGCTGCCCCTGCCGTCCCCCCGGTGCCGCGCTTGCCGCCGATCACCCGCTCGACCGTGAGCACATGCTTGTGGCGCCAGGTCGCCATGGCGTCGTCGAGATCGACCAGTTTCTCGGCGAGCTGGTAAAGGTCCCAGTACTTCTCCGGCTGCTGGTAAACGGTCAGAAACGCGGCCTCGACCGAGGCATGCGGCGTGTACGGCTGGGTCACATCGCGGTTCAGCACTTCAGGCGCGACCGGCAGTCCGGCGCGCGCCGCGGCAGCAATCGCCTCGTCCCACAGGCTCGGCGCGCCCAGCGCTTCTTCCATTGCCGCGCGGGCTTCGGGGCGATCATCCTGATAGGAGAGGAACCGCGCATCCTTGAGCCCAAGCATGTATTCGACCGTGCGGAACTGGTCCGATTGGAACCCCGAACTCGGCCCTAACCCTTCGCGGAAGTTGGTGTAATCGCTCGGCGTCATGGTTGCCAGCACGTCCCAGCTCAGCGTCATCACTGCCTGGATCCGGCTGACCCGCGCCAGCGCCTTGTAGGCCGGGACCAGCGCGTCGGTGCGGATTTGCGACAGGGCCAGCCGCAATTCGCGGATCATCTGCCCCAGCCAGAGTTCCTTGGTCTGGTGGATGACGATGAACAGCATCTCGTCGTCGGTGCCGGACTGCGGGCTTTGGCAGTCAAGCAGCCGGTCGAGCGCGAGATACCGCGCATAGGTCATCTTGGGTTCGGTCATGATCGTGTGCTTCCGGGGCCCGATGCCGCGTTGTGCGGACCGCACCCGGTATACACGTCCACCACAAAGCGCAGATACATATCCTGCAGTGGCATCCGCTTTCGTGACCGGCATTCGCGAATATATCCAGCCACCAGCCGATTGACATCAACGTTCGCGTCGTAAACCAAAAGTGGATCTTGCACGATGACTGCGGCTGGCTGCGCAGCGAGTGCAAGTCGTGCCTGCTCAAGCGTCTTGTAGGGGCTTACGTCGCGCTCGGATCGATCGAACAAATGAGGTGGGAAGCTGAGCGGCACGGGCGGCCTCGTTGCGGTCATCGTATACAGCGAAACCGGTGCACCATAGACCAGCAGGCCTCCGCCCGGGCCGTCTGCGTCGATCAACTGTACTATCGCCTCCATCTCGCGCCTCGAGGTTTGCGCGGCGGAAAAGTGCAGACAATTTCCAGCGACCAGGAAGGCCGCGATCATTACGATCGCTGTCGGCAGGCCGAAATCCCGCCTCCCATAAAACGGCGCTGCGACGATGGATAGCGGGGCAAGGGTAGGCAAGACATAGTGATCAAAGACGTTGGGAAAAACCAGCACGGCGGTCAATGCGACAAGCGCCCACAGCAGAACGAACCTGAATGCCGCATCAACCAGAAAGCGGCGGGCTGGTAACACGGTTGCCAGCAACGCCGTGCCCAGAGGCAGTCCCAGTTGCCCAGCCAGGAAGGCAATTCGGTAGGTCTTGAGGTTTTCAGGATTGTATTGCCGGTTGAGGTTCGAACTGACCACCGATTGCCACAAGATGGCGAAGTGTCCTTCTGCCGCGTACCAGGCGAAATAACCGAGGGTGGGCAACGCTGCGACCAGTGCGAGTATTCCGGCGCGCTTGGCCAAAGGTCCAAGCAACATTCCCTGGCGATGCCATGACCAGAGCAGCCATGAACCGAAGAAGGTGGCTTCAAAGAGGACCGTCGGCTTGAGCGTCAGGGCGATTCCGCAGCACAACACTGCGATTGCTTCGACGTGTAGCGACCGGGCTGCTTGATTTGGGTCTGGCGAACGCGGCGCGATCAGCAGCGCTGCGGTGGCGATCAGCAGGTTGTAGAACACTGGCGACTGCCCGCCCGCGCCACCAAATTTGGGAAGCAACGCCAGGTAGCAGAGCGCGGCGAGAACGGCGCCCTGCCTGTTCGCCACCCGCTGGGCGAGGCGATAAATCACAAATGCAGTGCCTGCAGCACTCAGTCCTGCCGCCAGATGGACGATCCAGAACTGGTGCGAAATGTTGGCGAGCAGGGCGTAAACCAAGTAGAGTCCTGGCGGTTTGCGGTCCCAGATGTCGATATAAAGCTGATCTCCTGCCTGAAGCCGCTGGCCGATCAGAAAGTAGAACGATTCGTCGATGTGGTAGTTGGGATCGCCGAACACGCTTGCCCGTGTCAGCACTGCGAAGACGGCAATGCCGGTTAAGACGCGCCAGCGGTTGCGGAACAGGCGCTCGAACCATAGCAGGCCCGGCGGCAGGGGCGATTGTGGCTCGTCCGTTTGTCCCGCTGCCCCCACTGCCTTGCCTCAGAACGCTGCCTTGGGCTTGTCCTCGCCCATCATTGCCTGGCGCACCAAGGGAATCGGCGGGCCTCCGTATTCGAGGAAGGCATCGTGGAATGCCTTCCACCCAGCGCGGCCACCGCGCGATGCGGTCCAGTCTTCGCGCAGCTTGCGGATCATCAGCTTGCCCAGCGTATAGTTGAGGTAAGCCGGATCATAGGCCCCGCGCCGCGCCTGCTGTTCGGCGGTGCCCGCATCCTGATAGCAGGCGGTCTCGAAGAACTGGGTCGATTGCGCAACCGTCATTCCCGCCGTGTGCAGGCGGATCGCCGAGAGGAACCGGCAATCGCGCAGCAGCGCATTGCTGAGCTGGCCGATGTGCACTTCCGGATCGCCATTGCCGAGCCCGGCTTCCCACATCATCTCTTCGCTGTAGTGCGCCCAGCCTTCGGCAAAGGCATAACCGACAAACATCCGCCCGAACACCGAAGGCGCGCGGTTGGCGTGAAGGAACTGGAGGAAGTGCCCGGGCATAACCTCGTGCACCGAGGTAAACATCAGATCGTCGACGCCGGGGATGTAATCGAGCTGCTTGGCCTTGGGCCACGAAGGATCGGGCGCGGCGATGTAGTAGATCGACGGAATGCCCTTTTCGAACGGTCCCGGCGGATCGATATAGGCCCCATTCTGCGCATTGTAGGGCGGGCTCTGGCGGACCAGCGCCTGCTCGGTGCCGGGAATGGTGACCAGGTCCTTTTCCTTGATGAACTGGGTGAGCATCGGGATTTGGCGGGTCGCTTCGGCAACAGTGTCGTTACCGGCAGGCTTGTGCGCGCTCATCTTGGCCATGCAGGCCTGAATCGTCGCGCCCGGGGTGTACTCGCCGCAGGCTGCCTTGAGAGCATCCTGGTTGCGCTTGAGATCCGCCTCGCCAACCTTTTCCAGATCGGCCAGCGGCATGTTCACCGCCTCGGTATCGTTAAGCATCTGCGCGAACTTGTCGCTGCCCAGCGCAAACGATGCATCGGCGCCTTGCTGGCCCTTGAGCCAGGTCGAAAGGTCAGCCATCGCGGTCGAAGCCTTGGCGGCGGCGTCCTTGAGCCGGGCTTGCAGTGCATCGTCCTTCACGTCGGCGAAGGCAGTCAGCACGTCCTTGCCATAGAAATCGGCATAGCCGGTGAACGCCGAGGTGCCATAGATCACCAGCGGTTCGGCCAGCGGGCCCTTGAGGTTGCCTTTGATCGCGGCTGCTGCTGCCGGAACGCCTTCAAGGAAAGTCGCGAGCGCCTTGGCGCGGGTCGGCCGGTCGGCATATTCGCGGGCGAGATAGACGTTGGGATCGAACGCACCGACGTACCACGCCGGATTGGTGTGTGGCTGGTCGGCCACTTCAAGCCAGAACAGCTGACCCTTGGCGACCTGGATCATGTAGTCGCGCTCGAACTTTTCCTTGCCGCTGACCGCAGTATAGGCCTCGGCATCGTCGATCACCTTGCGCAGGAAGTCACCGCGGGCCTTGAGGCCGGCGGGGCTCCAGTCAGCCCATTTGCCATCGTACTGGTGCGCACCCTGATAGACCGCAAATCCCGGATCGACCTTCAGCCAGCCATCGATCGTGCTCTGCGCGAAAGCGGCCCACGGCTGCTGCGGCGCGGTGTGACCGACCATGTTGCACGAGGCGAGTGCGCTGGCGGCGGCAAGAGCGAAGAGGGTGCGGCGAAGGGCCATGATACTGCTCCGGATAGGCGAGGGTGTTGCGGCAGGAAACTGCGCGCATATCGCAAATGGAGCAAGTGTCGCTGGTCGATTGTCAGCGCATTTCCATCGCGGATCAGCGGGTTCCAAGGCCCCGCGCGATGATCCCGCGCAGGATTTCGCGGGTGCCGCCGCGCAGGCTCCAGCTCGGCGCGTTGAGCGTGATATTGGCGAGCACCGAGGCATAGGCGCTGGCTGCCGCCGGATCGGGTTCGCAATCGATCAGTTCGCGCGCGACATCGGGCATCGCCTGCTCAAACACCGCGCCGACATCCTTGACGATCGAGGCCTGGAGCCCCGCATCCTGCTTGTCCTGCAGCATCGCGGTGACCGAGCGCGACAAGCGCCGCAGCACCGCGAGCCGCGCGGTGACTTTGCCCAGCACCACCTGCGCGGCATCGCTGTCGCTGCCCTTCAGTTGCTCGATCACCTGATAGAGCAGCTCGATCGAGGAGAGGAATCGTTCGGGGCCCGCGCGTTCGAAGGCGAGTTCGCTCATCACCTGGTTCCAGCCATTGCCTTCTTCACCGAGCAGCATGTTCGCCGGAACGATCGCGTCCTCGAAATGCATCTCGTTGAAGTGGTGCTGGCCGGCAAGATCGATGATCGGCTTGATCGTCAGGCCGGGAGTGTTCTTGAGATCGACCAGCAGCTGGCTGGTGCCCTGCTGGCGATCCGCCGGGCCGCCGCTGCCGGTGCGGCAGAACAGGATCACCCAGTCGGCCTCGTGCGCGAAACTGGTCCAGACCTTGGTTCCGGTGACGCGGTAATTGTCGCCGTCACGAATGGCGCGGGTGCGGGTTGCGGCAAGGTCGGAGCCTGAGTCCGGTTCGCTCATTCCGATCGCGAAGGCCAGTTCGCCGGCAGCGATACCGGGCAGGAGGCGCTCTTTCTGTTCCTCGGTGCCGAACTTGATGATGCTCGGTCCGCTCTGCCGGTCGGCGATCCAGTGCGCGCCGACCGGGGCGCCGTATGCCAGCGTCTCTTCGACCACGACATAGCGTTCGTAGGCGGTGCGTTCGTGCCCGCCGTACTGCTTGGGCCAGGTCATGCCGAGATACCCGGCTTGCCCCATCGCGCGGCTGAACCCGCGGTCGAACCCGTACCAGTTGTCCGAGCGGGCGCGGGGGCTGCGACCGGCCAGTTCCTTGTCGAGGAAAGCACGGAACTCGCTGCGAAGCGCCAGAACGGCAGCACTGTCAGCGGGCGGGCGGGGGAATGCGATTTTGCTCATAGTGCAGTCACCATCGGCCAGTATCCCGTTCCACCTGCAGCGAGCGCGGCCTGCCCGAGCTGCCGGGCCCAGAACACTTGCCCGCCAAACTCATCGCGCCAGGTCCACAGCGAAGTGGTGAAGAGGTGCAGCCGGTGCTCGCGGGTGAAGCCGATTGCGCCGTGCATCTGCGTGGCGATCGAGGCTCCGATCCCGGCGGCCTCGCGAGCGCGGAGCGATCCGGCGGCGACGCCGAGCACATCGCCGCGCGCCAGGGCTTCGGCGGCGAGATCGGCCGCGGCGGTGGCGCAAGCGACTTCGCCCGCCAGCTTGGCCAATTCGTGCTGGACCGCCTGGAATTTGGACAGCGGCTTGCCGAACTGCACCCGCGTGCCGGTGTGTTCGAGCGTCAGATCGAGCGCCGCTTCGAGCGCGCCCGCGATCTGGAATGCCCGCAGCGTCGCACCTTCGGCGGCGGCGTCGTGGGGCAGCGGGGCGCTGTCGGAAACGGCCCAGTCGATCTGGATCGTGTTGCGCGGATGCCCGGTCAGCGCCTGTCCGGTCTCGGCGATGGTCCAACCGCTGCGCGGCAGGCGGTACAGCGTATCGCCGACGCCGAGCGCGAGGCAATCGAGCGATTCCGCCCACGGCACCCGCTTGATCTGGCCGCTGAGCTTGCCGTCCTTGACCGTCAGGTTGTCGCCGCGTGCCGGGCTTGCGGCGCCATAGGCCAGCGGCAATCCGGCGGCAGCGAGGAGGCGGTTGGCGCCCATCGTATCGGCCACGGGCAGCGGCACCGCATGGCTGCCGAGCAGCCGCAGTGCCTCACCCTGATCGGCGGAATCGAGTCCGAAGCCGCCCTGTTCTTCGCTCAGTAGCGCGAGCGGCAGACCCATTTCCTCGAACTCAGCCCAAAGTTCGGGCAGCCACTCGCCAGAGCGGGCGCGAGCTTGCGCGCTGTCGTCCAGATGCCGCTCAAGCAGCCGTTCGATCGAATCCGCCAGCATCGCTTCCAGCGTCCCTTGAATATGGTGCCGGCTAGAGGATTCGAACCCCTGGCCCCCTGATTACAAATCAGGTGCTCTACCAACTGAGCTAAGCCGGCTAGGTGGACTTAAGTGCAGGCGTCCTTAGCCCTAGGCAGCGCCAAAGGTCCAGCCCTCGGTTTGCGCTATTTCAGGGGTGAGGAGGGGCGGGGACCACATGGCGGGATCGTGCGCGATGGTGCGCAGCCACGCCGCCGAGATCAGCGCGTCGGCGGCGTGATCGGTGATTGCCCCGCGGCCCTGCGCCGGTTTGGAGTTAAGTGCCGATAGCGCGGCGTTAAGGGCGGCATAGTCGCGGATCTTGGATTTGGCAGCGGTGCGCCCCGCCGCGATCGCGGCGAGTGTGGTGTAAATCTCGACCAGCACCGAGCCGCTGTCAGGCAAGGGGTCGAATGGCCACACCGCATGGCGGTGCTGCAGCCGGTGCAGCAGCCGCATGCCCGCAAGCGATCCCTTGCCGACCTGCGCCGCGCCGACGAGGTTGAAATTGCTGTAGGGTCGGCATCCGGCGCGCGCCTGGGCATGTTCGGTATGGCGAAACCGACCCCGACCGCCGCCGAACAAAACACCTTCACGCCCGCCATGGCGGCGGAAATGCGGGGCGATGTCGAGCTGATCGGCGAACTTGGTGGCACCGAGATGGAGCTCGGCGACGCAAACAGCCTCGACCAGCGCCCACAATTCGCGCGCTTTCGTCGGGCTGCTCACCGAGCCGGGAAAATAAGCGCCTTGGTCAGCATGGGCGAACGAAAAGCTCATATCGAACCCGACCAGAGTGTCGGCGGGCAAGTCCCGCTCCAGCCAGTCGAGCACCTCGCCGCGCGACCAGCGATGGCCGGGGCGGACCAGTTTCGGAGCCGCTTCTCCGCCTGAGCAGATCGCCAGCGCAATCCCGTGATGCCGCTCGCCCGCCGCGCCTGACCAATCGATCGCCGCGAAATGCCTGAAGCGGTCGGGCTTCATTCGCCCCTAAGCTCGGCCCGGCGCTTGGCCCACCATTCCATCCGCTTTAACACCTCGCGCTCGAACCCGCGCTCAACCGGCTGGTAATAGGTCTGGGCTTCCATTTCCTCGGGCCAGTAATCCGCGCCGGAAAAGCCATCCTCGGCCGAATGATCGTAGGCGTAGTCCTTGCCGTAACCGATGTCCTTCATCAGCTTGGTCGGCGCGTTGAGGATGTGCGGCGGCGGGGCGAGGCTGCCGGTCTGGCGGGCGCTGTCCCACGCGCTTTTCTGCGCCATATAGGCCGCGTTCGATTTGGGCGCGGTGGCGAGGTAGAGGCAGGCCTGGACGATCGCCAGTTCGCCCTCGGGGCTGCCGAGGAATTGGTAAGCGTCCTTCGCGGCGAGGCACTGGACCAGCGCTTGCGGGTCGGCGAGGCCAATGTCCTCGCTGGCGAACCGGACAAGACGGCGCAGCACATACAGCGGCTCTTCGCCGGCGGTCAGCATCCGCGCCATGTAATAGAGGCTGGCCTGCGGGTCCGACCCGCGCAGCGCCTTGTGCAGCGCCGAGATCAGGTTGTAGTGGCCGTCGCGGTCCTTGTCATAGACCGCGACCCGGCGCTGCAGGAACGCGCCCAGCGCAGCGGGATCGAGCGGCTCAGGCAATTTGGCTGCGTAGAGCGTCTCGGCCTGATTGAGCAGGAACCGCCCGTCGCCATCTGCGGATGCGACCAGCGCCTCACGCGCCTCGGCGGTAAGCGGAAGCGGACCTTCCAGCTCTTCCGCACGGCTCAGCAGGGTATCCAGTGCCGCAGCATCGAGCCGGTGCAGGATCAGCACCTGCGATCTGGAGAGCAATGCGGCGTTGAGCGCGAAGCTGGGGTTCTCGGTCGTCGCGCCGACCAGCGTCACCGTCCCGCGCTCGACGAACGGCAGGAAGCCGTCCTGCTGGGCGCGGTTGAAGCGGTGGATTTCGTCCACGAACAGCA
>JBJTLY010000242.1:0-5240 GCA_046063275.1 Novosphingobium sp. | reverse complement strand
TCGAACCAGCCGCAGCGGCGCTTGCGGCCCGTTACGGTGCCGAATTCGTGGCCGCGCTCGCCCAGCTTCTGGCCGGTTTCGTCTTCCAGTTCGGTCGGGAACGGGCCCGAACCGACGCGGGTGGTATAGGCCTTGACGATGCCGAGCACGAAGCCTGCCGCGCTCGGCCCCAGCCCCGAACCCGAGGCGGCGGTGCCGCTCACCGTGTTCGAGCTGGTGACGAACGGATAGGTGCCGTGATCGACATCGAGCAGCACGCCCTGCGCGCCTTCGAACAGGATCCGCGCCCCGGCCTTGCGCACCGTCTTCAATCGCCGCCACACCGGCTGGGCATATTGCAGCACCGACGGCGCGATCTCGCGCAGCTCGGCAAGCAAGGCGGCGCGATCGACCGGCGGCTGGCCGAACCCGGCGCGCAGTGCATCGTGGTGCGCGCAGAGCCGGTCGAGCTGCGAATCGAGCGCATCGAGGTGCGCCAGATCGCAAACCCGGATCGCGCGGCGCCCGACCTTGTCTTCGTAAGCCGGGCCGATCCCGCGGCCGGTGGTGCCAATCTTGCCCGAACCCGCAGCAGTTTCCCGCAAGCCATCAAGATCGCGGTGCAGCGGCAGGATCAGCGGGCAATTGTCGGCAATCGCGAAGTTGTCGGGCGTGATCGACACGCCCTGACCTTCGAGCTTAGCGATCTCGGCCTTGAGATGCCACGGATCGAGCACCACGCCATTGCCGATGATCGACAAGGTGCCGGTGACGATGCCTGAGGGCAGCAGGCTCAATTTGTAAGTCCGGCCATCAACCACCAGCGTATGCCCGGCGTTGTGTCCGCCCTGAAAGCGGACCACCGCATCAGCACGGCTTGCCAGCCAGTCGACAATCTTGCCTTTGCCTTCGTCGCCCCACTGGGCGCCGATCACGGTTACGTTGGCCACGGAAGTTCCTTAGTCAGGGGGATCAATTCCGTGCCGCGCCCTAGGGGAAGCATTGGGCAAGGGCAAGGTGAGGCTGCCACAAAACGGTGACAATCCGCGACAATTCGCGACTCGCTTGGAAACGAATGCGCAATATTCGTTCCCCAAAAGGAGAGCGTCATGAGGAAAACAATCATTCTATCGTGCGCCGCATTGGCGCTTGTTGCAGGAACCCTGGCCGAAGCGCGCCCCGGAGACCGGCTGCGCGAACGCATCGCTGCACGGCAGGCTGGCGGCGGAGACCGCGAAAAAATTCCCCAACCGCCGGGCAAGCAGACGTTGTCTTACGGCCCTGACAAGCTGCAGGTGCTCGATTATTGGCCGGCGCAAAGCGGCAACAAGCGCGCGCCGCTGGTGATCTTCGTCCACGGCGGCGGGTGGAAGCGTGGCAGCAAGGACAATGCGGCGGGCAATTACAAGGCCCCGCACTACACCGGCGAGGGCTATGCCTATGCCGCGATCAACTACCGCCTGGTGCCGGACAACACGGTGGAGGATGAGGCGGCAGACGTTGCCCGCTCGGTCAAATACCTGATCGACCACGCCACGCAGCTTGGCTTCGATCCCACCCGGATCGTGCTGATGGGCCACAGCGCCGGGGCGCATCTGGTTTCGCTGGTCGGCACCGACGAGCAGTATCTGCGCGCCGCCGGCCTCAGCTTTGCCAGTGTCGACGGGATCATCCCGATCGACGGCGCCTGTTACGATGTGCCGCGCCAGATCAAGGAAGGCGGGAACTTCATGCATGATACCTACATCCAGGCCTTTGGCGAGGATCCGGTGCGGCAGCAGGCGCTGAGCCCGGTGTTCCATGCCGAAGCGCCCAACGCGCCGAGTTTCCTCCTGCTCCACGTCCAGCGGCCCGACGGGATTTCGCAGGCCAAGGAACTGGAAGCGGCGCTGATCAAGGGCGGCACCCGCACCCAGCGCAACGATTTCCCCGGCACCGGGCTCAAGGGCCACGGCGAGATCAACCGCGAACTCGGCAACCCGGACTATGCTGCGACCCCCGTGGTCGATGCCTGGCTGAAGAAGGCGTTCGGCGCCTGACACCGAAAGCCCGGCCCCCAGGAGAAGGGGCCGGGCTAGGGTGATGAGGGAGCCTTGGGGCTCAGGGCAAGGTCAGGCGGGGATGACCTCCTTGCCGGCCCCCTCATCGATGGGACTCGTGCTGCTGGGCTTGTAGGTGCGGAAATCGAACCCGCTTTCCCCGGCATTGAAGCGATCCACTGCGGTCAGGCCTTCGGGGTCGGCAAGGCGGTATTCGTGCTGCTTCAACAACCAGCGTACCCGGGCGCGGCGGCGTTTGTCGCTCTTGAACGGATTGTCCTTGTCGGGCGCGGCGTTGACCATGCGTTCGAACAATTCGGTCATGGCTGCGCCGGTGGGGAGCAGCCCGACCGGGATCAAGTCGGCCGAACGCACTCTAGGAGCTTTCGCGGGCTGCGAAGTTTCAGGCTTGCGCTCGAACATGAACGGCGCAGGCGAGGCGGCAACGACGGTGGTTGACGCGGGCCTCCACGCAGGCTGCGGCGTCAGAGCAGCTGGCGGGGCAACTGCAGCACGCGGCGCGGTCGTCGTTGCCAAGGGCACGGTGGTTTCGGCAAACTCGTCGCTCGCCACGCGGCGACGGCGGCGCGATGTGGCATAAGCACCGATCCCGCCAAGCGCGACGAGGCCAAGCAGACCAAGGCCTATTTCGGCGGTATTATCCGACGTTGCCG
This sequence comes from Novosphingobium sp., assembly GCA_046063275.1. GTDB lineage: Bacteria > Pseudomonadota > Alphaproteobacteria > Sphingomonadales > Sphingomonadaceae > Novosphingobium. The sequence goes on along the minus strand of JBJTLY010000242.1, from coordinate 2,548 downwards.
ACCTGGTGGGCGGCACAACCGGCTCGGCTGAGGCCACCGGAGCCGGGCTAGCCAACGGTGTAATGGGCGCGGTATCGGTCACCGGCGCGGACGTGGTTGCCGGGGCACTCGACTTTGCAACCGCAGGGGCAGCTGCAACAGTTGCGGTACTGCGAGTTGCCTGACGCGGGGTTGCGCGCGCCGCAGTAGTAGTCGCGACAGGAGCATCCGCTGCGGGTTCGGGCATTGCCACGCTCGGCTCGGCAGCGGGCTGCGCGACCGGCTGCGGCTTGAATTCAGGCAGAACAATCGGTGCGGGGGTCGCAGCAGCAGGTGCCGCAGGTGCCGGCGCAGGTGACGGATCGGGCACTGCGGTGTCCTGGGCAAAGACCGGGGTTGAGACAGCGGCGAGGACAGCGGCAATCGCGGTGCAAGCCTTGGGCGATAGTGCAGTTCGTTTCGTCATGCCCTCAAGATGAGGAGGCAATCCGGGATGCAAAACCTTGACAAGCGGCTTTTGAGTTGAGCCGTGGACCGTGTTGAGACGAACCGAGCTTGAACGAAATAATCGTTCAAATGCATATATTTATTAGACCGGTTGTCTGAACAGCGGTTCAGTCTCGGGGAGCAGGGCCAGCGGAGTTCGAAGTGCGCGATGCACGGTTTACCGCTTTGTCGGTCAGACCTTCACCGCATCGCCGGCTTCCAACCGGTGGGTGCAGCCCAGCGCCTGGGCATCACAATCGTCACCCAGCGCAGCCACAGTGCGCCAACCAATGGCGCGCAGTCGCGCCGCGTGGTCGGGATCGTGGCCCAAAGGCAGGAACAACTTGTCGCGCGGGGCTTCGGCGTTCGCGAGCGCGTCGATCAATTTGTCAGGATAGAGCGAGAAACCGATCGCGGGTTCGTCGCTCGGACTGATTGTATAGCTGCCGCCGCGGCCGAGCGAGCCCGGGACGCCTTCGGCATAGATCATGAAGCCGAACCAGGTCTGATATTCGAAACCGTGGCGCTCGCTCGGGTCGAGCGTCAGCCGCGCCTTGCCCTGCACCCGCGCTGCGATCGCCCGCAGCGCTGCGATTCGGCTGGCGAGCGCGCCGCCCGCGTCGATTTCTGCGAGCCGCTCGATCGCCGCGTCGAAGGGTCCGATCGCGGTGAGCAGCGGCAGGTAGTCCGCCCCGCCCGCCGCAACCAGCCCGCCCGCGTCCTTGGCATCAAGCTCGCGCCGCACTGCCTCGATCTTGTCCGCGCCCAAGGGAAGAGCTTTGGCGGCAAGCGTATCGACCAGATCGGGCAAAGTGAAATCGACCGATAGGCCGGTCGCGCCAGCGGCGCTGAGCGCTTCGATCGCAGCCGCGACCACCTCGCCTGCCGCCGCGACGCTGTCGTCACCGATCAATTCGGCACCGAGCTGGAGGTGTTCGCGGGTCGGGTCGAGCCCGTCGCCCTTGATGGTGACCACTTGCCCCGCATAGCACAGCCGCAAGGGCCGCGCCGCGCTGGCCAGGCTGGTCGAGGCAATCCGGCCGATCTGCGGGGTAATGTCGCTGCGCAGCGCCAATGTGCGCAGGCTCGCCGGATCCACGAAGCGAAACATGCGGCGCGGGCTGATCCCGGCCATCCGGCTGGCGAGCGACTTTTCGAACTCGAGCGTCGGCGGCTGGACGCGGTCGTAGCCGTGCCCGTCAAGGCAATCGAGCACCGCCCGCGTGACTTTCGCCGCCGCAGCAGCGCTGGGCGGCAGCCGGTCTTCAAGGCCTTCGGGCAACAGATCGCGATCGGTGTCTTGCATCTCGCGCGCTCCGTTGCCCGAATTGACCTTAAAACGCCAGAGCCATCACCCGCTTCACGCCGGGGATCGCGCGGGCCTGTTCGAGCACCGCAGCCGGAACCGCGCTGTCGACCGAGAGCAGCAGCACTGCTTCCCCGCCGGCATCGCGGCGGCCGAGGTTGAAGGTGCCGATGTTGATCGCGTTTTCGCCCAGCAGGGTCCCGATCCGGCCGATGAAGCCCGGCGCGTCCTCGTTGACGATGTACATCATATGCCCGGCGAGCTCGGCCTCGACCTTGATCCCGAACAGTTCGACCAGCCGCGGTTCGCTGTTCGAGAACAACGTCCCCGCCACCGAACGCTCGCCCGCGTCGGTCTTGACCGAAACGCGGATCAGGGTGTGGTAATCGCCCGCCTTCTCGCTCTTGATCTCGCGCACTTCCATGCCGCGCTCCTTGGCGAGGAACGGGGCGTTGACCATGTTGACCGTGTCCGACTGGACCCGCAGGAACCCGGCGAGCACGCCAGCGACGATCGGCTTGATATTGAGTTCGGCCGCCGCCCCTTCGGCGTGGATCGAGATGCGCGGGATCGCCCCGGTGGTGAGCTGGCCAACCAGCGAGCCGAGCTATTCAGCGAGCGTCATGTATGGCTTCAGCTTGGGAGCCACCTCGGCGCTCAGGCTCGGCATGTTGAGCGCGTTGGTGACCCCGCCATGGACGAGGTAGTCCGAAAGCTGCTCGGCCACCTGGATCGCGACGTTGACCTGCGCTTCATCGGTAGAGGCACCGAGGTGCG
>JBJTLY010000241.1:0-8111 GCA_046063275.1 Novosphingobium sp. | reverse complement strand
TTCACCGACAAGACCTACAACCCCAATCCGCGCCGCATCGTGATCGGCAAGAACCGTATCGTGGGGGGCGGGAACGAACCTCAGATACCGGGCGGTGACCAGCTTGCTGCAGCCTTTGGTGGGGCATTGCCGGGGATCGTGTGGGACGGTGCAAGCAAGGCCTGGCCGTTTGCGTCGCTGTCGGGACCGGCGCTTTCGCTCGACGGGATAACCACCGGTGGGATGCATGAGGCCAAGCCGCATATGGTCCCGCCGAGGAAGCCGGTTGCGGTCAAGGGCATGCCTATGCGCGGAGCCCCTGTTGCGCTGGACGCTCGCGCCAGACCATGAGGTTGCTGGCTGCGGCCTTGGTGCTCGTGGGAGGTGCTTTGGCTGCCAAGGCGGCGGCGCCCGCCATCAACCCTGATGCAATAAGCGGGGCGGGATTCCCCGCCGCGCTGAGCGAATATGGCTTCTTTGCGGATGGGACGGCGCAGATTCCGGGACCGGGAGTGACGCCCTACCGCCTCAACACCCCGCTGTGGTCCGACGGCGCGGCGAAGCTGCGGTTCGTTTACATTCCTCCCGGCCAGCAGGCCAAGGCCCAAGGTGAGGGTCTGCTCGATCTCCCGGTCGGTTCGGCACTGATCAAGACTTTCAAGTTTGGCGGCAAGCTGATCGAGACGCGCGTGCTCCTTCACCGCGCTGGGGGTTGGTTGGCGCTGCCCTATGTGTGGGACGCGGATCAGCAAGAGGCTCGGTTGACGCTGGGCGGCAAGCGGATCGAACTGGCCGGTCCCGACGGCCAGCCGATCAGCTATGCCGTCCCGAACAAGAACCAGTGCAAGGAATGCCACGGCGTTGCGGGGCAGGTTACCCCGATCGGGCCCAAGGCCTACAACCTCTCCGCCGCCTGGCTTGAGGCGTTGAACAAGGCCGGCAAGCTCGACAAGGTCCCGACAGTAACCAAGCGCATCCCGCTGTGGGAGGACCGCGACCACGCCGATGCCGCGCTGGCCGCGCGCGGATACCTTGAGGCGAACTGTGCGCATTGCCACAACCCCGATGGCGCAGCGTCCAATTCGGGGCTGTACCTCGGCTGGCAGCAGAGCGATCCGATTAAGCTCGGGATCGGCAAGCGCCCGGTCGCGGCGGGGCGCGGCTCGGGCAATCTCGATTTCGACGTGGTGCCGGGCGACGCCGCGCACTCGATTCTCTATTATCGGATGGCCAGCCTCGAAGGCGGGGTGGCGATGCCTGAACTGGGACGTTCGGCGCTCGATCCCGCAGGCCTTGCTGCGGTGCAGCGCTGGATTGGGGAGATGAAGCGATGAAGTGGCTTAAGCGAATTTTGGTCGTTCTGCTGGTGGTGCTGGTCGGCGGCTATCTCGTGCTGCGCACCCCCGATACCGACCCCGCCGCGATGCGCGCCAAGTACGGCGGGGCGCCCTCGCAGTTCGTCGATCTCGGCAATGGCCTCAAGGTCCACGTCCGCGATGAGGGGCCGCGCGATGCGCCGGTGATCGTGCTGCTCCACGGTTCGAACGATGACCTCCATACGTGGGATCCGTGGACCACGCAGCTCTCCAAGACCTACCGCGTAATCCGCTTCGACCAGATAGGTCACGGCCTGACCGGGCCTGAGCCGCATGGCGACTATTCGCCCAAAGCCTTCGTCGACACCATCGATCAGGTCACCAGCAAGCTGGGCGTCCAGAAATTCGTGCTCGCGGGCAATTCGATGGGCGGGGCCAATGCGCTGCATTACGCGCTGGCTCACGGCGACAAGCTGACCGCGCTGGTCTTGCTCGATGCGGGCGGCGGCCCGCCGCTGTCGAAGGAGCCGGGCAACATCGGCTTCAAGATCGCGCGGATGCCGGTGGTCAACCGGCTGATGGAGACGATTACCCCGCGCAGCCTGATCGAGAAGAGCCTGCACCAGTCGGTGTACAATCAGGCGGTGGTCACCCCGGCGATGGTCGACCGGTTCTGGGAACTGCTGCGCTATCCGGGCAACCGCAAGGCGACGATGACGCGCTTTTCGGGCGGGTGGTTCACCTTTGACAAGGCGCAGCTCGCCACGCTCAAGATGCCGGTGCTGATCATGTGGGGCGCGCATGACAGCCTGATCGCGCCCGCCACGGCGCAGTGGTTCGGGCTGGCGATCCCAGGCAGCACGGTGATCATCTATCCAGATTCGGGCCACATGCCGCAGCAGGAGGTAGCGGATAAGAGTGCTACCGATATGGGTCACTGGCTTGCGGCGAACCGAGTGGCAGCAATGCCAAATTGAAAGGTGCTGCGGGTGGACGCGCGCCACCGCCTCCCCTAAGTGCGCCTCAAGCAGGGGCTTTTTGCATACCCGGGAGTATTCGCTTGCGTAAACTTGGCCTGATCGGCGGCATGAGCTGGCTGTCGACCCGCAGTTACTATGAGCGCATCAACAAGCTGGTGCAGGCGAAAGCCGGCCCGCGCAGCAGCGCGCCGTTGTTGATCGAGAGCCTCGATTTTGCCGAACTGTCACGGCTGGCGACCGCTGAGGAATGGAAACGTGCCGCCGGGGTACTGGCAGACAGCGCCAAGCGGCTGGAAAAGGCCGGGGCCACCGCGATCATCATCGGCGCGAATTCGATGCACAAGGTCTATGATCAGGTCGCTGCAGCGGTGAAAGTTCCGGTGATCCACATCGCCGAATGCGTCGCCGACAAGATGGCCAAAGACGGCGTCAAAAAGGCCGGACTGATCGGCACCCGTAACGTGATGCTCGAAAGTTTTTACCGCCAGAAGCTGATCGCCAAGGACATCGAACTGCTGCCGCCCGAGATGGCCTTCGTCGATACGCTCGATCGGATCATTTATGACGAACTGCTGCTCGGCAAGGCGAGCCGTCAGGCTGAGCGCGAACTCAAGACGATCATCACCAACCTGGGACAGGACGGCGCCGAAGCGGTGGTGCTGGGCTGCACCGAGCTCGAAATGATCGTGACCACGCAGGCCAACGTCTTGCCGATCTATGACTGCACCCGGATCCACTCCGAAGCCGCGGTTGACTGGATCATGGGCGGATGAGGCGCGGTTGACGGCGCGCTACGCCAGCGATCCGGCGCAGAGCAAGGGGCGTGAATTTCCGCTCGAGGCGGCCTTGGCGCGCGGTCCGCGAAGCGCATGGCAGCGCGACCGTGACCGCATCGTCCATTCAATCGCCTTCCGCCGTCTGCGCCACAAGACCCAGGTCTTCGTCGCGCCCGATGGTGATCACTACAGGGTCCGGCTGACCCACAGCCTTGAAGTCGCCCAGATCGGCCGGGTCATCGCCCGCGCACTCGGGCTGGACGAGGATCTGACCGAGGCATTGTGCCTCGCGCACGATATCGGCCACCCGCCGTTCGGCCACGCGGGTGAGGAAGCGCTCGACAATGCGCTGCTGAAGTCGGGCGGGTTCGATCACAACGCGCACTGCCTGCGTGTACTGATGCGACTGGAAAGCCCCTATTGCGAGCATGACGGGCTTAACCTCAGCTGGGAGGTGCTGGAAGGCCTCGCCAAGCATAATGGCCCGCTCGGCATGGTACCGTGGGCCTTGGCGGAACTCGATGCAGCCTATCCGCTCCAGCTGCAGACCTGGCCGAGCCTCGAAGCGCAAGTTGCGGCGATTGCCGACGACATCGCCTACGATAACCACGATATCGATGACGGTTTGCGCGCCGGATTCCTGCACCTCGACCAGCTCCTGACGATGGACTTCATCGCCGACCAATGGCGCGCGATCGAGAAGAAGTTCCCCGATGCCCCGCAGGACCGCCGCTTGCGCGAGCTGGTCCGCGGGCAGATTGGCCTGATGGTCAACGATGTGATCGGCGAAACCGCGGTGCGGGTGAAGGACTTTGCTTCGGTCGCCGATGTGCGCGGTGCGGACCGGGCCAGCGTTGGTTTTTCAACCGCGATGGCCGAGCAGGAACGCGGGCTGAAGAAGTTCATGTACGACACACTTTACCACCACCCGCAGCAGCTGCTGACCGCTGGCCGGGCGCGCGCGGTTACGGCCGAGCTTTACGCGGCCTATGCGCAGGATCCTGAACTGATGGATTCGAACTGGGCAGCGCGATGCCCCTATGAGGAGCCCGCCTGCAGCCGCCATATTGCTGATTACATCGCGGGCATGACCGACCGCTTTGCTATCGCTGCGCACCAGCGGATTTATGGCGAGACGCCTGAGGACCTGCGCAATGTCTAAGGTGACGCGGATCGCGCTGGTCGGTGCTTCGGGTCTTGTCGGGTCGAGCCTGATCCGTCTTGCAGTGGGGCGGCCCGATCTGCGCATCGTCGCTGTGGCGCGCCGCGAGTTCAAGTTGCCCGAAGGCGCTCGGATGGAAGTGCTGCTCGCCGATCCCGCCAATTGGGGGGATGCGATCGCTGCGACCAATGCCGATGTGCTGGTCTCCGCGCTCGGCACCACCTGGAAGAAGGCGGGCAAGGATGAGGCGGCGTTCCGGGCAGTGGATGAAGACCTCGTGCTCGCCTGCGCCCGTGCTGCCAAGGCCGCGGGGATGCGCCAGATGATAACGGTGTCCTCCGTCGGGGCAGATCCGGCGACGAAGAACTTCTACCTCCGGGTCAAAGGTGAGGTTGAGCAGAAGCTGGGCAAGGTAGGTCTGCCCAGGCTCGATATCCTTCGCCCCGGGCTGTTGCGCGGCAACCGCGCGGAACTGCGTCCGGCTGAGCGCCTCGGTATGATCGCCAGCCCCCTGATCGATCTGGCGTTGCACGGCGACTATGCCAGGTACCGCTCGATCAAGGCCGATGTGGTGGCCCGCGCGATTGTCGGCCTCACCCGCGAGAAAATGGCTGGGCGTTTCGTGTTCGAGCACGACGCCATCCTTCGTGCAGCCAGCCGCGCCGGGTAAGAAAAATTACCCGGACGGGGGAATTATCTTTCCTCAGCGTTGACTTGACGGGGCAGCCCAGCCATCCCGCCAAAGTCGCTGATCGCGCGGGAGAGTTCTTCGATTCGGGTAACCGGACCGAAGGCGCCGAAGGAGCAACCGCCCCGGAATCTCTCAGGCTAATGGACCGCGTGGGTCGATAGCGATGCTCTGGAAAGTGTTCCCGCACCTGCGGGGGCCGCCGAAGGGGTAACCCTGTCCGAAAGGGCAGGGGAAAGCTCTCAGGTTTCCGTGACAGAGGGGGCACGCGACTTTTTGTCCTGTGCGGAGCCCTGTCCTGTGTCCGAACTTGAAGACCTGTTCGAAGAACTTGAGATCGAAACGCTGCCGCTGGATTGCTGGCACCGCGCACGCGGCGGGCGCATGGTCGAGTTCGCCGGCTATCACATGCCGGTGCAGTATGAAGGCATCATCGCCGAGCATCTGTGGACCCGCGAACATGCCGGACTGTTCGACGTATCGCACATGGGCCAGCTGCAGCTTTCGGGCGAGGGTGTGGACGCCGCCGTGGAGGCGCTGCTGCCGATCGATCTCTCCACGCTGAAGCTCGGCATGCAGCGCTATTCGCTGCTGCTCGATGAAGACGGTGGTGTGCTTGATGATCTGATGGTCTCGCGCTGGCCGGACAGCCTCTACGTGGTGGTCAATGGCGCGACCAAGTGGGACGATATCGCCCACCTGCGCGAGCATCTGCCCGACGAGATCACGCTCAACCACCTCGATGATCGTGCACTGCTGGCGCTGCAGGGGCCTGAGGCTTTTGCCGCGCTCGAACGGCACGTTAGCGGCGAATGGCCGCTCTCCGCGCTGACCTTCATGAAGTTCGGCAAGTTCATCCTGGGCGGGGCGGAGGTTTCGATCAGCCGTTCGGGCTATACAGGCGAAGACGGGTTCGAAATCTCGCTCCCCGCCGAGGCTGCCGAGACGATTGCCGACCTGCTATGCGACGAGCCTGAGGTGAAGCCGATTGGCTTGGGTGCGCGCGATTCGCTGCGGCTTGAGGCCGGGTTGCCGCTTTATGGGCACGACCTTTCGCCAGAGACCTCACCCATCGACGCTGGCCTCCAGTTCGCGATCAACAAGCGCCGCCGCACCGAAGGCGGGTTCCTTGGCGCGGACCGCGTCTTGCGCGAACTTGCGGATGGCGCACCGCGTAAATGGGTCGGGCTGTGCCTCGAAGGCCGCCAAGCCGCGCGCGAAGGTGCGGAAGTTTTCGCCGGAAACGAGAAAGTTGGCGTGCTGACTTCAGGTGGATTCTCACCCAGCATCGAAAAGCCGATCGCCGTTGCTTACGTCTCCACCGCGCAGGCCGCACCGGGCACCGCGCTGGAAATCGAAGTGCGCGGCAAGCGCCTTGCCGCCACCGTTACGCCGCTTCCCTTTGTCCCCCATCGCTATCACCGCTGAGGAGTCCCAGCCATGACGACCTACTACACCCAGGACCACGAATGGATCGAAGTTGACGGCCAAACCGGCACCGTCGGTATCACCGATTACGCCCAAGGCCAGCTTGGCGACATCACCTTCGTCGAGCTGCCCGAAGCGGGCGCGACGCTGAAAAAGGGCGACGCGCCTTGCGTGGTCGACAGCGTCAAGGCTGCATCGGACGTCTACGCCCCGGTGTCGGGCACGGTTACCGAAGCCAACGGTGCGCTTGAGGGTGAGCCCGAGTTGGTCAACACCGATCCCGAAAGCGGCGGCTGGCTGTTCCGCGTGACGCTCTCCGACACCAGCGAGCTCGACGGCCTGATGGACCGCGCGGCTTACGACGAGTTCGTGGCGGGGCTGTGATTGGTGCGGTTGGAGGTTGGCCTGTTTTCTTGCTTTGCGGCGTTGGTTGCTGCCTGCACAACCACAGCTGGCACATCACGCGTGTTGCCAATCGCACAAATCGTCGAGCAACACGAAGCGTTGAGCGGAAAACGGGTTCGCTCCAAGGGTTGGCTCCAAACCTGCTACAATCTTGGATGCATTCTCTATGAGAAGCCCGGAAAACTGGGGCAATCAATCAACATTGGTTCCTCCCGGTCGTTTGATCGAAAAGTGGCAGCATACCGCGGCCGAGAGCTGTTGGTGGAGGTCGAAGGCGTGATCGATCCGACGTGCTTTGACCACAGCAAAGACGCCGGCAACGAAGGCGAAATGATTACCGTCTGCATGGATCGAGCATCCGAGCTGAAGAATCCCAAACTGCTGCGGGTTCTGCAAATTGGTCCTACTCCTACGAACGAGAGCAACTGATGCGCTATCTCCCCCTTACCCCCGCCGACCGTACCGACATGCTCGGTGTAATCGGGGCGGCCACAATCGATGACCTGTTCGTCGACGTCCCCGCAGAAGCCCGCCTTGCTGGCCCGATCGCCCACCTGCCGATGCATGTCAGCGAAATGGCGGTCGAGCGGCACATGGGTGCGCTCGCGGCTCAGAATATCAGCGCGGGTTCTGTGCCGTTCTTCCTAGGGGCAGGAGCCTACAAGCACCATATCCCGGCCTCGGTCGATCACCTGATCCAGCGCGGCGAGTTCCTCACCGCCTATACGCCGTACCAGCCGGAAATCGCGCAGGGTACGCTGCAGGTGCTGTTCGAATTCCAGACCCAGGTGGCGCGGTTATTCGGGACCGATATCGCCAATGCCTCGATGTACGACGGATCGACCGCGTGCTGGGAAGCGGTGGCGATGGCGGGCAGGGTGACCAAGCGCAGCCGCGCGGTGCTGAGCCGCGGGCTGCACCCGCACTATGCCGCGACGATCACCACCATGGCCAAGTTTACCGGCGATTCGATCGACGCGCAGCCGCCCAAGCTGGTTGGCGAGCCCGGCCCCGAAGGCCTGATCAGTGGGATTGACGACGCGACCTCGTGCGTCGTGGTTCAGTACCCCGACGTGCTCGGCCGCATTCCCGATCTCGCGACAATCGCCGAAGCTGCCCACGCCAAGGGCGCGCTGCTGGTCGTGGTGGTGACCGAGCCGGTCGCGCTCGGGCTGCTCGAGGCTCCGGGCAATCTCGGCGCGGACATCGTGGTCGGCGAGGGGCAGTCGCTAGGGGTTGGTCTGCAGTTCGGCGGACCTTACCTCGGCCTGTTCGGTTGCCGCGAAAAGTTTGTGCGGCAGATGCCTGGGCGGCTCTGCGGCGAGACGGTCGATGCCGAGGGCAAGCGCGGCTTTGTACTCACGCTCAGCACCCGCG
>JBJTLY010000240.1:0-5378 GCA_046063275.1 Novosphingobium sp. | reverse complement strand
TGGGTCCGGAATAATCGTTGAACGCTTGGATCAAGCTGCCTTGGCGTATGCGCCGCAGACGCGGGCCAGCTTGGCCGCCGGAGCGGTGGTAAGCTGGGCGATCTTGGTCGCCGGTGCCTGGACCAGACCGATGATGGTGCCGCGCAGCTGATCAAGCGAGGGAAGCGAGGCGAGAGCCTTGACCCCTTCGGCGTTCAACACTTGCGAACCCATCGATCCGCCGACGATTTCGAGCTTGTCGTTCGTCTTGGCGAAATCCACGACTGCCTTGGCGGCAGCCACCGGATCGACCGAAGTGGCGATCGCGGTCGGGCCGGTGAACAAGTCATCCAGCCCGGCGTAGTCAGTGTCCTTGATGGCAAGCTTGGCAAGACGGTTCTTCGCCACCTTGTACGATGCACCGGCTTCGCGAATCTTCCCTCGCAGCGCAGTGGACTGCGCAACGGTGAGGCCGAGGTTGCGGGCGATGATCACCACCCCAACCTCGTTGAAGACCGCGTTGAGCGATGCGACCGATTCGGCTTTCTGCGAACGATCCATGCCTAACTCCTTCAAATTGGCTGCTGGGAGAAGACCCCCGGCAACCGGCTACGTTGTCCGCGGCTGCCGAAGCACCCACGGGCGGTTCCGTTCGAAGGGGAAGGAGGGCGCCGAAAACGCCATGCCGGGCCGCAATGATGCGAACCCGAAAAATCTCTGTCCCCGTCTAGGCTGCGAATTAAGGTGGAAACCACCAGCAACTGTCTCGGACGGTTGAACGGACGCGAAGGCCCGCTCAGACGGCGCCACTAGCACCGCCGCACTTTAAGTCAAGCTTGGCGGCGCTTACATTGCAAACCTGGCAGCTGTCGCAATGCCAAGGCCTTGTTCGACTTGAACTACACCAGGCGTGTCAAACATTGTACGGCCAGCAGCACCAGCCCTAGACATGCCAGGGTCTCGCTGACCGAAGCGCGAAAGAGCTCAACTTCGCCGTGATCGTCAGGTTCGTCGAATGCCGCCAATTGGCGCCATTCGCGCCACTGCAAGGCGACGCACACGCCGGAAATGATAAGGACGAGAGTTCCGATCGGCTTGATGAATGCTTCTTCGTCGCGGAAGCTGCTCGCGAGCTGAAAATGCCAGTAATTCAGGTGAACATAGAAAAGGATTACGAATGCCGCCGCGGCAGCGACTATTGTACCCCTCTGACTTAGGACATCGCGGTAGCCGATCCTTGTCACGCGACCTTGGCGATCCAAACCACTGAACAAGAAGCGATCTGTTCTCAGTTCAAACTTCGCAAGCCAGCGAATTGGGGCGAACTGATACAGCAAACATACGATGCCAACCACGATTGAGACAAGATCGAACAATTCCGCCAGCCCACTGCCAGATTGCATTGCTTGGCGTTGCGTTACGACAAGCAGCACCGCGAGGACGACTATCGTCGCGACAAGCGCCGTTCCGACCTGGAGGGCACGACCGATTGTCTGCCGCACGAATTCGCGCCATTCGGCTTCTGAGATGGCCTTTGCGCGACTTGGCTGCAGCGCAGTCTGATCGATTGCGGAAGCAGCGACTGCGGCTTGGATTTCGCTCCACCCCGCATGGTAGATGAGCAAGGCTGTAAGGAGCATGGCGGTCATCCCGGCGTAAAGCATCTTCTCCCAGAAATCCGCCGGACCTGCGGCACCGAAGCCAAACAGATGGTCCATGGCCAGGATCATGATCCAGAACACCAAAAAGGGCTCGAGCACACGCAGCACCAGGCCGGTCCCAGGTCGCCGGGTCAACTCCCTGAGAATGACCACCGAGCCGGTCGCATAGGCGAGTCCCGACACAACCACGAAGATTATACCCATGAAAAACAGAATCTGTAGCCATTCAGGCAAGTTGAAGAAGTTCAGGTGCGGAATGACGTGCTCTGCGCCGGCCCTGACATTCGCCGCGTCAGGCGATCCGGGTACGTAGACCCTTATGAGCGCGCTGATCGCCAGCATGTCTACCGCCACCGACAGGTACATCGAAATCGTAGCGAGGCGAGTGTTACGCAGCCGCGCCCGCGCCGCTATGAACAGCACCTGGATGTCGATGCGGGTTGAATTCGCTAGGATGTTTTCGTCGCTGGTATCGTCGTCGATCGAATCGACGATTTTCCTGCGATAAGTGTTCCAGATCAGCGCGACGGTTATCATCGAAACAAGGAGGACGCACGTCCTCACCGCTTCAAGCCCGTTGTATCCCGAATCGAAGTCTTTCCAATGCATCGGAGCATAAGCAGACAAAAATGCGACCGAATTCATGATGACAAGATACAGACCGAATAGGGCCGCATGGGTCGCACCGTGCAATATGGCTTCCTTGAGCAGTCTGGGGGCGTCCGGTTTGCCGTCCCGGACGAGCTGCCGTGAACGCGAGGCCATAAGCCCGCACACGTCGAGCGAAACCACGATCGCCACGATTACGGCGAACAATACCGAGTAGAAAGTATTCTCGAGATTTACGTGCCCCATACCCCCCCCGGGTTGTGACGTTGCATCTTGACAAACAATCAGTGCGAAGTGGTATTGCAACTGTCAAGCGAGTGAACCCAGACACGACGCAGTTGCCACAAACTAAGACGGGCGCAGTTAGCGCTTACGCAAAGTTAACCATATCCTGCGATTCCGGTTGCATGACAGCTGCCGTTCCTGCCGCCACTCTCCCCCGCTGGCTCACCCCGGCGCGGCTCGACCGGTTCGAGCAATTGGCCATCGTCGTGCTCTGGGCATGGCTCGCCCAGCGCGTCTTCACGTCCACCAACATGTTCGCGCCTCTGGTGATGATCGCCGAGACTGCGGTGCTGATCTTCGTGCTGCTGCGCCGCCCGAGCGACACCATCTCGCTCAAACTGGGCGACTGGCTGCTGGCGATTACTGCTACCTTTGCGCCGCTGCTGATCCAGCCGGTCGATACGCCTGCTGCGCTGAAGTGGCTGGTGCCGGCGGCGGTGACGCTGGTTCTGGCCGGCAACGCGGTGCAGATTGCCGCCAAGCTGTTCCTGCGCCGCAGCTTCGGGATCGCCCCGGCCAACCGCACGGTCAAGACCGACGGCATGTACCGGCTGGTGCGCCATCCGATGTATGCCGGCTATCTGCTGGTCAATGTGGGCATCCTGATGCTGATGCCAAGCGCGCTTAATCTGGTGATCTATACGATCGGGTGGTGGGCGCAGATCCTGCGCATTCTGGCCGAGGAGCGCCTGCTGGGCGAAGATCCCGCCTACCGCGACTTTATGGGCAAAACCCGCTGGCGGCTGGTGCCCGGCGTCTTCTGATATTCTGATACCGCCTCGGGGGCGGAAAAAGGAAGGGCGGCGCTTCGGGGGGAGCGCCGCCCTTTCGATATTTGCGGCGGGTGTTTGACACTTCACCGCCCGCTCCCTATATGCCCCTCTCGCTCGGCGCTTCGAGCAAGGCGGGTCCATGCGCGGGGACCTTCCACGAAAGGAAGCGGCGGGTTATCCATCTGACGCGAAGGCTGCGGGCTGCCTCTCTTTTTGAGGTGTTTGCCATGCGGCCTTTTCGCGTTTGATGGCGCCAGTACCGCACGTGGCATCATTTCCGCCGGGGTTCTCCCGGCATAAAGCAAAGAGGCAACACCCTCCCATGGCCAAGAAGGCTTCCGCTCTCCAGCCGGCGAATCGCGCCGCAGCGCCCAAGCGCATCCGCAAGATCTTCGGCGACATCCACGAAGTGGTGAAGATGCCGAACCTGATCGAGGTTCAGCGCGAAAGCTATGAGCAGTTCCTGCGCTCGGACCCGGCGATCGGCTATGTCTCGGGCCTCGAAAAGACGTTGCGCTCGGTCTTCCCGATCCGCGACTTTGCCGGGACCAGCGAACTGGACTTCGTCCATTACGAGCTGGAAGACCCCAAGTACGACACCACCGAGTGCCGCCAGCGCGGGATCACCTATGCCGCGCCGATGAAGGTGACGCTGCGCCTGATCGTGTTCGAGGTCGATGCCGAAACCGAGACCCGCTCGGTGCTCGATATCAAGGAGCAGGACGTTTACATGGGCGACATGCCGCTCATGACCGAGAACGGCACCTTCGTGATCAACGGCACTGAACGCGTGATCGTTTCGCAGATGCACCGTTCGCCAGGCGTGCTGTTCGACCATGACCGCGGCAAGACCCACTCGAGCGGCAAGTACCTGTTCGCCGCCCGCGTCATTCCCTATCGCGGTTCGTGGCTCGATTTCGAATTCGACGCCAAGGACATCGTCAACGTCCGCATCGACCGCAAGCGCAAGCTGCCGGTCACCGCGTTGCTCCACGCGCTCGGCCTCGATGACGAAGCGATCCTCAACCACTTCTACCAGACCGTGCTGTGGAAGCGCGGCCAGGGCGGCTGGGTGCTGCCTTATGCTCCTGACCAGTGGCGCGGCCAGAAGCCGACCTTCGACATCGTCGATGCCAAGTCGGGCGAGATCATTTTCGCCAACGGCACCAAGATCAGCCCGCGCGCTGCCAACAAGGCGGAAAAGGACGGCCTGACCGACCTGCTCATCCCGACCGAGGAAATCTTCGGTCGCTATGCCGCACGCGACCTGATCGATGAAAGCACGGGCCGCATCTATATCGAGACCGGTGACGAAGTTTCGCCGGAAAACCTCGACATGCTCGACAAGGCGGGGATCGATCAGCTCGAACTGCTCGACATCGATCACGTTTCGACCGGTCCCTGGATCCGCAACACGCTCAAGGCCGACAAGGCCCCCGATCGCGATCATGCGCTGGCCGACATCTACCGCGTCATGCGCCCCGGCGAGCCGCCGACGCGCGAGACCGCCGAAGCGCTGTTCGAAGGCCTGTTCTTCGATGGCGAGCGCTATGACCTTTCGGCGGTGGGCCGGGTCAAGCTCAACATGCGTCTTCAGCTCGACGCCGAAGACACCGTCACCACCCTGCGCACCGACGATATTCTCGCCGTGGTCAAGGAACTGGTGAACCTCAAGGACGGCAAGGGCGATGTCGACGACATCGACAACCTCGGCAACCGCCGCGTGCGTTCGGTCGGCGAGCTGCTCGAAAACCAGTACCGCGTCGGCCTGCTGCGCATGGAGCGCGCGGTCAAGGAGCGGATGAGTTCGGTCGATGTCTCGACCGTGATGCCCAACGACCTGATCAACGCAAAGCCGGCAGTTGCTGCGGTGCGCGAATTCTTCGGCTCGTCGCAGCTGTCGCAGTTCATGGATCAGACCAACCCGCTCTCGGAAGTCACCCACAAGCGCCGCGTCTCGGCGCTCGGGCCGGGCGGCCTGACCCGCGAGCGCGCCGGCTTCGAAGTGCGCGACGTGCACCCGACCCACTACGGCCGGATTTGCCCGATCGAAACGCCCGAAGGCCCGAAC
>JBJTLY010000239.1:0-13258 GCA_046063275.1 Novosphingobium sp. | reverse complement strand
ATCCTCGTCAACAACGAGCCGGTCGACGCGCTCAGCCTGATCGTTCACCGCTCGGTCGCCGAGGAGCGCGGCCGGGGCATGTGCGAGCGCCTCAAGGACCTGATCCCGCGGCACCTGTTCAAGATCCCGATTCAGGCCGCGATCGGCGGCAAAGTCATCGCCCGCGAGACGATTGCGGCAATGCGCAAGGACGTGACCGCCAAGTGCTACGGCGGCGACATCAGCCGCAAGAAGAAGCTGCTGGACAAGCAGAAGAAGGGCAAGGCGCGGATGCGGGAGTATGGCAATGTGTCGATCCCCCAAGAAGCCTTCATCGCGGCTCTCCGTATGGGTGAGGAGTGACCCTTGCCCCCCTCTCCTTCAGGGGAGGGGCTGGGGGTGGGGGCTATCCCGAAAACGAAACGTTGGAAGTGGCGAGACTGCCCACCCCCAACCCCCTCCAATAAAGGGTAGGGGGCTAACTCTCCCCATTCCTCCCCGAACCGGGGAGGGGGACCACCGAAGGTGGTGGAGGGGCACCCGCCCAACACGCTCCGCTCATCCTGAGCGCTGAGCCTGTCGAAGGACCTTTCTTCCCCACACCCCGCAAAACCGTGCTAAACCCCGATCCAATCACGCTAAACCAAGAGAACCGCTAAACACTATGGCTTCCTACAAAGACCCCAGCTTCGAAGAACGCACCGCACTCGCCCGCCAGGCCCGCGAAAAGGCCCTGGCCAAACTGGCCGCCAAACCCCCGCTCGACCCGGCGATAGTCGCCGAGCGCCAGGCCGCGCAGGCCGCCCGCGAAAAAGCCCAGGCCGAAAAGAGCGCCGCCAAGAAGGCTGCAATCGAACAAGCCAAAGCCGAAAAAGCCGCCGCCGCCGAAGCTGCCGCCGAGGCCGCCAAGGCGCCGGTCGTGAGCGAGGAAGAGCTGAAAGCCGCGCGCGATGCGCGGTATGCGGCGCGGAAGAAGCGGAAGGGGTGAGAGGCTCTTCCACTGTATGCTAAGCGTGGATCGTGAACCCTTGGCCCGCGCCGGGCAGTCCTAAGCGGCGCGGGTTGCTTCGGGCGGGCTTGCGGGCTGGGGCGGGGCCTCGACCGCGCGGTTGCGGCCGTCGCGCTTGGCCTGGTAGAGCGCGCGGTCGGCGCGTTGGTAGAGGCTGCGCCAGTCGTCCTCGCAAGCGACCGGGCCTTCGGCGACGCCGAGGCTGATGGTGATCGTGCCGCCATGGGGCATGCTGGCGGTGCGGACGTCGTGGATCAGGCCGAGGGCGAGCGCCTGGGGCAGCGCGTCGGCGCGGCCGAGCACCGCAAATTCCTCGCCGCCGAGCCGCGCGACGCTGCCCATCAGTTCGGCGCGGATCGCGAGCCGCTCGGCCACCTCGCACAGCACCGCGTCGCCCATGTCGTGGCCGTGTGCGTCGTTGACCGCCTTGAAGTGGTCGATGTCGATCAGGAGCAGGCGCAAGGGGGCCTCGGCGCCCAAGGCGAGCGCGTTGTCGATCAGCGCACGGCGGTTGAGCAGGCCGGTGAGCGGATCGGACAGGGCGAGTTCGCGCGCCGACTTCTGCAGGCTCAGGAGCTCGATCACCCGGGCCTGGTGGGTGTGGATCATGTGCAGCTGGAACGCCGCGGCGACGCTCAGGCTGACCGCCACCGCGAGGTCCATGCGATTGCCCGAGGTGAACAGCAGGAGGAGCATGGGTGCAAGGTTGATCACGATGTTGGCGATCGCGGCAGCGCGCGCGGCGGAGAGGCAGTACGCGGTCGAGAAAGCGCCGAGCGCGATGATCACGGGATAGTAGATCCGCTCCCCCTCGGGCGCGCCGAGCCATGAGTAGACGCACCACGCGCTGCACATCACCGCGATGGCCGAGGAACCGACGGTCGCCTCGCGCACGAAGGCGGCGGCGCGGCGCACGCTCACTGCAAGGCGCAGGTCGCGGCTGAGGTTGAGCACGCCGGCGAGGCAGAACAGCGCCATCGCCGCCGGCACCGCGAGCCGCACCCACAGGCTCGCCCCCGGGGCGGCGGCGAAGGCGGCGGTCGGCGTGGTCAGAAGGAGCGCGAGGAACAGCAGCCGCGCCTGCTTCTGCATCTGCGCGGCGGAGGCCTGCACAAATTCGTTCCGGATCTCTTCCGGAATATGCGGCGCGAAGAACGCGCGAATACTTTGAAAGCCCCCAGTCACGACGCTGTTTATTAGGGAGCAGCCCTGAAACAATGGTTAAGGCAGCGCGGCTATTCAGCCGCGTTGATATGGCGTTAACCATGTTCGGCTAGCCCGGCGCGCATCGTCATTACTTTGAGGATGCCCGCCCGATGCCGCACACCGCGCCCGCCAACCCTTCGCTCCCACAGAACGATAGTCCCGAAGGCAAGGACGCGCGCGCCGTGCAGCTCGACCTGACGCGGCTCGGCTACCAGTGGACCACCGCGGTCCCCTCGCTTCCAGCGGTACCGGTGGTGCAGGGCATGCCCTCGAATGAGACGCCGACGCTGACCTGGTGGGTGATGCTCACCGAGATCTTCGTCTCTCTGGTCGAGAACCACCTCGCGGTGCAGAAGCTGGGCCAGCAGCGCGGCCTTGCGGTCAATGCGGTGGAGATCGCTGCCAACGAGGCGCTGGCCGCGGTGATCGCCGCCGAGGTCGTGGCGATCAAGGGCAAGATCGCGCACAATACCGGCGGCGGCACCATATGGTCGCGGCTTGAGCAGGACGCCGAGTTGGAGCTGCTCGCGCTGGGCGAAGAGGCGCTGGCGGCGAAGTTCGAGGACCATGCGCGCAAGCTCTGTGCGGTGCTCGAACTGGGCGTGGCCAAGGAAGAGACGCTCGGCAGCGCTTTCCCGCAAAGCCTTGAGACCTATCGCGAACTTTTTCAGACCCTTCCGCTTCCCGGCATTGCCTGGTGCTTCCAGAACGATGAAGAATTTGCCCGCTTGCGTGTCGCCGGGCCCAATCCGATGCTGCTCAAGCGCATCCACAAGATCCCGGCCAAGTTCCCGCTTTCGGATGCGACTTATGCCAGCGTCGTCAATGGTGACAGCCTGACGCAGGCGCTCTCCGAAGGTCGCTTGTTCGTGCTCGATTACCACGCGCTTGACGTGCTGGTGCCCGGAACCACCGGTGGCCAGGCCAAATACGTCGCTTGCCCGATAGCTCTGTTCGCGGTGCCGCCGCACGGTTCGTCGCTGGTCCCGGTGGCGATCCAGTGCGGGCAGGACCCGAGCGAAAATCCGATTTTCACCCCCTCGGTCCGCGCCGACGAGCAATGGGGCTGGGAATTGGCCAAGCTGGTGGTGCAGGTCGCTGACGGCAACTGGCACGAACTGTTCGCGCACCTTGCCCACACGCATCTGGTGATCGAGGCAGTCGCGGTGGCCACTCGCCGCCATCTGGCCGAGGTCCACCCGCTGTGGGCGCTGCTGGTGCCGCACTTCGAAGGCACGATGTTCATCAATTATGAGGCGGCGACCAGCCTGATCACCGCAGGCGGGCCGATCGACCGGATCTTCGCGGGGACGATCGTCAGCAGCCAGGAGATGGCCGCGACCGCGCGCCTCAGTTTCGACTTCACCGAGCGCATGCCGCCTAACGATTTCAAGGCGCGCGGCGTTGATACTGAGAGCACGCTGGCAGACTACCCCTATCGCGACGATGCCTTGCTGGTGTGGCAGGCGATCCACGAATGGGTTCAGGGCTATGTCGGGTTGTACTATGCTGACGATGCCGCAGTGAGCGGCGACAGCGAACTCGCCGCGTGGGCGGCAGACATCGCGGGTGAGGGCCAGATCATGGGCTTCGGCCCGATCCAGACCCGCCATCAGCTGATCGATTGCTGCACAATGATCCTGTTCACCGCCAGCGCCCAGCATGCAGCGGTAAATTTCCCGCAAGCCGCGATCATGGAATTCGCCCCCGCGGTGACCGGGGCGCTGTGGCGCGACGTTCCGCTGGATAAGCGCGGGCACGACCGCGCCGACTGGCTCGCCGCGATGCCGCCGGCCCCGCTCGCGCTAAAGCAACTCGAAGTGCTCTATCTGCTCGGCTCGCTGCATTACCGTCCGCTCGGCACGTACCTGTCGCGCGATTTTCCCTATCCGGCTTGGTTCACCGACCCGCAGGTCACGGGCAGCGAAGGGCCGCTGGTGCGCTTCCAGGCCGCTCTGATGGCAGTTGAAGAGCGTATCGCCGCGCGTAACGCGCAGCGCCAGTACGCTTATCCGTTCCTGCTGCCGAGCCGGGTGCCGACCAGCATCAACATCTGATCGGATTTCGCCCGATCAGTCGACCAGCCCGAAGCCGTAGGTGTTGTCGAAGCCTGCGGGGCCGAGATCGCGCGCTGACCGCTTGAGCCGCGCCTGACATTCGGTTGCGCTGGCGCCACCGCTACGGCAACGCGCTATCCATCCGGCAATATGCGGCGTTGCAAACGAGGTCCCGGTAAAGCGCGCAAAGCCTCCCTGGGCATTGGCCGCGATAACATCGACTCCCGGTGCGGCCACGGTGATATAAGTTCCCTGCTGGGCATAGCGGTAAATGCGGTGATCCTTGTCGACCGCGGTGACCGCGATCACGCCTTTGAGCGCGGCGGGATAGGCGGGCGGGGCGGTTGGTCCGCCATTGCCTGCTGCGGCGACGATGACATAGCCGCGCGCCAAACATTCGCGCACCAGGTTGTCGAGCACCGCGTTGCGCGGGCCGGCGAGGCTCATGTTGATCGTTTGCACCTTGTGTTCAATCATCCATTCGAGCGCGCGGGCGATGACGTCGGCCGAAGTGAATGGCCGGTCGGCTGGCCCACGAAAGATGTTCGCCGAGTAGATCGGACCGCGACCTTCGGTCGCGAGAAGCGAAGCGACCGCTGTGCCGTGTTCAAGCGGCGCGCCGGGCAGTGCACCGACCTGCCACGGGATCAGACGTGAAGCGGCGAGCGCGGGATGCGCGGCGACGGCGGTGTCGATCAGTCCGACGGTGATCGGCTGGGCGGCTCCAGAGGCAATCGTGCGGTTGCGGACCGGCTTGCCCTTTTCGCCCGCCGTCAGACCCAGACCATAGTAGTGAACCAGATCCACCGTTGCTTCAGGAGCAAGCACGCGCAGCTGGTCGAGACCGCGACTGAGTTCGATCCCCGGCGGGACCGCGAAGTGGACAATGTCGCGGTTGAGCGCCTCGAGCCGTTCGGTCCCGATGACCTTGAAGCCTGCGGCTTCGGCGGCTGCCTGGCGATCGGGGGTCAGGCTGGTCGCCACCAGTTCGCCCGGCTTGACCGCGAAGCCGTCGCGGTCGTGGTCGGCACCTTCGCTCGAACCGAGGTCGGCGATGTCGCGGCTTGATCCGTGGTTGCCGCCATCCTCACCGCTGCTATCGACGCGTGCCGCGTCCTCGGCTTCCTTGGCGGCCTCCTCAGTGAAATCGCTTTCCGCTTTGGTGCGGTCTTCCTCGATCTTTTGCGCTTCCTTGGCGGTGTCAGCATCGAGCTTGGCAAGGTCTTCGGCGGCCTTGGCAGGATCTTCGGCGGCGCGGGATTCGATCTTGGCGCGTTCCTCGGCGGTGCGGGCTGCGGTCTCGGCAGTGCGTTGGTCGATTCGCGACAAATCACGGTCGAGCCGTTCCTGCGCGTTCTGCCCGCCGCTGCTGCCAGGCTCGCCGCGATCATGCGCCATGGCCGGCGCGAGCAGGCCCAGCAGCAGCGCCGCCGCCAGTGCCGATCCGGTTCGCCAGTTGCCGAACATACCCACTTTCCTTCGTGCCGTCCCTTCCCAGAAACGGTGCGGCCCGTCATTTATTCCCTAATGTTTGCGCAGCGGACAAAGGTGAATAAGGAAATGCGACGAACCGTTGGAATTTTGGGTCTCGGGAGGCGTTTTGGCGGAAACAGGTGAGACGAACAGCACGTCATCGGCTGGTGCGGTGCGAGCGGCGATCATTGCCGCCTTGCCGCGCCTGCGGCGGTTCTGTTGGGCGCTGGCCGGTAATGCGAGCGATGGAGAAGACTTGATGCAGGCGACAGTCGAACGCGCCTTGGGGCGGATCGAGCAGTTCGAAGCAGGCACGCGGATGGACAGCTGGCTGTTCAAGATTGCCCGCAATCTGCGCATCGACAGCGTGCGCAGCCAGACCCGAAGGGGGGCGATCGTGTCGCTCGACGAAGTCCCCGAACGCGAAGGCTCCGATGGGCTGGCTCTGCTTGAAAACCGCTCCGAACTTGCCGCCGCCCAGCGCGCCTTGGCAGCCTTACCTGACGATCAACGAGAGACCTTCGTGCTCGTGGTGATCGAGGGGCTGAGCTACCGCGACGCGGCAGATGTACTCGAAGTGCCGCCGGGCACGGTGATGAGCCGGCTGGCCCGCGCGCGTGACAAGATCGACGCGGTGATCGGCCGCGGTGGCAGGGGACTGCAATGAGCAATACCGACGACGATTACCTCTCGGCTTTCCTCGACGGCGCGCTGCCGCCAGACGAGGCCGCCAGGTTCGAAGCACGGCTTGCCGCCGATCCCGCACTTGCCGCACGGGTAGAGGCGCTGCGCGCCAATGATAGCTTTATGGCCCAGGCCTTTGCACCGCTTGCCCAGGCCACGATCGACGCTGAGACTTTGGCAAAGTTGGGGCTTGCTCCCGCCGTGCCGCAGGCCGCCAATGACAATCCGCCGTGGTGGCGCGGCCGCGCGCTGCCGCTGGTCGGCGGCTCGCTAGCTGCCGGTCTTGCACTGGTGCTGGTGCTCACCGGGCGGCCTCATGCACCCAATGATGACGGCCTTTCAGTCGCGCTCGAGACCACGCCTTCGCTCAAGACGGCGGAACTGGCCGATGGCAGCACGGTCGAACCCAGGCTCACGGTCCGCGCTGCCGACGGCCGCTGGTGCCGCGAATATGTCCGCGGCGACGTCGAAGCGCTTGCATGCCGTGAGAAGAGCGGTTGGAAGGTGATCGACCAGGCTGCCGCGCCCAAGGGCGAAGGCGTGCAGGGCGACGTGGTTCTGGCGAGCGGAGCGGATGCGGCATCGCTGAGCAGTGCATATGCCAGCATCGGTGCTTCCGACCCGCTCGACGCCGCGGCCGAAGCCAAGGCGATGGTGAGCGGGTGGAAGCCTCAATAGATCAGTTGAGACGCAGGCTGAGTGAGAGGCCGCCGGCGAAGTCCGCGCTGTTGCTGGACAGGCCGGTCGAACCGAACAGCTGCAGGCGCAGCTTCTTCGACAGTCCGAAGTTGACCCAGCCGGTCACTTCGCTGCTGGGGTTGCGGCCGACCGTGGCTGACTGCTGCCAATCGTAATCGGCGCCGATGATCGTGCCGCCGGGCAGACGGTAACTGAGGCCACTGCCGAATGCCCAGACGTCACGCAGAGTCGAGCCAGATGGCTTGCCAATGAACTTGCGGTGCGCGCCGACATAGATGCTGGCTGGGCCGAAACCCTGGCCAAGTTCGGCGCCGAGTGTCACGTCGACCTTGCCGGTGCCGATACGGTTGGCGGTTGAAGCAGTGGGCAATTTGAACCGCGCCGTCGTATCAAGCCAGGTCGAGCGCGTGAGATCGAGCGAGTAGCCCAAGGTCAGCGAGGTATCGCCGATTCCGCTGCGGCGGTTGCTGGTCGCACCGGGCGCAGTGACCACTGTGGTCCCGCCCGTGGACGTTCCGGTTCCGGTGCCGCCTGACCCTGATCCCGACGATCCGGAACCGCCCGAACCCGAACCTGAGGATCCGGAACCCGAAGAGCCCGATCCTGACGAACCCGAGCCGGAACTGCCTGATCCACCCGGTGTCGAACCGGACGTACTCGAGCCGCTCGTCCCGGCGCTTGTGCCGTCGCCGAATCCGGGGTCCTGGCCTTGCGGGGTATCGAGCAGGCTGCCGGGCCCGTCGATCGACACCCAGGGCACCGACAGACGTACCGAAAAGCCGCCGCGCTTGTACTTGATGGCGATGGGTGCGGAGACCACGGTGGTCTTCTGGGTATCGCCGTAGTCGCCCTCCGAGACGTTGATCCCGGTGCTCACTCGCCAGACCCCGGCATCGCCGCTTGGGCGCGGGGCAGGCGGCGGGGTCGGTTCGATTGTCTGCGCCTGGCAGGGCAGTGCAATTGAGGCGGCACCCGCCAGCATGGTGGCGGTGATGATCTTGCGCATGATGAAATCCCTCTCCCGTGGCAATACAAGGACGATCCGCCTGCATCAACGTCTGGGCGGCGCGGCTATTCCATCGCCCGATAATTTTGTGCGGCGAGGGAATAAGCGAAGCGTGTGGTCGTTGTGCTCATGTCCGACCCCCTTCGGACAGTGACGAAACAATGTGGAGAGTCGCAATGAACACGATCAAATTCTCGCTACTGGCCGCTGCTGCGGCAGTGGCGATTGCCGCCCCCGCCAGTGCCCGCCCCGAACGCGAAGCGCGCGATGCTACTGAAGTACGCGGTGGTCACGGTGCTGACGATGCCGCGGCCGACAGCCGCCACGGCCGCGGGGCGGACGATATGGTCGCTGAAAGCCGTCATGGCGGCAACGATGCGGCTGACGATGCAAATGACGACAATGGCGTCGATGCGAACGACGCGGATGATGCGAATGAGGACGCCAACGACGACAACGGCGTTGATGATTCAGCGACCCATGATGTGAATGACGACCGTTCTGCAGCTGCGGCCCCTGCGGCACGTGGCGCCGATGATCCCGCTGGCGACGATCGTCGCGGGCGGGGCCGTGGCAAGGACGATCCAGTCGGCCACACCTGAGGAGCCCTCGCAGGGTCGCGGGCAGCCCCGGATCGGCGCAAGCTGGTCCGGGGCTGTTTCCTTCTACTCCCCAAGTTGACAATCGAGCCGTGCGCGGGCTTAGATGATCCCCGCCCATGCTCAGCCAGAAAACCCGCTATTCGATCCGCGCCCTGCAGCACCTCGCCGATTGCCATCGGCAGGGGCCGGTGCGGCTCGATACGATTGCAGCGGCGCAGAATATTCCGCGCAAGTTTCTCACCGTGATCCTCTCCGAACTGGTGCGTGAAGGGCTGGTGAACTCCACCCGCGGGCGCGACGGCGGGTATGAGCTGGCGCTCGATCCGGTCGACATCCGCTATGGCGACATCATCCGCCTGACCCGCGGCAGCCTCGCGCTGGTCCCTTGTGCGGCGCGTAACGCGCATGAGCATTGCAACAATTGCCTGCCCGAAGCGGAGTGCCGCCTGCGCGGGCTGATGCTGACCCTTCGCGACGAGATGGCGGCAATGCTCGACCGGATGACGCTGGCCGATCCGATCAGGCTGGAGCCATCGTTCGAGGGCGTGGAAGAGCCGGCTTAGTCGCAGCTCCGCCGATCGCTGCTAGGAACTGGTCGGTCGCCCGCTCCCAGCTGTAACCCGCGCCGGCCACCGCCGCAGCAAGGCTATCGAGCCTGAGCGCCTTGCCGATCGCCACCGTCAGGTCTTCATCCAGCGCGCCGATGGTCATCGGCAGGTCATCGGCCGGCCCGCGGCCTTTGGCGCCGATGATGTCGAGCGGACCGGGGACCGGCAGCGCAGCGACCGGCAGCCCGCAAGCCAGCGCCTCGATCAGGACCAGGCCAAAAGTGTCGGTGCGGCTAGGGAAGACGAATACATCGGCCGAGCAGTAGGCCCGGGCGAGAGCCTCGCCGTTGAGCGCGCCGAGGAAGGTCACTTCGGGGTAGCGTTTGCGCAAGGTTTCAAGGTCCGGGCCGTCGCCGACCACCACCTTGTGCCCGGGGACCTGTGCGTCGAGGAATTGTGGCAGGTTCTTCTCGGGCGCGACGCGGCCCACGTAAAGCAGCACTGGCCCAGGATAGCCCGCGAGTTCGGGCAGCGGGGCATGGCCGGGGCGGAACAGGTCGTGGTCGATCCCGCGGCTCCACAACTTCCACTGCGGCAGGCCGCGACTTTCCAGCTCGGCGCCGAGCGTCGGGGTCGAGACCAGCACCGCGCGGCTGGGCGCGTGGAAGCGGCGCATCAAGGGCCAGAAGCGCTCGGCGCTGAGTCCGGTGCGGACCGCGGCGTAATCCGGGAATCGGGTGTGGAAGGCGGTGGTGAAGGGCACCTGATGCGCCAGGCACCAGCTCCGCGCGCTCCACCCGATCGGGCCTTCGGTGGCGATGTGGACGATATCGGGGGCGAAGTCGCTGAGCGTCTTGCGCGTCCCGAAGCGCGGGGCCAGCGCGAGGCGGATTTCGCCATAACCGGGCAGCGGCATGGTGCGGAACTGGCTCGGGGTGATCAGCTCGACCTCGTGTCCGCGCGCGAGGAGGTGTGTAACGGTGGTCGAGATCGAACGGACCACGCCGTTGATCTGCGGGTGCCAGGCGTCGGTACAGATCGCGATTCTCATACCAGTTCCTTCTCGGCGGGCAGGGGCAGGGCGGGGCTTTTCGATTTGCGCGCGGCGGCGAGGCGGTGTTCCTTGGCCCAGTCGATCAGCCGCATGGTGCCGTCGGCATCCTCGACCAGCGCGGTACAGCTTTCGACCCAGTCGCCGTCATTGTAGTATGTGATCGCGCCGATCTGTCGGATTTCGGCGCAGTGGATGTGGCCGCAGACCACCCCGCCGACCTGCCGCTCGGCTGCGGCGCGGGCCACCGCTTCCTCGAACTCGCCCACAAATGCTACCGCGTTCTTGACCCGCTTCTTGAGGTAGGACGAGAGCGACCAGTAAGGCAGCTTGAGCCGCCGACGGATGCGGTTGAGCACGATGTTGGCCTGCAACAGCAGCGTGTAAGCCTGGTCGCAGAGGAAGGCGAGCCAGTGGTGGTAGAGCACAACCACGTCGAAGGCATCGCCATGCGTTACCAGCAGGCGGCGGCCATCGGCGGTCTCGTGCACCGCATCCAGCGCGACCTCGACCCCGCCAAAGGTGAACCCGGCATAAGGCCGCAGCATTTCGTCATGGTTGCCTGCGATCAGCACCACGCGGGTGCCGCGATGCGCCAGCTTGAGGATCCGGCGGCATACCTCGTTGTGCGCATCGGGCCAGTACCAGCCCTTGCGCATCCGCCACCCGTCAAGGATGTCGCCGACGAGGTACAGCGTCTCGCACTCGATTCCGCGAAGGAATTCGAGAAGCAGCACCGCGTTGCAACCGCGCGTGCCGAGGTGGATGTCCGAGATCCACACGGTGCGGAATTTCTGCTTGGGGCGAAAGCCCCGCGGCTCGGGCAGATCGAGCCATTCGGGCAGCGTCTTCAGGTCCGTCGCGGCGGGCATCGTCAAGCTCCGTTGCCATTGGCCATGGACCCGCAATGGCAGGATTCGGTTACACCTCAGCGGCACTTCGATGACGGTTTGCTTACAGTTGCCGTTTCCGCAATCGATTGAGATTTCTACCAAATTCGGCACGGCTCGCGAAAGCTGCACTTCGCCGCAGACAAGGCAAACTGCAGTTGTCTATGATAACAGTAGAGTTACAAATGTGTCTCAAGGTGCTCTCCTTTCGGGGGCCCGGGGCCGGCCGCGCATGACCGGCCCCGGTCGCTGTCTGGCACGCCCGTTGCGGCGCTGACAGACAGCGGCTTGCCGCCGATGCGCAAGGATTCTTCATGCAATCGTCACTCCGCCTTGCGCTGCTTGCCTCCGCCGCGCTGTTTACGACTCCAGCAGTTGCAGCACCCGGCAATGATGCCGCGGCTACAACTAACGCCGATGGTGCCGCCGCTTCGGCTGACGACCCACAGACCACCACCTCGGCGGGTACAGGTGCATCGGACGAAGCGGACGAAATCGTCGTCACCGCGCGCCACCGCGCCGAAAGTTCGCAGGCGGTACCGGTGGCGATCTCGGTGGTTGGCGGCGATCACATCGACAACACCGGGGCGTTCAATGTCGGGCGGCTGCAGCAGCTCACCCCGACGCTGCAGTTTTATTCGTCCAACCCGCGCAACACCTCGGTCAACGTCCGCGGGTTCGGTTCGCCGCTGGGGTTGACCAACGACGGGATCGATCAGGGGGTGGGGATTTACGTCGACGACGTCTATTATTCGCGCGTCGCCAGCTCGACCTTCGACTTCCTCGATGTGAAGCAGATCGAGGTGCTGCGCGGGCCGCAGGGCACACTCTACGGCAAGAACACCACTGCAGGCGCGATCAACATCACCTCGCGCCAGCCGAGTTTCGCGCCTGAAGGACGGGCTGAGCTGTCGGTTGGCAACTACGGCTTCGTCCAATTCAAGGGCGCGGCTTCGGGCCCGGTCAGCAACACACTGGCGCTGCGTCTTGCGGTCTCGGCAACGCGCCGCAGCGGCACCATCCACAACATCACCACCGGGGTCGATGACAACAACCTCGGCAACGTGGGCCTGCGCGGTCAGGCACTGTGGCGGCCGACGAGCAGTCTCGAAGTAAGCCTCGCTGGTGATTACAACCACCAGAACATTACCTGCTGCGCCACTGTCTATGTCGGCTACGTGCCGACGCAGAAGGCGAGCAACCGGCAGTATCCGACGATCTCTGCGATGCAGGGCTATGCCATTCCGCTCGCCGCGCAAGATCCAGCCAATCGGTTGACCGACGTCGACGGCACCCTGCGCGCCAGGCAATCGATCGGCGGTGCTTCGCTGCGCGCCAAGCTGGAACTGGGGGCGGGCACGCTGACCTCGATCAGCGCCTGGCGGTTCTGGAACTGGGACCCATCGAACGACCGCGATTTCACCGCACTGCCGATCACCACGGTCAGTCAGAACCCGTCGAAGCAGAACCAGTTTACGCAGGAGCTGCGCTACAACCGCCATTCGGCCGTGCTCGATTTCCAGCTCGGCACGTTCTTTTATACCCAGACGGTCAACACCAACGGTAGCCAGGTGCAGGGCCCGGCGGCGACCAAGTGGCTGCTTTCGCCCAACGCCACGCCCAGCAATCCCTACAACCTCAATGTGATCGACGGGCTGACCTCGACCAACACCATCCATCTGCAAAACGTTTCATGGTCGGTTTACGGGCAGGCAAGCTGGCGGCCGATTGAGCGCCTTACGATCCAGCCGGGCTTCCGCGTCAACTATGACAAGAAAGAAGGCTCGTACAACGCGGTCGTCACCGACAAGCTCGGCAACGTGCTGACGCCGGGCATGGTCAACACCGGCACGCCCACGCAGAAGGCCCAGCTGCAAGTGCTGCTGCCCGAAAGTTATGCCCCCAGCTTCAGCGCGTGGAACCTGTCGTACGACCTGACGCTGGCTTACGACCTAAGCCCCGACGTACACACCTACGCGACCTATTCGAAGACCTTCCAGACAGGCGGAATCAATTTGAACGGCGTGCCCGCCGACGCGGTGACCGGACTGCCG
>JBJTLY010000238.1:0-3698 GCA_046063275.1 Novosphingobium sp. | reverse complement strand
CAACGGACACCTCCGCTAGGCGTCAGAGGCGGGGTAGCGTGACACCCTTCTGACCCTGATACTTGCCCGCGCGGTCGGCATAGCTGACCTCGCACGGCTCGTTGCCCTGGAGGAACAGGAACTGGCACGCCCCCTCGTTGGCGTAGATCTTCGCTGGGAGCGGGGTGGTGTTCGAAAATTCGAGCGTGACGTGGCCTTCCCAGCCTGGTTCAAGTGGGGTGACATTCACGATGATCCCGCACCGCGCATAGGTGCTTTTGCCGAGGCAGATCACCAGCACGTCACGCGGGACCCGGAAGTACTCGACCGTACGGGCCAGCGCGAAGCTGTTGGGCGGGATCACGCAGACGTCGGTTTCACGGTCGACAAAGCTGTCAGGATCGAACTGCTTGGGATCGACCACCGACGAATTGACGTTGGTGAAGATCTTGAACTCGGGTGAAACCCGCGCATCATAACCGTAGGATGATAGCCCATAGGAGATGCAGCCATCGCGCCGCTGCGCCTCGACGAAGGGTTCGATCATCCCGTGTTCGAGCGCCTGCGTACGGATCCATTTGTCGGAGAGAATCGCCATGAGCCGCAGATTGCGCAAGCCTTGGGATGCCGCAAGCCGCCGGTGCGCGCTTGTCCACGCCTCGCCGCGCCTACTGGCACTTCAGGATCACAAGTCTGGCGTCCCGGCCAAACAGCGTTTAGGTGCCTGCCTATGGAATTTCGTGAAGGCTTCAATCGTTTAGCCCAACGGGCAGCCCCCGCGATTGCGCGGTTGCAGGCGATCCCGCGGGCCTGGTTGCTTGCGGCTATGACCGCGCTGCTGGTGACGATCGGCCTACTGCTAGTGCAGTCAAGCATGGCGCAGCACGCGGCGCGCGATTCGGCGCTGGCCGAGGCTGACGCCCAGATGGCGCTAGAGAACTTGCGTCAGTCGCTGGTCGATGCCGAAACCGGGCAGCGCGGCTACCTGATAACGCTCGATCCCGCCTATCTCGAGCCATACGACCGCGCTCTGCGTGCATTGCCCGACCAGCTTGCTGCGGTGAAGCTGCGCTTCATGCAGAATTCGGATCCCGGGATCGACCAGCATCTCGGTCCGCTCGACGATCTGATCCGCACCAAGCGGGGTCTGATGAGCAGCTCAATCGCGTCGGCGCGGGCCGGCGATATCGCAGTTGCGACCGATCTGGTCCGATCGGGTCAGGGGAAGGCGACAATGGACCAGATCCGTCGGCATCTTGCCGCGCTGGGCCAGATTCAGCGGATCAGCCGCGATAGTGCCTTCGAACAGGCCAATCGCGCCGAAAGCCGCATCGTTCCGCTGCTGCTTGCCATGTGGCTGGTGCTGATCGCACTGGTGTGGACTGGCTATCATGGCGAGCGGGCGCGGGCCCGGGCCGAGATTGCCGCCGCGCAGACCGATCAATTGCGCGATCTCAACGCGCGCAATGAGCTTTTGGCGCGCGAACTGGCGCACCGGGTCCGCAACCTGTTCGGGGTGGTGTTGTCGCTGATCGGGCTCTCGGCGCGCAAGCCCGGAACCACGTCCGAAGTGGTGAGTGACATCACCCAGCGGGTCCACGCGCTGAGCCGCGCCCACAACGTCGCGACCGGCGATGTGTCGGGCGAGGTCGAACTGTCCGCGCTGCTCCACAGCCTGTGCCAGCCGTATCAAACCGACGACAAGGCGCCGACGATCACACTCCACGGACCCACCGAAGTTGTGCCGGCCTATATGGTCTCGCCCTTCGCGCTGGTGTTCCATGAACTCGCCACCAATGCCGCCAAGTACGGCGCGCTGTCAGCCCCGGGCGGGCGGGTGCGCATCGCCTGGAACGAGGGCGGGAGCGGGGAGCTGCTACGGATCGAATGGCGAGAAGTCGGCGGACCGGCGCCCGATACTGTCCGCGAAAATGGCGAGCAGCCGGGCAGCGGTTTCGGCCAGCGCATGACCGAAGCGGCGATGCGCCAGATTGGCGGCACCTTGATTCGTGCCTTCCCGCCCGAAGGCGCGGTGATCACGCTGGAGATCGCGCGCCGCGCCTAGCCGCCGTGATAGGTCCGGTACCAATCCACAAATGCCGGTACACCCACCTCGATCGAAGTGGTCGGCGCATAGCCCAAATCACGTGAGATCGCCGAGATGTCAGCATAGGTCGCCGGCACGTCGCCGGCCTGCATCGGCAGCATCTCGATCTCGGCCTTGCGCCCGCAGGCTTCCTCAAGAAGGCTGACTACCTTCATCAGCTGTTCGCTCTTGTTGTTGCCGATGTTGTAGAGCGCGTGCGGTTTGACGCTGCCCCCGGCCTTTTCGTTGCCGTCATTGGCCGGCGGCGAATCAAGGCAGGCGATCACGCCCGAGACGATGTCGTCAATATAGGTGAAGTCGCGCTGCATTTCGCAGTGGTTGAACACCGGGATCGGCGTTCCGGCGAGGATCTTCTGGGTAAACATCCACATCATCATGTCGGGTCGGCCCCACGGCCCATAGACAGTGAAAAAGCGCAGCCCCGTGAGCGGCAGGCCGAACAGATGCGCGTAGGTTTCGCTCATCAGCTCGTCAGCGCGCTTGGTGGCGGCGTAGAGCGATACGGGGTGATCGGTGCGGTCTTCAACCGCGAAGGGCAGTTTGGTATTGCCGCCGTAGACCGAGCTTGAGCTGGCATAGACCATATGCTCAACCTCGCGGTGGCGTGACAGCTCGAGCATGTTGACGTGCCCGGCAAGGTTTGCGCTGACGTAGGCCTGCGGATTTTCCAGGCTGTAGCGGACCCCGGCCTGCGCACCCAAATGGACGACCCGGTCAATCCCGACCCCATTAAGCGCCTTGTCGAGCGCGACCATGTTGGAGAAATCGACCTGGTGGAACGTATAGTGGTTGCCGCCTTGCTCGCGTGCCAGTTTGACCCGGTCCTGCTTCAGCGAAACCTGATAATAATCGTTGAGGTTGTCGATCCCGATCACCTGATCGCCACGCGCCAGCAGCCTGCGGGTCAGTGAAAAGCCAATAAATCCGGCAGCGCCGGTAACCAGAACGCGCATTGTAACCCCTTGCTTGTTTGTCGCCCGTTAGGACGCTGCCTCTTATTTCATGGTTAACCCGGCAATGGTAGGGCGCAAGGCATGGAGCCCATGCAAAACGTATCGTCGGTACGCAAGATACTGATCGTCTTCGGAACCCGGCCCGAGGCGATCAAGCTGTTTCCGTTGGTCGCCGCGCTGAAGGAAGACCCGCGCTTTACGCCCGTGGTCTGCGTCTCGGCGCAGCACCGCCAGATGCTCGATCAGGTGCTCGAGATCGCGGGCATCGTCCCCGATTACGATCTCGACCTGATGCGCCCCGATCAAAGCCTCGATGCGCTCACCGCGGCGCTGCTCACCGAACTCGGCAAGGTGATGGATCAGGCAAAGCCCGACCGGGTGATCGTCCAGGGTGATACCGCCACCGCGATGACCGGCGCGCTGGCTGCCTATTACCGCAAGATACCCGTCGGCCACGTCGAGGCGGGGCTGCGTTCGGGCCATATCTACCACCCCTGGCCCGAAGAGGTGAACCGCAAGATCATCGGCGCCATGGCCAGCCTGCACTTCGCGCCGACCACGGTCAGCCGCGACGCGCTGCTGCGCGAAAACGTCGATCCCGCGCGCGTCCACGTTACCGGCAACACGGTGATCGACGCGCTGCACTGGGTCAGCGCCCG
>JBJTLY010000237.1:0-7200 GCA_046063275.1 Novosphingobium sp. | reverse complement strand
GCTGTGCTGCTGCCGCTCGAAAGCGGGTTCGCCAATGCTGAGCTCGACCTGGTGACCGAGCAGGATATCCTGGGTGACCGGCTGGTCCGCCGCAAGAAGCGCCGCAAGGGAGCCGAGGCCTTCATGGCCGAGCTCGCCGCGCTTACTCCGGGCGATCTGGTGGTCCACATGGAGCACGGGATCGGGCGCTACATCGGCCTCCAGTCAATCCCCGTGGGCAAGAGCCCGCACGATTGCGTCGCGCTCGAATATGCCGGGGGCGACAAACTCTACGTTCCGGTCGAGAACATCGATGTCCTCTCCCGCTATGGCAGCGATGCGGAATTCGTCGCGCTGGACCGGCTGGGCGGCGAAGGCTGGCAGAAGCGCAAAAGCCGCCTCAAGGAGCGGATCCGCGCGATCGCGCACGAACTGCTCAAGACCGCGGCGCAGCGCGCCTTGCGCCAGGCCCCGGTGCTGGTCCCCGAACAGGCGAGCTACGACCAGTTCGTCGAACGCTTCCCGTGGCAGGAAACCGACGATCAGGAAGCGGCGATTGACGATGTGCTGGCCGATCTGGCGGCGGGCAAGCCGATGGACCGACTGGTCTGCGGCGATGTCGGCTTCGGCAAGACCGAGGTTGCCTTGCGCGCGGCCTTCGTCGCGGCGATGGCCGGGCATCAGGTCGCGGTGATTGCGCCAACCACCCTACTCGCGCGCCAGCATTATTCGGGCTTTGTCGAGCGTTTCGCCGGGTTTCCGCTCAAGATCGGGCGGCTGTCGCGGCTGGTTGGCGACAAGGAGGCCAAGCTCACCAAAGCAGGTCTGGCAGACGGCACCGTCGATGTGGTGATCGGTACCCATGCACTGCTCGCAAAGAGCCTGAACTTCAAGCAACTGGGCCTTGTAATCGTTGACGAAGAGCAACGCTTCGGGGTCACCCATAAGGAAACGCTGAAGGCATTGCGGACCAACGTGCATATGCTCACTCTCACCGCCACACCGATCCCGCGCACCTTGCAGATGGCAATGTCGGGCCTGCGCGAACTCTCAACCATCCAGACCCCGCCGGTCGACCGCCTCGCGGTGCGGACCTACGTGATGGAATGGGACGCGATGGTGATGCGCGAGGCGCTGCTGCGCGAGCATCACCGCGGCGGGCAGACCTTTATCGTTGTGCCAAGGATCGCCGATATGGAAGCGGTCGAGAAGTGGCTGCGCGATTTCGTCCCCGAAGTTCGCGCCGTCTCCGCGCA
This sequence comes from Novosphingobium sp., assembly GCA_046063275.1. Lineage (GTDB taxonomy): Bacteria > Pseudomonadota > Alphaproteobacteria > Sphingomonadales > Sphingomonadaceae > Novosphingobium. The sequence continues at coordinate 5,965 of JBJTLY010000237.1, read as the reverse complement.
CGGGCAGATGGTGCCAAGCGAGGTCGAGGAACGGATGAGCGCCTTCTACGAGAAGCGCTACGAGGTGCTGCTTTCGACCACGATCGTTGAAAGCGGGCTCGATATCCCGAGCGCCAACACGATCATCATCCACCGCGCCGACCGGTTCGGACTGGCGCAGTTGTATCAATTGCGTGGCCGCGTGGGCCGATCGAAACTGCGCGCCTATGCTTACCTGACCACGCCTGAAGATACCCAGCTGTCCGAAGTTGCCGAAAAGCGGCTCAAGGTTCTTGGCGATCTCGACAGTTTGGGGGCCGGATTCCAGCTCGCCAGCCACGATCTCGATATTCGCGGCGCGGGCAACCTTCTGGGCGACGAACAGTCCGGCCACATTCGCGAAGTCGGTTTCGAACTCTACCAGTCGATGCTCGAGGATGCGATCCTGGCAGCCAAGGCGGGCGAGCTGGGCCTCGCGCGCGAACGCAATGCGCTCAATCCGCAGATCACGGTCGATGCGCCGATCATGATCCCCGAGGAATATGTCCCCGATCTGGCGGTGCGGATGGCTCTCTACCGCCGCCTCAACGATGCTGCTGATACGGCCGAGATCGACAGCCTGTCCGCCGAAATGATCGACCGCTTCGGGCCCCTGCCCGCGCCTACGGCCAATCTGATCAGGCTGATCGAGATCAAGCGGCAGGCGATCGATGCCAACATCGCCAAGATCGACGTCGGCGCGAAGGGCACGCTGGTCAGTTTCCACGGTGACAGCTTCCCCGATCCGGTCGGCCTGATCGCCTATGCCGAACGCCTTGCCGGAACGATCAAGCTGCGTCCCGACAACAAGATCGTCGTGACCCGCGCCTGGGGCAGCGCCGAGGCGCGGCTCAACGGGCTGTTCCAGCTGACCAAGGGTCTCAGCACGATTGCGCGCAAGGCACAGGCGCGTAGATGAGGACAACGTTAACCGCCGGCCTGCTATGCTTCAGCCGATGACCGAGCGCCGCCAGCCTGCCGCCAAGCCCCGGCTCGTCCGCCGTCTGGCCGATCTGGAGAGCGCGCTGGCGCGGGACGAGATCGAAGTCCTGTTCCAGCCGCAAGTCGATATCGCGACCGGTGCTCCGGTGGGTGTCGAGGCGCTGGCACGGTGGCAGCATCCCGATCTGGGCGAACTCGGACCGGACCGTCTGTTCGACATCGCCGCCCGCTCGGGCACCATTGCCGCGTTGTCTCGCCACATCCAGGATCGCGCGCTTGCGCTGGCCGGACAGTGGCAGGCACCGCTCGATGCGCTTCGGCTGTCGGTCAACGTGACCAGCCAGGACATCGCGGAGCAGAGCTTTGCCGACGACAAGCTCGCCCGGCTGCGCAGCACCGGGTTCCCGGCTGACCGATTGACACTGGAGATCACCGAAGCCGGCCTCATCGCCGACCTGAACCGCGCGGCGCAGGTGCTGCAGGGCCTGCGCGAACAGGGCCTGCACATCGCGATCGACGATTTCGGGACCGGCTATTCCAGCCTCGCTTATCTCAAGGCATTGCCGGTCGATACGCTCAAGCTCGACCGGGCCTTTACGCAGGACATTGCCGGCTCGGCCAAGGCCCGGATCATCGTCGGCAGCGTAATCCGCATGGCCCGCGACCTTGGGCTGACCGTCATCGCCGAAGGGGTTGAGACCGAAGAGCAGCGGGCTTTGCTTGGCGAACAGGGTGTCACGCTGTGCCAGGGCTTTCTGTTTGCGCCCCCGCTGAGCAGCGCGGCACTCGCGGATTGGGTCACGCGCTAAGCAAATCGTTGCCCCGGCGGCGCCCACGCCCTATTCCCCGCGCATGAGCAAATCTGCCCGCCTCGCCCTGCTTGCATCGGACACGCCCCGCGCGCAGGAAGCCGCTGAAGTACTGCGCGCGCAGCATGACTTCGCGGAACTGGCCGAGGCCGAGATCGCGGTGGTTCTGGGCGGCGATGGGCACATGCTCCACGTGCTGCACCAGATGATCGACGCGAACCGGGTCATCCCCGCCTACGGGATCAACCTTGGCACGGTCGGCTTCCTGATGAACCGCCAGAAGAGCAGCCGGACGCTTGCCGAACGGGTTGCGCGGGCGCGGCCGCTGGCGGTCAATCCGCTCGAGATGGTTGCCACGACCGGCAGCGGCAAGGAGCACACCTTTGCCGCGATCAACGAGGTCTCGCTGCTCCGCGAAACCCGCCAGACCGCGCGGCTCGAAATCGCGGTCAACGCCAAGGTCCGCATCGCCGAACTGTTCTGCGACGGTATTCTGGTGGCGACCCCGGCCGGTTCGACCGCTTACAACCTGTCCGCCAACGGCCCGATCCTGCCCTTGGGCTCGAACATGCTGGCGCTGACCCCGATCAGCCCGTTCCGCCCGCGGCGCTGGCGCGGCGCGATCATTCCCGATCACTATGAGATCGAATTCCGCGTACTCGACCCGGACAAGCGCCCGGTCGCCGCAGTGGCCGACCAGCGCGAAGTTCGCGATATCCACGTGGTCAAGGTCCGCGCTGACCGCGACCGCCAGCTCACCTTACTGTTCGATCCGGGCAAGACCCTGGAAGAACGGATTTTTGCCGAGCAGTTCCAATTTTAGCGCGAGAGCCGCTTGCCAAACCGAATCGCGCTGGTATAGGCGCTCCCCTGTCCAGCGATGGCGACATTGTGGGACCGCTCCCCGATAGCTCAGCGGTAGAGTAGGTGACTGTTAATCACTTGGTCGTTGGTTCGAATCCAACTCGGGGAGCCAGTTTTTCTCAAAACCACTGGCGATAAAGCAGCTGGCCGCCGGCCCAGATGGTCAAAGCGGCGGTGAGCATGCGGATCACGCGCTCGGGCAGCCAGCGCAGCGCCAGCAGGCTGCCGAGCTGGCCGCCCAGAACCACGGCGATAAGCAGCGGCAAGGCATCGCCCAGCGCCGCTCCGAAAGCGTCTGCACCATTCTTGGCGAGCTGGCCGGCAAGGCCGCTCAGCGAATTGATCAGGATGAACAGGCTGGTCGTCGCGGCAATGGCGCGTGCGTTTGCCCAGCGGGTGAAGTGCAGCAGCGGTGCGAGGAATATCCCACCGCCGATCCCGACCAGTCCGGCCAAGTAGCCCAGCGGCGCGACCGCCAGTGGCATCCATTTGGCGAGCGGCTTGGGTTCGGCTTCGCGCTCCGCCGCACGCGGAAAGAACAGCGCAAGTCCTGCAGCGATCAAGCTCAATCCAAGCAGCACCAGGAAGGTCGCCTGCTTGATCGGGGTCTGGCCGCCAAGGTAAGCCAGCGGCGCGGCAATCAGCGCCAGCACGAACGCCCGCTTCCACGGCACCACACCCGCGCGGGCAAAGCGGATCGTGCTGCCGCTGACCACGATAACGTTGCAGCACAGGCTGACGATCGGCAGCAACCGGTAATCGAAACCCGCCAGCGACAGCAACGCATTGTAGGTCGAGCCGCCGCCGAACCCAACCGAGGCGTAGAGCAGCGCGGTGGCAAAGAATGCCGGCGGCAGCCAGATCATATTATTCCTCCCCGGCACGGGGAGGGGGACCACCGCAGGTGGTGGAGGGGTACGCGCGGTGATCGCTACCCCTCGCCGTCAGGACCACCTGCCCGTACCCCTCCACCATGCTGCGCATGGTCCCCTCCCCTCCTGAGCCCGTCGAAGGGCGGGGAGGATCGTTATCTTTACCCCGCCGCCCCGTGGCAGTGCTTGTACTTCTCACCCGAACCGCACGGGCACATGGCGTTGCGTGACAGGCCCATGTCCTTGTACGGATCACCCCCGCCCGGCGCTTCGAGCAAAGCCGCACCGGCCCCCATGGCGCCCATGATCGCCTCGGCACCCGGGACACGGTTAGCTTCGACATCGCTGAAGTCGAAGTTGTCGACGTGGCTGGTCAGGAAATCGGGCAAATCGGGCAACGGCGCGGTGTCGGGCATCTGCAGCACGCTCAGCATCAGGATGCGGGTCACGTCTTCGCGGATCGCCTCAAGCATGCGCTCGAACAGCCCGAAGGCTTCCTGCTTGTATTCGTTGATCGGGGTTTTCTGCGCATAGGCGCGCAGGAACACCACTTGGCGCAGTGCGTCGAGCGTTGCGAGGTGTTCCTTCCAGTAGTGGTCGAGCCGTTCGAGCAGGATCTGCTTTTCAACCTGACGCCACACCGCGGCATCGGCTCCGACCTTTTCGGCCATCTTCGCATCGGCGAGGTCGGCGAGACGCTGTTCAATATCCTGCGGCTCGATGCCGTCTTCGCCCATCCACTGTTCGATCGGCGGTTCGATCCCCAGCACTTCGAGCGTGCGCGCCTTGAGCCCTTCAAGATTCCACTGCTCGGGATAGGACCCCGGGGGGCAGGCATCCCCTACGATCGCGTTGACCGTATCGTGGCGCATGTCCTGGACCACGTCATCGAGCGTATCGGCATCCATGATGTCGGCACGCTGCTCATAGATGACCTTGCGCTGGTCGTTCATCACGTCATCGTATTCGACGACCTGTTTGCGGATATCATAGTTGCGCGCCTCGACCTTCTTTTGCGCGGTCTCGATCGCCTTGGAGAGCCAGCGCGAACCGATCGCTTCGCCATCGGCCAGGTTCGAATTCATCATCCGGCTGAACAGCGTGTCGGGGCCGAAGATGCGCAACAGGTCATCTTCAAGGCAGAGGTAAAACTTCGACATGCCCGGATCACCCTGACGGCCCGAGCGGCCGCGCAGCTGGTTGTCGATGCGGCGGCTTTCGTGGCGTTCGGTGCCGATCACACAGAGCCCGCCAGCAGCAAGGACTTGCGCCTTTTCGGCGGCGACCTCGGCCTTGATCCGTTCGATCCCGGCGTCGCGTTCAGCCCCTTCGGGCAGGTCGCGCAGTTCGTCCTCGATTCGGAATTCGTAGTTACCGCCCAGCTGGATGTCGGTTCCGCGGCCCGCCATGTTGGTCGCCACGGTCACCGCGCCCATCCGCCCGGCCTGCGCCACGATGTGCGCTTCCATTTCGTGGAAGCGGGCGTTGAGCACGTTGTGCTTCACATTTTCCTGCGTGAGATATTCGCTCAGCAGTTCGCTCTTCTCGATCGAGACAGTACCCACCAGCACCGGCTGACCGGTGTGCGAGCGCTCGGCAATCAGCTTCGCAATCGCCTGGAACTTGTCAGTGGTATTCTTGTAGAATTCGTCTTCCTGATCGTCGCGCAGCACCGCCACGTTGGTCGGGATGGTGACGACGTTCATCTTGTAGATGTCGAAGAATTCCGCTGCTTCGGTCGCGGCGGTGCCGGTCATCCCGGAGATCTTCGGGTACATGCGGAAATAGTTCTGGAAGGTGATCGAGGCCATGGTCTGGTTTTCCGGCTCGATCGGCACGCCCTCCTTGGCCTCGACCGCCTGGTGCAACCCGTTCGACCAGCGCCGCCCATCCATCTTGCGCCCGGTGAACTCGTCGATGATCACGACCTTATCGTTCTCGACCACGTAATCGATGTCGCGCTTGAACATGACCACGGCCTTCAGCGCCTGATCAAGGTGGTGAACCACCTGGGTGTTCTCGATATCGTAGAGGTTCGAACCTACCAGCAAGCCTGCCGCTTCGAGCTGGCGCTCAGCCCATTCGACCCCGTCCTCGGTCAGGGTGATGTTCTTGGTCTTCTCGTCCTTCTCGTAATGCTCCTCGGCGAGCTGCTTGATGATCGCATCGACCTGGACATAGAGCTCGCTCTTGTCGTCGGTTGGGCCGGAGATGATCAGCGGGGTACGGGCTTCGTCGATCAGGATCGAGTCCACTTCGTCGACGATCGCGAAGTTGAAGGGCCGGTGCACCATCTCCTCGCGGTTGTGCTTCATATTGTCGCGCAGGTAATCGAAGCCAAGCTCGTTGTTGGTCGCGTAAGTGATGTCCGAATTGTAGGCCTCACGGCGCTCATGTTCGGACAGGTTGGGCACAATGACGCCGACGGTCAGGCCGAGGAACTTGTAGATCTGCCCCATC
>JBJTLY010000236.1:0-2619 GCA_046063275.1 Novosphingobium sp. | reverse complement strand
GCCACCTTCGGCGCGGCGCGAGGGGTTTGCATGGTGGTGATCGCCGATTCATCGAGCGGCAGTGCCAATTCGATCCGCTCGAGCGCGGCTTCGCGGTACACGCTTTCACGCTCGCAGCCGATCCATTCGCGGCCCAAGCGCTTGGCCACCGCGCCGGTGGTGCCGGTACCGAAGAACGGATCGAGCACCACGTCGCCCTTGTTGGTGGTGGCGAGCATCACCCGGTACAGCAGCGCCTCGGGCTTCTGCGTCGGGTGGACCTTGGTGCCGCCCTTCTTGAGCCGTTCCTGGCCAGAACAGATCGGCAGTACCCAGTCGCTGCGCATCTGCAACTCGTCATTCAAGGTCTTCATCAGGCGGTAGTTGAAGGTATATTTGGCCTTCTCGCCCATCGAAGCCCAGATAAGCGTTTCGTGGGCGTTGGTGAAGCGGGTGCCCTTGAAATTGGGCATCGGATTGGCCTTGCGCCAGACCACGTCGTTGAGGATCCAGAACCCCAGATCCTGCAGGATCGCGCCGACGCGGAAGATGTTGTGGTAGCTGCCGATAACCCACAGCGATCCGGTGGGCTTCAGGATACGGCGCGCCTCGGTCAACCAGTCGCGGGTGAATTGGTCATAGACCGCGAAGCTGTCGAACTGGTCCCAGTGATCGGTCACCGCATCGACATGGCTGCCATCGGGCCGGGCAAGATCGCCGCCGAGCTGGAGGTTGTACGGCGGGTCGGCGAAAACGAGATCGACCGAGGCCGACGGCAGACTGCGCATCGCCTCGATGCAGTCACCATCCAGGATCCGACCGACCGGCAGATCGGGCCGAACGACCTCTTTCGCGGCGCGCGGACGCGCCTTTTCGCCTACCAGCAACTGACCCATGACCGCCGAAAATCCCCTCAAAGTTATCCACAGGGTGAGTCCTTGGGAGTCCCGCGTCAAGCGGAAACTCGCTGGAATCCTAGGGATTCGTGGTTAAGAAACGGTTGAAATTGGCGGAACGAAACGAGTCCGGCACAGCATATGGAGTCTGCGGCGGGGGTTTGGACTCGATATCTAGTGGTGTGGCGAAGAGGACTCTGGGCGCGAAAATCCTCCCCGGCACGGGGAGGGGGACCGCCGCGAAGCGGGGGTGGAGGGGTACGTGCGAGTGGTCCTGACCTCTCGACGAGGCGATCACCGCGCGTACCCCTCCACCATCCTGCGGATGGTTCCCCTCCCCGTTCCGGGGAGGTTTTAGAGCAGCACCAACTGCGCGACCGGGGCAAAGCTTTTGCGGTGCAGCGGCGTGGCTCCATGCTCGCGCAGCGCGGCCAGATGCTCGGGGGTGCCGTAGCCGGCATTGCGCTCCCACCCATAGTGCGGGTGGGCCTGCGCATAGTCGCGCATCAGCTGGTCGCGGTGTTCTTTGGCGATGATCGAGGCGGCGGAAATGCACGGTTCGATTGCATCCCCGCCGACAATTGCCCGCGCCGGCCAGCGCCATTCCGGGCGGCGGCCGTGCGGGGTGAGATTGCCGTCGATCAGCACCTCGTGCGGCTCGTCGTCCAACTGCTCGCACAGCGCTTCGACCGCGAGGGTCATCGCCAGCATGGTCGCACCAAAGATGTTGAGGCGGTCGATGTCCTCCACCTCGACCACCCCCACCGCCCAACGGCAGCGGCGCTTGATCGCGGCTTCGAGCTCGGCCCGGCGCGCGGGCTTGAGTTTCTTGGAATCGTCGAGGCCTGCCGGGCGCGGCTTGCACAGCACCACTGCGGCGGCGACTACCGGCCCGGCGAGCGGCCCGCGCCCCGCTTCGTCGACCCCGATCACCAGACGGCTCGCATCGGGCTTGGCAAGCATGAACGGCTGGGGAATAGTGTCGGGCATGAAGATCAGGTTCCTCAGCGCTTTATCGCCGCTCACCCTGCTCGCCGCAAGCTGCGGCAGCCCTGCCGTTGGGGATAGCGCCAAGCCCCCCGCTGCCGAGGTGAAGGATCAATTCAAGGTGGAGGTGCTCGGGACGTTCGACGAGCCCTGGGCGATGGCCCTGCTGCCGGACCACGATGAAATCCTGATTACCGAACGAGGCGGCAGGGTTCGGTACTGGAGCAAATCCGGAGTAATGGATTTCGGCACCCCGGCGAAGGTCGACTATGGCGGCCAGGGCGGTCTCGGGGACATTGCCTTGGCGCCTGACTTTAAGACCAGCCAGGCTATCTATCTAAGCTGGGTGGAAGCAGGCACCGGCGGTACTCGCGGTGCGGTGCTGGCGAAATGCACTTTGGTTCGAGGGATCGCCACTGGTGTAATATGCGGTGAACCAATCTGGCGTCAGACCCCGAAAGTCACCGGACGCGGGCATTTTTCGCACCGCATCGCCTTCTCGCCCGACGGCAAATACCTGTTCGTCTCATCAGGCGAGCGGCAGAAGTTCACGCCCGCGCAGGATCTCAGCAACAACCTCGGCAAGGTGCTTCGCCTCAACCTCGACGGCACCCCGGCGGCGGGCAATCCCTTTGCGGACAAGGGCGGCGTTTCGGCGCAAATCTGGTCGTACGGGCACCGCAACGTGCTGGGTCTGCAGTTCGATGCGTCCGGCCAGCTATGGGATCTAGAGCACGGCCCCAAGGGCGGCGACGAG
>JBJTLY010000235.1:0-9753 GCA_046063275.1 Novosphingobium sp. | reverse complement strand
GCCTTGGCCCAGTTGCGCCGCGCCTTCCCGGTAAGCGAGCCCAAATTGAGCGATTTCGCGGTTAACGAGCCGAGCGACTATCCGGACGAAGCCGCAGTTGGATACCAGGCGATCCACCGCGATTTCATCGATCCGATCGCCGAAGCGCAGGCGCTGTCGCTGCGGATCACCACCGCGATCGCCAACGTCTTCGGCGCGCACGGCTGAGTTAACCTTTGCGCCTGCCGCAGTCCCGCGCCGAAACGGCGTGCAGGCGAGACTGGAAATTGCGCCGCGTTTGCGCGATATGCACCGCATGAAGTTCAATCCGCTCCTCGTCGTGATCGGCGCTCTGGTGCTCGGCGTGGCGGCGCTCGGGCTGGTCCTGGTGCGTCCGTTCGAGGATAGCGCCAAGGTTTCCGGCCCCGGTTCTGGGCCGGCGCAGTTCGTGCAGGCTGACGCGCCCAAGCCCGCACCACCCGCCCCGGCCAAGGATGAGCAATTCGTGGTCAAGCGGATCCTGCCGATCACCGGCCCGATCAAGTACGGCGAATGGCACTGGGACGAAAAGGGCGTGCCCGGTGGCCCGCTGGTGATCACCGTCGATCTCGACGCGCGGGTGCTCTCGGTGTTCCGCGGTGGGTACGAGATCGGCGCGACTGCAGTGCTGCTAGGCTTCGGCGATACTCCGACGCCCACTGGTATCTTCCCGGTCAAGTGGAAGGACGCTGACCATCATTCCTCGACCTATGACAATGCACCGATGCCCTGGACGATGAACCTCACCCCGGATGGCGTCGCGATCCACGGGACGCAAGTGGAGAAAGGCTACGCCAGCCACGGCTGCGTCGGCGTGCCCAATGACTTTGCGAAGAAGATCTTCGCGATCACCCCGGTCGGCACCAAGGTTTACATTACGCGGGGCAAGATGGTCGGCAAAGGCGACAGCTTAATCGGGTAAGAGACTCCCCATCGACTTGCGATGGGGAGGTGGCAGCGCGAAGTGCTGACGGAGGGGCCCTCCACCATCCGCTGCGCGGACGGTCCCCCTCCCACCGTAAGTCGATGGGAGGACCTAAATCACGCCAGACCGCGCTCCACCTTCCTTTGCGTGGCATCCCCCAGCTGGCTGCCGCCATCGATGTCCAAAATCGTCCCGGTGACGTACTTCGCCGCGTCCGAGCTCAGGAACACCGCACCCTCGGCGATCTCGTCGATAAAGCCCCAGCGCTTCATCGCGATGCGCTCGAAGTGCATCGCCTTGGTCGCGGGATCGGGCGCAAGCCGCGCCATGCCTTCGGTGCCTTCGATCGGTCCGGGCGAGATGCCGTTGACCCGCACATCGCCGCCCCATTCGAGCGCCAGTACGCGGACCAGCTGGTTGATCCCGGCCTTGGCGGCACAGGCATGGGCCTGCAATTGCATCGGGTTGACCGCTTGCCCCGCGGTGATCGCGATCAGTGACGCGCCGGGCACATTGAGCAGGTCATGGCAGGCGCGGAACACGTTGAAGGTGCCGAGCAAGTCGATATCGACCACGGTCTTGAATGCATTGGCGCTCATGCCCAGCACGGGGGCGAGGAAGTTGCCCGCCGCGCCCGAAATGACGATATCAAGCGGGCCGAACGCATCGCGGGTCTGTTCGAGCGCGCCGCGGATCAACCCGAAATCGCGCACGTCAGCGCTAAGCCCGATCGCATCGTGGCCGATCTCGGCGGCGGCGTTGGCGGCCTTTTCCGGGTTACGACCGACGACCGCGACTTTCGCTCCCAGTTCGGCATAGCGCTTGGCGATGCCGAGGTTGATGCCGCTGGTTCCGCCGGCGACGAAAGCCACTTTGCCTTCAAGCAGGCCATCCTTGAACGGTGATGTCATTTGCCGAATTCCTTAGCGGGGGGCCATGCGGATCGCGCCGTCGAGACGGATGCACTGGGCGTTGAAGTAACCGTTACGGGCGAGTTCGAGCACCAGACTGCCGAATTCCTCGGGCTTGCCCAGGCGCTTGGGGAACGGCACCGAGGCAGCGAGGCTGTCGAGCACGTTTTGCTTCGCGCCCAGCATCAGCGGGGTCGCGAAGATCCCCGGCATGATCGAATTCACGCGGATGCCGATGTCGGACAAGTCGCGCGCCATCGGCAGGACCAGACCGTTCACCCCGGCCTTGGCCGAGCCGTAGATGATCTGGCCGATCTGCCCGTCCTGCGCCGCGACTGACGCGGTCAGCGTGATGCAGCCACGCTCGCCGTCGTCATTGGGCTCGTTCCCCGCCATGCCCTCGGCCGAGAGCGAGGCGATGCGGTAGCTCGCCACCAGGATGCCCTGCACCCCATAGATGTAATCCTCGGTCGAGAGGCGCTTGAGCTTGCCCGCTTCCTTGTCAAAGGCCAGCGTCTTGCCGCGGCGGCTGGTCATTGCGCAGTGGACGGTGATGCGTTCCTGCCCGTGCGCGGCGCGCGCCTTGGCGAAGCCGGCGACGACTGATTCCTCGCTGGTGATATCGACCTTGCAGAAAATCCCGCCGATCGCGTCGGCCACTTCCTGCCCGGCGGCTTCGTTGACATCGAAAATCGCCACCCGCGCCCCCGCTGCCGCAAGTGCCTCGGCGCTGGCACGGCCCAGCCCCGACGCCCCGCCGGTGACCACCGCTGCGGTGTCCGAATCGATCTTCATCACGCTCTCCCAGAGATTTTTAATCGCGCGATTAATGCCGCGCTCCTTGACCTTCGGCAAGCGTGATTACAGCATGGTCTGAACAATCAGGAGAGAGTCGATGACCGTCACCGCCGCATGGGGCGCAACCGCCGCCGATTCGGGCCTGAACCCGATGACCATTGACCGCCGCGAATTGCGTGACGAGGACGTTGCGATCGACATCACGCACTGCGGGGTGTGCCATTCGGACCTTCACGTTGCGCGCAACGACTGGGGTCGCTCGAACTATCCGTTCGTCCCGGGCCATGAGATCGTCGGGATTGTCCGCGCGGTCGGCAAGGGCGTGACCAAGTTCAAGCCGGGCGACCGCGCCGCGATCGGCACCTGCGTCGACAGCTGCCGCCACTGCGACGCCTGCCTCGACGGCGAAGAAAACTATTGCCGCGAGGGCGTGACCGGGACTTACAATTCGAAAGACCGGATCGACGGCAGCCCAACCTTCGGGGGCTATTCGAAGGGCATCGTGGTTGCCGAACCCTATGTGCTGCGCGTTCCTGACAGCCTCGACATGGCGGCCGCTGCTCCGCTGCTCTGCGCCGGGATCACGACCTACAGCCCGCTCAAGAACTGGAAGGTCGGTCCCGGCACCAAGGTCGGTGTGGTCGGACTTGGCGGGCTCGGCCACATGGGGGTTAAGTTCGCCAAGGCGCTGGGGGCGGAGGTGACGATGATCACCACCTCACCGAGCAAGGGCGAAGATGCCAAGAAGCTCGGCGCGGACCACGTGCTCATCTCGACCGACAAGGCAGCGATGAAAGCGGCCACCCGCAGCTTCGATTTCCTGCTCAACACAATCCCCGTGCAGCACGACGTGACCCCCTATCTGCTGCTGCTCGACCGCAAGGGGGTGTTGTGCCTCGTCGGCGTGATCGACATGCTGCCGGGGTTCCATTCGGGCCTCCTGCTCGGAGGGCAGAAGGCGGTCGCCGGGTCGGGCGTCGGCGGGATCGCGCAGACGCAGGAAATGCTCGATTTTTGCGCCGAGAAGAGCATCGTCTCGGAGATCGAGATGATCCGGATGGACGAGATCAACCATGCCTATGAGCGGATGGAGAAGGCCGACGTGAAGTACCGCTTCGTGATCGATATGGGCACACTGTGACGCACACGGTCGACCTCTACTGGTCCTTCCGCTCGCCCTATTCGTACATCGTCACGCCCAAGCTGATCGAGCTTGAGCGGGATTTCGACGCAAAGGTGAATGTCCGTCCGGTGCTGCCGATCGCGGTGCGCCAGCCGGATTTCTTCGCAAATGCCGATCCGCTATGGTTCGGGTACCTGATGCGCGATTGCAAGCGGTGCGCGGACTATGCCGGGCTCCCGCTGCGCTGGCCGCGGCCCGATCCGGTGGTTATGGACATGGCGACGCGGACCTATCCCAAGGAACAGCCCCACATCCACCGTCTGACCCGGCTCGGCCAGCTCGCCAGCGAACGCGGCTTCGGCCTCGCGCTGCTGCGCTCGGTGAGCCACCTGATCTGGTCGGGCGAGACCGACGGCTGGCACGAGGACGATCACTTGGCGAAAGCCGTTGCCGCAGCGGGCGGCGATCTGGCCGAGATGGACCGGGTGATCGAAGCCGAAGCCGGCCGGCTCGACGCGGCGATCAAGGCAAACGAGGCCGACCAGCGCCTCGGCGGGCACTACGGCGTGCCGCTGATGGTCTATGATGGTGAACCGTTCTTCGGGCAAGACCGCTATGACCAGCTGGTCTGGCGGATGCAGCAGCAGGGGATGACGGCGCGAGCCTAGCTACGCCGCTGTGGCGCCTTGGTGAAGCTCCAGCCTTCCGGCGTTGCCCGTGCCACCAGGTTCCCGATCGAGCCCGGGTGGCGCGCCAGCAGGCTGTCGAACAATCGCGCCACCGCACTGCCGCGCGGCTCTTCGCCATCGAGTTCGCGCACGATCCGGGCGATGACCCTCAGCGCCACCGCACGCGGCGCCTGCGGGCGATAGGTCAGACCCATCGGCGCAGACTGAACGCATTCGGTCCACTCGCGCTGCGCCGCCCATTCGATCGCTGCATCGGCATCGGCCAGATTGGAGGCGCTTGTCGCGAGCGCCGGTACATCGAGCCAGCCCGCCCCGGTCAGCGCCTTGCGCAGCCGGGCACGATCGAACCGGTCATCGCTGTTCGATGGATCCTGCGCGGCCTCAATTCCAGCAGCGGCAATCACCTCGGCGAGTTCGGCGCGGCGTATGCCGAGCAGCGGCCGCAGCAGCGGAAGCCTTGTACCCGGCACAAGTCCCCTCGCCCGCACCCCGGCCAGCCCGGCAACCCCACTGCCCCGGTTGAGCCGGAGCAGTAGTGTCTCGGCCTGGTCATCGGCGTGGTGGGCTGTAGCGAGTGCGGCAATCCCCTCATCCGCAGCCCAACGCGCGAGCGCGGAATAACGGGCGGCGCGGGCCTCGGCCTGCAGGTTTCCTTCGGCGAGAGACACCGGCAAGACTGCATGGGGTACGCCCATGGACGCGCACACAGCGCCGACCATCGCGGCTTCGTCAGCATTGGCGGCCCGGAGACCGTGGTCGACCGTTGCCACAGCAATCCTACCGGGGAGAACGCGCTGCGCCAACAACAGCATGGCAAGGCTATCCGGCCCGCCCGAGACCGCGAGCCCCAAGCGGGTTCCATCGTTCCGGTACCCCGGCCATAGCGCGCCAAGCGCCTCCGCAAAGCGGTCGGTCAAGATGTCGGCAGGAGTGCCTACTTGCACTTCAGCCCGGAGGCGGTGACATCGTACTGGCTCTTGAGCCGCCCCGAAGTTTCGCCCGGGAAGGCCGCAGCGAACTGCTTCAGCGCCACGCAGCCGCGCGTCGTATCGCCCAGTTGACGCATCGATTCGGCGAGCAGCAGCAGGCTGTCAGGCGCGCGATCGCCCTTGGGCTCGGTCTTATAGTTCTGCAGGAACCAGCCAGCGGCTTCGTGCGGATTGCCGTCATCGAGATAGTCGCGGCCGAGCAGGTTGCGGGCATAGCTGGTCCGTGCGTGCTTGGGATACTTCTGCAGGAACATCTTCAGCTGCTGTTCGCTCTCGGGATAGAACTTCGCTTCCCACAGGCGGAAACCGTAGGAATATTCGTCGTCGCCAGCGTCCCTGGTGCTCGGCTTGGCCACGGCCTTGACCGCCGCAACGCGCTTGGCGGCGGCATCAGCGCTTGGCTTTGGAGCCGGCTTGGGCGCAACCGGCACCGGCTTGGGTTTGGCCCCCATCGCGGCAAGGTTGGCATCGGTGCTGCTTGTTTCGGGCGCCGGATCGCTGTCGGTTACGGTCTGGACCTTTTTCGCCGCTTCGAGCGCGGCAAGACGGGCGTCCATCTTCTCGAGCCGGTTGTGGTCTTCCTCAACCTGCGCAGTGAGCCGGGCAACCTGCCCTTCGAGCGCGTCCATCCGCACCAGCATGTCTGAGCTCGGCGCGCTGGCCGGGCTGCCTGGCTGGACTGTACTGGTCGCGCCCGATTGCAGCTGCGGGAAGAACTTGCCGTCACCGCCGGGGAACACCACCCGTTGGATCGCGGCAACTTCGCTCTCCACCTTGCGCAGGCGGATATCGGTGTCGCTGCTTGTGCTCTGCGCCATCAGCGGCGCGGCCGCCGGTACGACCAGCGCAATGAGCGCGATCGCCTGAAGCGACCGCCGTTTCCACGGGAGCAAGTTCATCGTTGAAGTACCCATCCAGTAAGTCCGCCCGCAGCCCTGCCCGGTTCAATCCGAACCGGCCATTAACCACGCAGCATCGTCTAGCGCGCAGGCAAGTCCGCTGTCGAGCAAGCCACCATGGCTATCCGCACCTATGTTGCGCTTGCCGCAGGTGCCGGAGCGCCCGGAGCCGGCGCGGCCGAGGGAAGACCCGACGGCGCTGGCGAAGCGTCGACCCGAACGCTGGGATTGCGCTGCTCATGCGGGCGCGCGGCCTGCCGGCGCGGCGCAGAAGCAGCAACGGGAACCGCAGCGCTGGGCGTTGCCGCCAGCGCCGAACCGCGCGCCAGCAGAGCCGCAGCGCTGACCGGTACGTCCTTCATCGTCTTCTGCACATCGGACAGCTTCGCGACTGGCTTGCCGCCGATCGTCACGCCCAACTGGTCGGGCCGCGCGGTCCACAGCAGCACCTCACCCTTGTCGGCAGGCACGGTGTAGCTTTCGTTTTGCGCCAATTCCTTCTGCATCAACTGATTGCCCGCCGCGTCGTAGAACTTGACCCAGACCCCTGGCTGCAGCGCGGTGAAAACCACCGGGCCTGCTGGCGTCGGTGCAGGCGCCTGCGCGGGTGCGGCAGCGGCCGGCGTGCTTGGCTGGTCGGCGGGCAGGATCGAAGGGAGCGAACCCGCTGGCGAGAACAGGCTGGGCAGGAAGACGATTCCCAGCACCACCGCGATCGCCACCCCGGCCAGCGCCAGCCAGGTCAACCGCGCACTGGGAACCCGCGCGGGATCCCCGGGTTCGAAGGTGGGTGCCGGACGCTGCTGGTTCTCGAGTTGCCGCTCGTTGAGTTCGGCGCGGGTCGATGCCGCGACTTCGGCCTCGTCGAGTCCGACCGCGCGGGCCAAGGTTCGCGAGAACCCGACCGCGTAAGTTCGCCCCGGCAGCGCGGCGTAATCGCCGGCCTCGAGCGCCTCGATCTGGCGAACGGAAATGCGGGTCTGCGCGGCAATCGCAGCTACGCCCATACCCGCCGCTTCGCGGGCGCGCCTCAGGCGCGACCCAACCGTTTCGAGAGGCAGCTGTGCCTCCACCGTTAGTTCATCCGACATGCCGACCCCGAAAATATGCGTGTTCTGTTTTCGAACGACAGACAGCGCGATTTCGGCATTCGAGTCAACGCCAAATCACGTCCGGTCCGGCCACAGGGCGACAGGGTGGGCTAGAATTGTGACCGGGCGGTGACCCCACCGCCCCGCAGCGAATTCAATCGATTTCAATTCCGCGTGCTTCGGCCCAACCAGTCAAGGCTTCGCGCAGGTTCGGCGGCGGTACCGAGAGCCATTGTTTCATCGTCTCGCCGATCTCGGCAAGATCGACCTTGCGGACCAGTTCCTTGATCGGCCCGACCGCAGCGGGGGTGATCGACAGGCGGTTGATGCCGATGCCCATCAGGGCCAGTGCTTCCAGCCGCCGGCCGCCCATTTCGCCACACACCGTGAGGTCGACATTCTGCCCGACAAGGCTTCCCTGCACCCGCCGAAGGAAGCGCATGATGCTGATCGAAAGCCAGTCATAGCGTTCGGCGAGCTTGGGGTTCGAGCGATCGGCAGCGAACAGGAACTGGGTCAGATCGTTGGTCCCGACCGAGAGGAACGACAGCTTGGGCGCGATCAGATCGAGCGTTTCGGCCAGTGCCGGCACTTCGAGCATCGCGCCGTAACGGATCGCCTCTGGCAGCGGCTTTTTCAAGCCCTTGAGATACTTGCGCTGGCTTTCGAACACCTCGCGCGCGGCGTCGAATTCCCACGGCTCGGAGACCATCGGGAACATCACGTTGAGCGTGCGTCCGGCTGCGGCTTCGAGCAATGCTCGCGCCTGAACCTTCAAGAGCCCCTCGCGTTCGAGCGCGACCCGCAATGCGCGCCAGCCCATCGCCGGGTTCTCTTCGTGCTCGCCGTTGTTGTGGCGCAGGTAGGGCAGGACCTTGTCGCCGCCGATATCGACCGTGCGGAACACCACCGGCTTGTCCCCCGCCGCCTCAAGCACGTCGCGGTAAAGCCGAGTCTGGCGCTCACGCTGCGGCAAGGTGGCCGAAACCAGGAACTGGAATTCGGTGCGGAACAGCCCGATCCCGTCGGCCCCGGTCAGCGACAGGTTGGGCATATCGTCGCGCAGCCCGGCGTTCATCATCACCGTGATGCGCGTCCCGTCCCGCGTGAAAGGCTCGACATCGCGCAGCTTGGCGTATGTCGCCTGGCGTTCCTTGCTCTTGACGAAGCGGGCCTCAAACGCCTCGACCATCGGCGGGGCTGCGCGGACCGTGGCATTGCCCTGGTCAGCATCGAGCAGCAACGCATCGCCATCGCGCACCGCGCCGCGCAGGCCGCGCACCCGGCCCAGCACCGGAATGCCCATGGCGCGGGCGACGATCACCACGTGCGCGGTAAGCGAGCCTTCCTCGAGTATCACACCTTTCAAACGGCGCTTGTCGTATTCGAGCAATTCGGCCGGACCGAGATTGCGCGCGATTAGGATCGTGTCCGAGCGCAGTCCCTGGCTCGCTGCGGTGCCCATCTGGCCCGAAACGATGCGCAGCAGCCGGTTCGACAGGTCTTCGAGATCGTGCATCCGGTCAGCCAGCAACGGATCGTCGATCTGGCGCATGCGCATGCGGGTACGCTGCTGAACCCTTTCGATCGCGGCTTCTGCGGTCAGGCCGCTGTCGATCGCCTCTATGATCCGCCGGCTCCAGCCTTCGTCGTAGGCGAACATCTTGTAGGTTTCGAGCACCTCCTCATGCTCACCCCCCACGCCGAATTCAGCTTGCGCGGCCATTTTTTCGATCTGTTCGCGCATCCGGTCGAAGGCCAGGTACACGCGCTGCAATTCGGCATCGCGGTCTTCGGCCATAACATGTTCGATGGTGATCCGCGGCTGGAGAAAAACCGCCCGTCCCGCTGCCAGTCCCTTGACCAGTTTGAGCCCGGTCAGGCGCACCGGTCCGGTCTGCGCCGGGCCAAGCGCGGCCTGCTCCTCATCGACCAGATCGGCGTTGTGAATCAGTTCTGACAGCACCATGGCAACGGTCTGCAGCGCCTCGATCTCAACCTCTTCATAGCGGCGCGGATCAACATGCTGGACACACAATACGCCAACCGCACGCTCGCGCCGCACGATCGGGACCCCGGCGAACGAATGATACTTGTCTTCACCCGTTTCGGGCTTGTACGAAAAGTCCGGGTGGGCGGTCGCCTCGGCCAGGTTCAGCGTGTCGATGTTTTCGGCAATCGTGCCGACCAGCCCCTCACCGATCGCCAGCCGGGTGACGTGCACCGCTTCTTGCGACAAGCCGCGCGTTGCGAACAGTTCCAGCATGCCTTCGCGCAGCAGATAGATCGAGCAAACCTCGCTATCGAGAC
>JBJTLY010000015.1:0-3999 GCA_046063275.1 Novosphingobium sp. | reverse complement strand
CGCCGGGATGGTGGAAGCGGTGCCCCTTGGTGACCGCGCCCGAACGGACCCCGGCCGCCTCGCAATCGACGATGTCGCCGTCGAACAGCGCGACGATGCCGTGGAGCGGGCGGACCCAGCGCAAGGATTCGGTCGACAGCGACGCCTCGCCCCAGCGCATCGACTTGGGCCAGGGGAAGGCGCGGACGATCGCCGGGATCGCCTCGGCCAGCACGTGCGCCGTCTTGCGCCCGGGCTTGTCGATCACCGCGAACAGCACGCCGTCGCGCTCGACCAGTTGCTCGGCGGTGAGCCCGGTCTTGCGCAGGAAGCCTTCGAGCGCTTGCGGCGGCGCGCCCACACGCGGGCCCTTAAGCTCTTCGCTCACCGCAGCGGTCGCATCCGGCAACCCGCGCGCGATCAGCGCGAGACGGCGCGGGGTGGACCAGACGGTGACGTCGCCAAGCGAAACCCCGGAGACGTCCATCTCCTTGCGGAACAGCTTCTCAAACGTTTCGCGCGCACCGGCCTGCATCCGCGCGGGGATCTCTTCGCAGCGCAGCTCGAGGAGGAAGTCGCTCACAGCACCCACTCCGGAAAGTCCGCCTGCCACTGCGCGGTGTTCTTCCCGATCCACGCCTGGCAGCTGCCCTTGGCGAGATCGCGGACCCGGCCCATATAGCTCGCACGTTCCTGGACCGAGATCACGCCGCGCGCTTGCAGCAGGTTGAATAGATGGCTGGCCTCGATTGCCTGGTCATAGGCGGCGAGCGGCACATCCGCCGCGATGCAACGCTGGCATTCGGCCTCGGCGGCCTGGAAGCCCTTGAACAGGCTGTCGGTGTCAGCCACTTCGAAGTTGTACTTTGAGAATTCCTGCTCGTTCTTCAGGAACACGTCGCCATAGCTGACCCCGGCGCTGTTGAACGCCAGGTCATAAATGTTGTCGACGCCTTGAAGGTACATCGCGAGGCGTTCCAGCCCGTAGGTCAGCTCACCCGCAACCGGCTTGCAATCGAACCCGCCCATCTGCTGGAAATAGGTGAACTGGCTCACTTCCATCCCGTCGCACCAAACCTCCCAGCCCAGCCCCCAGGCGCCCAAGGTGGGGCTCTCCCAGTCATCCTCGACAAAGCGGATGTCGTGCGCCAGCGGATCGATCCCGATTTCCATCAGGCTGCCAAGATAGAGCTCCTGGAAATTGGCCGGGCTCGGCTTCATGATCACCTGGTACTGGTAATAGTGCTGCAGCCGGTTGGGGTTCTTGCCATAGCGACCGTCGGTCGGGCGGCGGCTCGGCTGGACATAGGCGGCATTCCAGCTCTCCGGGCCGAGGCTGCGCAGCGTGGTCGCGGGATGGAACGTCCCCGCCCCCACGCGCATGTCGTAAGGCTGGAGGATCAAGCAGCCGTGCCCGCTCCAATAGGCATGGAGGCGCAGGATCATGTCCTGAAAGCTCAACGGGGCGGCGGCTTCGCTCATGCGCGGCCTTTGGCGGATGCCGCCGGGCAAATCAACACTCGCTTCGCCGAAGAGCACTTGACCATGTCAGGTTAACCTGACAAAAATGGGAGGTCTTACAGCCCGCGCAACGATAGAGACGTGCACACGAGCTGCAAGACCAGGTTGAATGGTCGCCAGCGGGGGTCGCAATCGCCGCTAGCTGAGCCAATCGGGTGGGTCCGGCGGTTGCATCGCCGGGCCCGCTTCCGCCTTGTTGTGGCGAAGCCAAAAGGTCAATCCTTCATCAGGCATGGATTTCGGCAGTTCTCCTGTTATCGGGTGCCATTCGTGTCAAAAAGGGAACCGGCGAAGTGAAACGACGCTTCCAGATCTACATGCGCATGGTCGACATTTCGTTCTGGGTGACGGCATTGTTTCTTGTGCGCTTTGTCGCCAGGCTGTTCGGCCATCCGCTGTTCGTGCCGTCCGACACGGCCAGCGCCGTACTTTTCGTGGTCAACTTTTTGGGCTTTGTACTGGCAATCTTCATCGTGCTGGCGCGGTTCATGCGGGATGAGCACGCCGAACGTGTCTGGCAGTTGACTGCCCGGCGTTTTGTCAACGTGATGGTGACCGGCAGCGCGCTGGCGGCAGTGCTCCTTCCGGCACTGGAGGAGCGGGTCAACCGCTACGTGTTTTCCCGGGATTGGTCGCTGCCGCCCGAATTCGTCATTGTGGGCCATACCGCCGAGCAAACGGTAATGAAGGGAATCATCGGCGGCATCGGTCTGGCCATCATGGCTTTTGGAATATTTGCTCCGATGATATTCATCGTCCTTTATAAGTGGGCACTGTGGCGGGACGCACGGTGAAGAATAGCTTGCGTGAACTTCGGGCTACGCACGGCTGGAGCCAGGCCGACCTCGCCGTGCGGCTCGATGTGTCGCGTCAGGCGGTCAACGCGATCGAGACCGGCAAACACGACCCGTCGCTTCCGCTTGCATTCCGGATAGCCCGGCTGTTCGAGCTGCGGATCGAGGAAATATTCGATGACGCGCCCTGATTCCGCGCGTCGCCATTCACAAATCAATCATACCTTCCCGCTCAAAAGGCGATGACCATGATCAAGCAAACATACCTCAAATCCGCAGCGATGGTCGCGATAGCCCTGATCGCTCTTGCCGGGAGCGCAAGTGCTCCGGCCGACCCGCAGCGTCTGCCCACCCCGCAGCCGGTCCAGACGGTTCCGCTCCCCGCACCGGTGGTCCAGGCCCACCCGGCGTTGTGGAAAATCGCCGATCACGACACCACGATCTACCTGTTCGGGACGATCCACTTGCTGCCGGATGGGATCGACTGGCTCAACGGTCCGCTGGCCTATGCGCTCGATCATTCGGACACGCTGGTAACCGAACTGCCCGACCTGCCCACCGGCGATGTTGCGGCGGCGCTGCTGCGTCACGGCAGCCTGGCCCCCGGCAAGAACCTGCGCCAGATGATGGACGAAAAGCACCGCGCGAAATTCGAAGCTGCGGTGACCAAGCTTGGCCTGCCGGTTGCGATCTTCGACAAGAAGAAGGCCTGGGTGGCGGCGGCAACCCTGCCGATCCTGCAGTTGCAGAAGGCCGGGTACAATCTTCAATCCGGGGTCGAAACCTCGCTGACCAAGCGCGCGACCGAGCTGGGTCACCCGCGCACCGGGCTCGAAACTGCGGACTTCCAGTTTGGCCAGTTCGATCTGCTGAGCGAAGACCAGCAGATCGAATACCTCGGCAATGTGCTCGAAGCCCTGCCCGAGATAAACGCCGAGATCGCGGCCATGGTCGGTAGCTGGTCGCGCGGCGATGCAGCAGCGCTCGCCAAGCAGCTTAACGCCGACAGCGACAGCCCGGTGCTGGCCGAGGCTCTGATCTTCAGCCGCAACCGCAATTGGGCCGCGTGGATCCAGAACCGGCTCAAGCAGCCGGGCACGGTATTCATCGCGGTTGGCGCGGGCCATCTTGGCGGCAAGGGCAGCGTGCAGGACGTGCTCGCGAAGAAGGGGATCAAGGCGGCTCGTGTCCAATAGCCTGCGCGGCCTTTTCCTTGCTGTAATCGCCGCGCTGACGCTGACGGGATGCCAGAAGCCGCCCGAGGTTCGCCCCGCGCTGTGGCTGGTCGAAGGACCCGGCGGGCAGAAAGCCTGGATGTTCGGGACGATCCACGCCTACCCGCACAAGGTCGATTGGCGCTCGGCCCGGATCGATGAGGCGCTGAAGCAGTCGGATCGGCTGCTGGTCGAAGTCGCGCGCATCGACGACGATAGCGAAACGGCCCGTGCCTTCGCCGCGCTCAACACCAGCCCCGGGCTGCCGCCGCTGGCGGAGCGCGTCGATCCCGCCTTGCGCGGCAAGCTGGCGAGCGAGCTCAAGGAAGATGACTTCGCCCCGCAGGCGCTTGATCGTTACGAAACCTGGGCCGCGGCGCTGCTGCTACAGAACGCGGCGATGGCGGCAGGCTCTTCCTACACTGCCAACGGGATCGACGGCTTGCTGGTCAAAGCTTACCCCAAGCCGGTCGAGGAGTTCGAAGGCGCCG
>JBJTLY010000234.1:0-10116 GCA_046063275.1 Novosphingobium sp. | reverse complement strand
CGATTGCGCTGATCGCCCCGCGCATGGCCTACCCGCTCGATTTCCATCACGCCCCGCGCATTGTCGAGCGGCGGCTGGTGCTGGTGGGCGATGCCGCGCACGGGATGCACCCGATCGCCGGGCAGGGGCTCAACCTGGGTCTGCGCGATGTCGGCTGCCTGGTCGAGGTGCTGAGCGAAGGCATGCGGCTGGGGCTCGATCCGGGCGATGCGCAGCTGCTCGCCCGTTACGAGCGCTGGCGCAGCCTCGATGCGACCACGGTCATGGCCACCACCGACGCGCTGGTGCGGCTGTTCGGCATTCCCGGCCGCCTGCCCAGCCTGGTCCGGCGCATCGGCATGGCCGCAGTGCAGCGCACCGGCCTGATCAAACGGTTCTTCATGGATGAGGCGCGCGGCATGTCGGGCGACTTGCCGATGCTGCTGAAAGCGCAGTAATCAGCCCGCTGGGGTGGCAGCCGGAAGCCCTGGCTGGCGCACCGCTTCGCCATTGCCATCCTTGAGCAATTCGGGCTCGGTCAGCGCGGCCTGTTCGATCTGGTCGAGCGCGGCGCGGGCATCGGCCAAGCGCTGTGCTGCGGCCAGCCATTCGCGCTTCTGCTGGCTGTCGCCAAGCTTGGAAACCTCGGCGATTGCCGCATCGACCTGCCCGCTGCGCAGCAGCAGCTTGGCGTGGTCGAGCCGCTGGTCCGGGCTGGAGGTCTTGCCGTCGTCATGGCGGATCACGAACAGCCCGGACAGTTCGCGGGTGAAGCGGCTCCAGCTGTCTTCATCCTTGGGCTTGCCGAGCAGTGCAGGCGAGAGACCGTCAAGCTGCGCGGCGAGCTGGTCGAGCGTGACCGGGGCCTTGGCCGCGGCGACCAGCGTGTTCACCGCCGCCGGGCGGGCGGTGCCAAAGCGGGTCCGCAATTGCGCTTCGAGATAGTCGAGCGGTTTGCCCTGTTCGATCACGCGGCGCGTCGCGCTGGCGACCAGCAAGGCCTCGGCCCGCGCCGAATTGCCGCCGAGCGCGGCGGTCTGCAAGTTGAGCTGCGCCATGCGGCGTTCGAGCGCGGCAACCTGCTGGTCCATCTGGGTCGCGGCAAAGCTGGGCACGGGGCTGGGCGAGGCGAGCACCGGCTGCGCGGCAGCGGTTGTTGTCGGCGCGCGCGGGCCAAGGTCGATCTGGCCGTGCCACACCAGCCAGCCGATCAGGCCGGCCCCGCCGAGGAAGGAAACCAGCCCCGCGAGCAGCATGGCCCGGAGCGAAGGTCCGGTGTGGGCAGCTCCAGCGGATTTGGACGTGTAATAGTCTTCAGGCATCGATCTTCTGGTCTGTCAGCCTGCAGTGCGGGCCCCGGGCCACGGGTCTTGGCACATCTGGCGGGCCAAGGCCAGCAGCGCCTTGTCGTCGGGATGGGCAGCGGCGGCGATCTCACCCCAGCCGTCGCCCGCTGCCGCCGCGATTCGCTGAGACAGCGCGGCGAGGCGCAGCGGGGCGCGGCGGATGCCCAGCCGCACGCACTCGGCGGTCAAATGATGCGCTGCCTCGGCCGAATGGAGCAGGACAATCGCGGGCTGGCGCAGCAGTGCCTCCAGCTCGCTGGGCAGCGGACGCGGCTGGCTGGCATAGACCACGCGCTCGTCCATGGTGACCCCGGCGGGAAGGGTGAGGCTGATCCGCTCCTGCCCGGCGAGCCGCAGCAGGCGGTGGTGGCTTGCATCAAGTTCGCCCAGCAGCGTCTGGAGCGATCCCATGCCGGTCCGCGCCACGTTGAACTCGGCGCTTCGCGCTGCTACGGCGGTTGCTTCGCCGACCGCGTAGACCGGGAGGCTGCGCAGCGCCGCCAACCCGCGGCCGCCGTGCAGGAACACCTGGCTGCTGCCGATCAGCAGCGCGTCATAGCCTTGGGGCAGCACTGCCTCCCAGCTTTTTGCCACGACTTCAAAGAGCGGAAAGGCGCGGGCATCGAGCCCGGCAGCACAGGCGGCCGTGGTGCTGGTTTCATTGCCCGGTTCGGGACGGATGATCACCAGCGGCACCATGGCTATTCCCCTTGCGGTGGATCGAAATGAGCGCGGATCGATGGTGCGGCGCGGGCCAGCAGATCGGCGGCAAGTGCCACCACGGCATCGACATCTCCCGGCATAAAGCGGGCGGTGCCGCGCACTTCGTCAGCGCCGTCGGGCGAAAGCAACGCGGCGGTCATCGCAAGATCACTGCCTTCGTGCGTCGTCAGCACGGCGACCGGACTGTGGCAATTGCCGCCCAGCGCGGCGAGTAAAGCGCGCTCGGCCAGCACCGCCTGGTGGCTCGGCACGTGGTCGATTGTGGCGAGGAGCGCGCGGGTTTCGCCATCATGGGTGCGGCACTCGATCACGATCGCGCCTTGTCCCGGCGCGGGGAGCCATTCCGCCGGATTGAGCGCGACCCCGTGGTTGAGCCCGAGCCGGTTGAGCCCGGCCTTGGCCAGCAAGGTCGCATCGGCCTCACCTGCCGCCAGCTTGGCCATTCGGGTCGCGACATTGCCGCGGATGCCGATGACTGGGCAATCGGGCTGCGCCCGCAGCGCCGGCGCGGCGCGGCGCGGCGCGCTGGTGCCGATCCGCGCGCTCGGTGGCAGGTCAGCAAGCGAAGCCGCACCCAGCAGGCAATCGCGCACATCCTCGCGTTCCAGCACAGCGGCGATGGTCAATTCAGCGGGGCGGATCGTCTCGACGTCCTTCAAAGAGTGCACCGCAAGGTCGATCTCGCCGGCCAGCAGCCAAGCATCGAGCTCCTTGGTCCACAGCGCCTTGCCCCCAGCATCGGCGAGCGAGCCCTGGACCCGGTCACCGCTGGCGGTGACCGGCACAATCTCGATTTCCAGCCCCGGATGCGCGGCGAGCAGCGCCGCCCGCGCCTCTACGGCCTGTGCCATGGCGAGCGGCGAGCGGCGGGTGCCGAGTCTGAGTCGGGGACGGTCACGCATGGCCGCTTGTGCTAGTGCGCAATGGCTTTAAGGGAAAGTCGCGATGGGGATTGTCCTCGGAATTGAATCGTCGTGCGACGAAACCGCTGCCGCTTTGGTGGATAGCGGCCGCACAATCATTGCGCAGCGCATCGCGTCGCAAGACGAAGCACATCGTCCCTATGGCGGGGTGGTTCCCGAAATAGCCGCCCGCGCGCATGCTGAGCGGCTCGCCCCTTTGATCCAAGCGGTGATGGATGAAGCCGGGCTTGGCCTGCACGATCTCGACGCTATCGCCGCCACCGCCGGACCCGGGTTGATCGGCGGAGTGATGGTCGGACTGGTCAGCGCGAAGGCCTTGGCGATGGCGAGCGACAAGCCGCTGATTGCGGTCAACCACCTCGAAGGCCATGCCCTGTCGCCGCGTCTGGCCGATGCCTCGCTGCAATTCCCCTATCTGCTGCTGCTGGTTTCGGGCGGGCATTGCCAGATCCTGCTCGTCGAAGGCGTGGGGCGCTATCGCCGGCTCGCCACCACGATCGACGACGCGCTGGGCGAGGCCTTCGACAAGACCGCCAAGATCCTCGGCCTCGGCTTTCCCGGCGGCCCGGCGGTCGAGCGCGCAGCTCTCCAAGGCAATGCCAAGGTCGTGCCGCTCCCGCGTCCCTTGCTGGGCAGCGCCGAGCCGCATTTCTCGTTCGCCGGACTCAAAAGCGCGGTGCTGCGGGCGAAGCAGGCGGACGCTTATGCCGATTCGGACATCGCCGCCGCGTTCCAGCAGGCCGCGATCGACTGTGTGATCGACCGGACCCGCAAGGCGCTGAGCACCATCACCAAACCGAACGCCCTGGTCGTCGCCGGCGGGGTCGCGGCGAACAAGGCGGTGCGCGCCGCGCTCGAAGCGCTTGCTGCTGAACACGGCCTGCCCTTTGTCGCCCCGCCGCTGGCGCTGTGCACCGATAACGCCGCGATGATCGCATGGGCCGGGCAGGAGCGCCTCGCCCTGCCGGGGTTCACCGCCGATCCGCTCGATTTCGTCGCCCGCCCGCGCTGGCCGCTCGATCCCGAAGCCGCGCCGGTGCGCGGGGCGGGGGTCAAGGCGTGAGTCCGATCGGGATCATCGGAGCGGGGGCCTGGGGCACCGCGCTCGCGCAGGCGATGGCCTCGGATGGTACCTCGGTTTTGCTCTGGGCGCGTGAGGCCGAGCTGGTCGAGGAGATCAATTCGCGCCACACCAACTCGCTCTTCTTGCCCTCAGCCAGCCTTTCCCCGCAAGTGTGCGCGACGGCAGACCTGAGCGAACTGGCTGGTCTTCAGCTACTTCTGGTGGTCACCCCGGCGCAGCATCTGGCTAGTATCCTCTCCGGCTTGCCCGGCTATGGCGGCGATCTGGTGCTCTGCGCCAAAGGGATCGAGGCGGGGACCGGCCGCCTGATGGCCGATGTCGCCGCCGAAGCCGCTCCGCAGGCCAGCATCGCCGTGCTCTCTGGCCCGACCTTCGCGCACGAAGTCGCCGCAGGGCTGCCCACTGCGGTAACCTTGGCCTGCGCGGGCGGCACTGCGCAGTGGGACCGGATTTCGCCGCTCTTGTCGCGGCCGCTTTTCCGGCCCTACTATTCGGACGATGTGACCGGGGCGGAGATCGGCGGCGCGGTCAAGAACGTGCTGGCGATCGGCTGCGGCGTGGCTGAAGGGCTCGGTCTCGGCCAGAACGCCCGCGCCGCGCTGATTGCCCGCGGTTATGCCGAGATGGTCCGCTTCGGGCTCGCCCGCGGCGCGAAAGCCGAGACGCTCGCTGGACTGTGCGGGCTGGGAGATCTGGTGCTGACCTGCTCATCCACCGCCAGCCGCAATTTCTCGCTCGGCAAGGCGCTGGGCGAGGGGCTTTCCGCTGATGAAGCCCTGGCCGGCAAGAACAGCGTGGCCGAAGGCGCTTCGACCGCGCCGGTGCTGGCAGAGCTTGCTGCCAAAGACGGGATCGACATGCCGATCGTTCTGACCGTGGCCAAGCTGCTGCGCGGCGAAGTGCCAGCGCGCACTGCGGTGGCCGACCTGCTCTCGCGCCCGCTGCGGGCGGAGGGCGGACAGGCATGAACGCCGAACAAGCCAACCAGCAGGATATCCAGGCGCTGGCCAAGGGCGGGCGGACCAATTTCTTCGGGTTCCTGCTGCGCCTGATGGGTACCGCGCCGTTCCTGTTCATCGCCGGGCGGCTTTACGGGGTCGAGGCGCTGGGAGTTTACGCTTCGGCGGTGTTGATTGCCGAGCTGGCCGCGCAGCTATGCGGGCTCGGTCAGCGCCGAGGGCTGGCCGCGCGTCTCTCCGAAGCCGGGCGCGATCCGGCGCATGTGGTGACTGACGCGCTGGTGCTCACCTTCGCGCTGTCATTGGTGGTAGCGACACTGCTCTATCTGATCCCCGCGCCGATGTTTCCCAGCGGCAAGTTCAGCGAATTCGACCGGCTGCTGCCCTTCGCGATAATCCCCAATGCGCTGACCGACGTGATGCTGGCGGCGCTCGCCTATGGCTATAACGTCGGTGCGACGGTGCGCGCGCGCAGTCTGGTCGAGCCGTGGGTGCAGACGCTGACTGCGGTGGGTTTCCTGTGGCTGCTGCCCGAAGGCGGGCTGACGCTGTCGTACCTGTTCTCCAAGACGGCGGCTGCACTGTTCGCGTTCTTCCCGCTCATCTCCAGCCTTGGCCTGCCGCATGGCTGGCGGCCCGAGCCCGCGCGGCTGTGGCGCACCGCCGCCCAATCGGCACCGCTCGCCGGGGCCGATCTGGTCGAATGGGGCTCGCGCCGGCTCGATCTCGCGATTCTTGGTTTCCTCACCTCGCCCACTGCCGTGGGGGTCTACTTCGCTGCCCAGCAGGTCGCCTCGCTGCCGCAAAAGCTCAAGACCAGCTTCGAACCGATCCTCGGGCCGGTGATCACCCGCAATATCAACGAGGGCAATTACGCAGCGATCGCGCACCAGGTCTGCCAGGTGGGGTTCTGGATCGTGGCGGTGCAGGCTGGGATCGCACTGGCGTTGGGCATCCCCGGGCCCGATGTGATGGGGCTGCTCGGCAAAGACTTCATCGGCGGCACTGGGGCGCTGGGCTTCCTGCTCGCCGCCGAAGTGGTCGCGGCGACTGCCGTGGTATCCGAAGCGGCGCTGGTTTACCTCGCGCGGGTGCCCAATTTGCTGATCTCGCTGTTCACGATCACGCTGCAGGGCGCGCTGACCTTTGGCGGGATCGAGCTGGTCGAGCATTACCAGTTCAACGACAAGTTCGCCGCCGCCGCCGCCGCCGGATCGCTGGCGCTTTCGCTCGGCGTGGCTTCGCTGCTCAAGGCGCGGCTGCTCGGGCGCATCCTCCAGCATTCGATCAACAACTGGCGCTGGCCGCTGGTCTGGGCGGCGGCGCCGGCGGTGGTGGTCGGCTGGCTGACCCAGCGGCTGCTGCCGCATTGGGCCAGCCTGGTGTTCGGGATTCCGGCGATCCTGCTCGCCTACGGTTTCGTCATCTGGCACAAGGGCTTCGGTCCCGAGGACCGCGTGCTGTTCCGCCGAAATGTCGGCGCGTGAGGGAAGGGGAGAGGTGACCAATGCCTGATATCCAGCCGCACTGGCTGCTCTACGGCGGGATCGCGCTTGCCGCTCTGCTGATCGTCTGGTGGATGCTGTCGCGCTCGTCGAAGCGCACGCGTGACCGCAGCTACAAGCCCGACGTGCTCGACGAAGGCGTCGGCCCCGCTGCGCGCAATCAGGCATTGATCGACGCCGCCCCCGCCGCGCAAGTGGTGATGCCGCCGGTCATGTCCGATGCGCTCGGCGGGATGGGCGAAGTGGTCGCGAGGGCCGCGCAGGCTGAGGTTGAGGAAGCGAGCCCAGTTGAGGTGGCGCCGCCGCCGCCTCCGCCGCCGCCTCCACCGCCCGCTCCGGAGCCTGTGGTTGCGCCTGAGCCGGGACCAGAACCAGAGCCGGAGCCGGAGCCCGAACCGGAGCCCGAACCGGGACCCGAGCCCGAGCCAGAGCCAGAGCCAATCGCCGAAGTAGCGCCTGAACCGGAGCCCGAACCGGTCGCGGAAGCCGCACCGGAACCGATGCCCGCTCCGGCTCCGGCGCCTGTCGCAGCGCCGTCAGCGACGAGCGCAGGCGACGACCTGTCGAAGATCAAAGGCCTCGGCCCCAAGCTCCAGGCACTGCTGCCCACGCTGGGCCTCAGCACCTACGCCCAGATCGCCGCGCTCACCGAAGCCGACCTCGCCGCGCTCGACGCCAAGCTTGGGCCCTTCGCAGGCAGGCCAGCACGCGACGGCTGGGTCGAACAGGCGAAATACCTTGCCGCAGGGGACGTGGCCGGGTTCGAGGCGCGGTTCGGGAAGGTTTGAAGCTCGCGCTGTCCTATCGCGCGGCGTAGATTGCGGGGCTGTAACGCGGTTCGGGGATCGGCTGCTCGACTGCTTTGGCGGTTTCCAACCAGAGATCGATCGCCAGCCGCAGTTCGGCCACGGCCTTTTCAGGCGTATCGCCGTGGGCGGAGCAAAGCCGCAGATCAGGAACGTCAGCGATCCAGCAACCGTCGTCGGGGTACCAGAACACGTTGATATGATAGCGCGGTTCCCAGCTCATGGTACGGAGACTACGCAATTGTGCGGAAGTCGCGCAACCGCAACTGCGTCCGCTTTGGAGCGAAGGTCAGGCGGCGCGCGGTACGATGCGATCGAGATCGCCGTTCAAGGCGCGCTTGGCTTCGAGCAGTTCGTACTGGTCTTGAAGGCGCAAGAAGAAGCCCTCGGACATTCGAAAATAGCGCCCGAGCCGAAGGTCCAGATCGCCATCGACACGCACTCGGCCCGCGATCACTGATTCCAGACGTGCAGGCGTGATCCCCAACGACTCTGCCAGCGCATTGGCGGTCAGGCCAAGCGGCTCCATAAACTCTTGCACCAGCAATTCGCCGGCATGGGAGTTGTGAAGCCAATCGAGATTAGTCGTGGTAGTCGATGATTTCGACATCGTAAGCGTTTCCGTCCTTGAAGCGGAAACATATACGCCACTGCTTGTTAATGGAAATGGAATGTTGCCCGGCGCGGTCGTCCTTCAAATCGTGGAGCCGGTTGCCGGGCGGGTTGCGCAGGTCGTCGAGCACGTCGGCGGCATTCAACAACGCAAGCTTCGCCAACCCGCGGGTCTGGATGTCGAGAGGCACGCGCCTACTGCGCTGGCCGTTCCAGATCTGCTCCGTCTTGGTGGGGGTGTTGGCGAAGGAGAGGATCATGACGGCTACTCTGACTTGCTCT
This sequence comes from Novosphingobium sp., assembly GCA_046063275.1. Lineage (GTDB taxonomy): Bacteria > Pseudomonadota > Alphaproteobacteria > Sphingomonadales > Sphingomonadaceae > Novosphingobium. The sequence goes on along the minus strand of JBJTLY010000234.1, from coordinate 1,897 downwards.
GGCGCATCGGGCAATTTTACGGGTGTTACGCTCTATCGCCTCGCTTTGAATCGAGGAAACGAAGCAAGCAACCCTTGCTTGATGCACCAGACATAACCAGCCTGGTAGAAGGTCGTTGCCGCCGTCAACTGTAGCTCATTGACAGGCAGTTTTCTCCCTAATCAATACCAGTAGCGCTGTCTGTTGCTCACCGCCCCCATTTCCGCTTGCTCTCCCTACCAAACCGTCCCTTGCGCGTTCCCGGCTTGCCCTCGTTGCTCCGCCCGACAATCGGTGCGCGTTTTTCGCCGTCGGGAATCCCGAGTTCGTCTGCCTCCAGCCGCCTGATCTCGTCGCGCAGCCGCCCGGCTTCCTCGAATTCAAGGTCGGCGGCGGCGTTGCGCATCTTCTTTTCGAGGTCTTCGATATAGGCGCGCAGGTTGTGGCCGACGAGGTTGTTGGCGCCATCTGCGTCGATCTCGACCAGCACTCCGTCGCGGCTCGCGGTGTCGGCGACGATGTTGTGGATGTCGCGCTTGATGCTTTCGGGGGTGATGCCGTGTTCGAGGTTGAACGTGTGCTGCTTTTCGCGGCGGCGGTCGGTTTCGGCGATCGCGCGTTCCATGCTGCCGGTCATCCGGTCGGCGTAGAGGATCACCCGCCCGTCGACATTGCGTGCGGCGCGGCCGATGGTCTGGATCAGCGAGGTTTCGCTGCGCAGGAAGCCTTCCTTGTCCGCATCGAGGATCGCGACCAGCCCGCATTCGGGAATGTCGAGCCCTTCGCGCAGCAGGTTGATGCCCACCAGCACGTCATAGACGCCGAGGCGAAGATCGCGGATCAGTTCGATGCGCTCCAGCGTCTCGACGTCGGAGTGCATGTAGCGCACGCGCAGCCCGGCCTCGTGCATGAACTCGGTCAGGTCCTCGGCCATGCGCTTGGTCAGGGTGGTGACCAAGGTGCGGTAACCCGCCGCTGCAACCTTGCGGCATTCCTCGATGCAATCCTGGACCTGGTCTTCGACTGGGCGGATTTCAACCGGCGGATCGATCAGCCCGGTCGGGCGGATCACCTGTTCGGCAAAGACCCCGCCCGATTGCTCCATTTCCCAGCCGCCGGGGGTGGCCGAAACCGCCACGGTCTGCGGGCGCATGACGTCCCATTCGTTGAAGCGGAGCGGACGATTGTCGATGCAGCTCGGCAGGCGGAAACCGTATTCGGCCAGCGTGATCTTGCGGCGGTGATCGCCTTTGCTCATCGCGCCGATCTGCGGCACAGTCTGGTGGCTTTCATCGACGAACAGCAGCGCGTTATCGGGCAGGTATTCGAACAGCGTCGGCGGTGGTTCGCCCGGCAGCCGGCCGGTGAGGAAGCGCGAATAGTTCTCGATCCCCGCGCAGCTGCCCGTCGCCGCGATCATCTCGAGGTCGAAATTGGTCCGCTGTTCCAGCCGCTGATGCTCGAGCAGCTTGCCCTCCGCCTCCATCTCCTTCAGCCGCTCGGACAGCTCGTGGCGGATGCCCTCCATCGCCTGCTTCATCGTCGGCCCGGGCGTCACATAATGCGAGTTGGCGAAGACGCGGACATAATCGAGCGACGCCACCTTCGCGCCGGTCAGCGGATCGAACTCGGTGATCTCCTCGATATCGTCGCCGAAGAAACTGACGCGCCAGGCGCTGTCCTCATAGTGCGAGGGGAAGATCTCCAGGCTGTCGCCACGCACGCGAAAATTGCCGCGCGCAAACGCGGCGTCGTTACGTTTATATTGGAGGGCGACGAGCTTGCGGATGATCTCCGACTGATCAACGACCTGCCCCTTCTTCAGGTCGAAGATCATCGCCGAATAGGTCTCGACCGAGCCGATACCATAGAGGCACGACACCGAGGCGACGATGATCACGTCATCGCGCTCGAGCAG
>JBJTLY010000233.1:0-2994 GCA_046063275.1 Novosphingobium sp. | reverse complement strand
CCAAGACCGTGATGTTCATCAAGCGCAGCATGGGCGGGACGGGCTATGCCAACGTCGACAACGATGTGTTCTACATGGATCAGACCATGATGCTGCTCGCCGACGCGAAGAAGATGGTTGAGGATATCAACAAGGCGTTGTCGCACTAGACTCTGTCCCGTCCTACCGCTCAACTCCCCGCCAGCGGGCCGCTGAGTCGTTAGGGGAGACGGGGACATGACCGACATATCGATAGCCAATCCAAATCGCCGCCAGGTGCTGGGCGGAGGCCTGCTCAGCGCTGGCCTGCTCGCCGCGCCGGGGATTGCGCTGGCCGCCAAAAGCGACGCACCCAAGCTCGCCAAGGCGGTTACTGCCGGCCACGATGCGGCGGTGCAGCGCCTGCGCGAATGGATCGCGCTGCCCTCGATCGCGGCGGAGAACCGCAACTACCCGCAAGGTCCCGAGTACATGGCCAAGCTGGCGCTCGATGCCGGGTTCCAGCATGCCGAGGTGGTTCCGACCAGCGGCAAGTCCGGGGTCTTCGCCACGCTCGACGCGGGCGCGAAACGCACCGTCGGGCTCTATTTCATGTACGACGTGAAGCAGTACGTGGACAGCGAGTGGGCCAATCCGCCGCTCGCCGGCGAAATCATCGACAAGCCCGGTTTCGGCAAGGTCATCGTCGGGCGCGGCGCGGTCAACCAGAAGGGGCCGGAAACCGCGATGCTCGCCGCGCTCCACGCGTTCAAGGCTGCGGGGATCAAGCTGCCGGTCAACCTGGTGCTGGTGGCAGAGGGTGAGGAAGAGATCGGCTCGCCGCACTTCAAGGAACTGGTCACCACGCCGAAGGTTATGGAAGCGATCCGCAAGTGCGAGGGGATCGTCATCCCAAGCGCCGACCAGAACGAGACCGGCGGGGTCGATTTCACGCTCGGTTCGAAGGGGATCATCGAGCTGGAACTGGTGGCGAGCGGCGAGAAGTGGGGCCGCGGTCCGGCGAAGGATGTTCACTCCAGCCTCAAGGCGATGCTCGACGCGCCGGTGTGGCGGCTGGTGCAGGCACTGCAAAGCCTGGTCAGCGCGGACGCCAACACCGTCGCGATCGAGGGCTGGTATGAGAACGTCCGGCCACTCACCGCGCGCGAAAAGGCGCTGATCGCCGATGGCGCGAAGAATTCTAGCGAAGCGGAGATGATGAAGGCGTTCGGGGTCAAGCACTGGATCGACGACCTGCCGTTCGACAAGGCGCTTGAGCGGCTGGTTTCGCAACCGACGGTCAACATCGAAGGACTGGTCGCAGGCTACACCGGACCCGGCGGCAAGACCGTGCTACCGGGTAGGGGCGTCGCCAAGCTGGATTGTCGGCTCGTTCCCAACATGACCCGCAAGGAAGCCGAAACCAAGCTGCGCGCACACCTCGACAAGCATGGGTTCACAGACGTGGAGGCTAACGTCACCGGCGGCTATGATCCGACCGAAGTGGCCGAGGACAGCCGGCTGGTCCTTGCCGCGATCGCCACCTACCAGCGCGGCGGGGCGCGGGTCAGCCTGAGCCCGCGCGCGGCGGGTTCTTGGCCCGGCGCCACCTTCACTGCGCCGCCGGTGTCGATTCCGGCCTGCGGCTTTGGGCTTGGCTACGGCACCGGCGCCCACGCACCGAACGAGTTTTTCGTGATTGAATCGAGCAACCCCAAGATCGCCGGGCTCGATCAGGCGACCCTGGGCTTTGCCGATTTCCTGTACCAGATGGCCGCCGTTAAGTGAGCCCCGCGGGGCTGGCGAGGGTCCTCTCGCCGTTCGAAGTGATGCTGCTGACGCTTTCGGCGCTGTCGCCGGTGCTGTCGGTGTTTCTGGGCGGCAACGCCGTGCTGCACCTGGCGGGCACCGGTGCCGCGCTGGCCTTCATCGCGGGCGGGGTGGCAGCGGCGCTGATGGCGCTGCTTTATGCAGAGCTCGCCTCGGCCCATCCGGGTGCGGGCGGACTCTATCCGGCGATCTATGCGTTGCTGGGTTCGCGCTGGACGTTCCCTTACGTGATGCTGCAGATGGTCTACATGTTCCCGCTGCTGGCCTTTTTTGCGGTCGGCTTCGGATCCTATGCCCACAATCTGTTGCCCGGGGTTCCACTCGCAGCATTGTCATTGACCGCAATCGCGCTGGCGGCGCTTATTGCGCTGTTCAACGTGAAGCGCAGTTCGCACATCGTGGCGCTGTTTCTGGCGGTGGAATTGCTGGCGCTGCTGGTTCTGACCGGAGTGGCGCTGCTGCACCTCCAGCGTCCGTTGAGCGAGGTGCTGCTTCACCCGGTGATGCTCAAGGGTGGGGCTCTGACCGCGTCCGACCCGTGGACCATGGCACTGGCTTTCGCCGCCGGCGTTTCGATGTGCGGCGGGGCGGACTGGGCCATGTCTTTTGCCGAGGACATGGCCGACGCGCATCGGCGGATCGGGCGAGTGGTCGCCTGGGCCGGCCTGGTGGCCGCGCTGACCATCGCGGTGCCGACCGTGCTTGTGGTGCTGGCAATCGATGACCTGCCGCAAGTACTGGCGGCCGAGGCTCCACTCGCCGCCTTCCTCTCACGCAGCGCTGGCCCGTGGGTCGGCACCCTGGTTTCGATCGGGGTCGTCGCGGCGATCTTCAATGCGATCGTTGCCGCGACCATGGGGTTATCGCGGGTGCTGTTTGCAATCGGACGCGACGGGTTGTTTCCTACACCGATCAGCCGGCTGCTGGCAACTTTGCATCCGCGCTTCCATTCGCCGACCGGGGCAGTGCTGGTCCTCGCGGTGGTGGGCGGGCTGTGCGTCTTGCTGGGTGAAAAGCGGCTGGTGCTGTTCGTCAGCGGCAACTTTTCGGCATACCTGCTGATTGCGCTGGGCGTTATCGCCGCGCGCAAGGGTTCGGCAATCAGCCCATTCCGGGCGCCGCTTCATCCTTTGCTGCCGATCTGCGGCCTTGCTCTGGCCGCGCTGATCGTGGTGGTGAACTGGGCCGATGCCGAAACCGCGCGGC
>JBJTLY010000232.1:0-24850 GCA_046063275.1 Novosphingobium sp. | reverse complement strand
CGGATCGAATGAAGGGCGAATGCCCAGGCTGGCAGCGCCCGGCACCACGCTGCCATCGGGCAGCCGCGCGGTGACCGCGTAGATCCCGTAGCGCGGGCGCAGATAGCTGCCGAGCTCAAGGTTGGCGGTGGGATAGCCGATGCTCCGGCCCAGCTTGGCGCCGTGCTGCACAGTGCCACGGATCGCGAAGGGCCGGGTCAGCAGTTCGGCCGCGCCGGGGCAGTCGCCCTGCCTGAGCAGGTCGCGGATCCGGCTCGAGGAGATCACTTCGCCATGGTCCGCCACCGGGCCGACCGCGCGCGCCGCCATGCCGCTGGCCGCTGCCAGATCGGCCAGCACCGCAACATTGCCGGCGCGGCCCTTGCCGAAGGTGAAGTCCTCACCGGTCACCACCCCGCCCGCGCCAAGCCGCTCGCCCAGAAGTTCGCAGACGAACTGTTCAGCAGTCGTTTGCGCCAGCGTCCGATCGAAGTGGAACACCAGCATTGCGTCGGCCCCGGCCTCGGCAAACAGGTCGTGCCGCTGGTCGAGCGTGGTCAGCCGGAATGGCGGCGCAGCGGGCGCGAAATAGCGCACTGGATGCGGATCGAAGGTGGCGATGATCGCCGGGCGGCCCTCGGCCTTGGCCCAGTCGAGCGCTTCCTTGGCGACCGCCTGATGGCCGAGGTGGAACCCATCGAAATTGCCGAGCGCGATCACCGCGCCGCGATATTCCGCGGGAAGGGGGGATTCGGCGCTGAGCCGGGGAATCGTCAACCGATCCTCCCCGGTACGGGGAGGGGAACCATGCGCAGCATGGTGGAGGGGTACGTGCGGTGATTGCCACGGCGAGGAGTTGCGATCACTGCGCGTACCCCTCCACCAGCTTCGCTGGTCCCCCTCCCCCAAGGGGGAGGATACCCGCGCGGATCACGCGCAACGCATTGCCGCCCATCACCGCGCGAATTTCTTGCGGGGTGAAGCCCTCGTCAAGCAGCGCCTGGGTTACCTGGACCAACTGGCTGGTATCGAAGCGCACCGTGGTGGCTCCGTCATAATCGCTGCCCAGCCCGACATAATCGATGCCGACCAGATCGCGCACGTACTTGATCGCCTTGGCCACCGCGCGCGGGCTGGTGTCACACACTGCCGCGTCCCAGTAGCCGATCCCGATCACCCCGCCGGTCTTGGCGACACCGCGTATCTCGACATCGGTGAGGTTGCGATTGACCTTGCAGGTCGCCTGCACCCCGCCGTGGCTCGAAACCACCGGGCGCCGCGCCATGGCCAGCACGTCGGCGACGCAGGCATGGCTGCAATGTGCGATGTCGACGATCATTCCCTTGTCTTCCATCGCCCGCACGATCTGCCGCCCGAACGGGGTCAGCCCGCCCTTCTTCTCCCCGTGCATCGAGCCGGCGAGCTCGTTGTCGAAGAAGTGGGTGAGGCCCGCCATGCGGAAGCCTGCAGCGTAGAACTTGTCGAGGTTCGCCGCATTGCCCTCAAGATTGTGCAGCCCCTCGATCGAGAGCATCGCGCCGACCGGGCCGTTCGCGGTGTGCTTGCCGAGCAGCCGGTCGAGGCTGAACTGGTCGGTCACCTTGAGCAGGCGCCCTCCAGAAAGCGCGACCGAGCGATCGAGCTTGGCGGCGTGGAACAGCGAGCGGTGCAGCGGCGAGAACCAGGTGTCGTAGGGTTGGCGCTGCGCAATCAGCAGTCCGGGCAGCACGTCCGAATCGCTCGGGTTGGAATCGTAGTTGAGACCCTTGGGGGTCTTGGAGGTCGAGGCGAAGACCTGCAGCGTGACATTGCCTGCGGTTAGCCGGGGCAGGTCCTCGTGCCCGCGCCCGCCCGCCTCGGTGATCTCGCGGCCCCACATCAGGCTGTCGGAGTGCAGGTCGACGATATGCAGGCTGCGGTGCAGCGCTTCGGCTTCGGGCGAAACAACGATCAGCGGCTTGCCGTCGATCTTGTTCATGCTGTTTTCGAGATAGCCCGGCAGCACCCCGAAGAACCCGATCAGCGCGAGGCCGATCAAGACCAGTGGAATCCAGTACCTCTTGCGCATCGCCGCCTTCCCTCTCGCCTCAGGGTTTACGCAGCAGTGTCACGAAATCAAACCCCGGCGTTTTGCCCTGCGCGGGGTGGCTCTCGCGGAAGGTCTCGGTCCACTGGTTCCGGTCGAATTCAGGGAAGCGCACATCGCCCAGCGGGCTGATATGGACCTCGGTCAGTTCGATCCGGTCAGCCAGCGGCAGCGCCTCGGCAAACAGGCCTGCGCCGCCAAAGATCACGATGTGCGGCGCATTGGCCAGCTTGAGCGCGGCGGCAAGCGAACCGGCTGTCTCGGTGCCTTCGCCGCTCCAACTGGTATCGCGGGTGACCACGATGTGCCGCCGTCCGGGCAGCAGACCGGGCAGCGATTCGAAGGTCTTGCGGCCCATCACCAAGGGCTTGCCCATGGTCAACGCCTTCAAGCGGCGAAAGTCTTCGGAAATGTGCCAGGGGATTGCCCCGTCCGCGCCGATCACGCCATTGTCGGCGACCGCAGCGATCAGGAAAACCTCGCTGCGGTTCACAGCAGCAGCCGCGTCACGTGGCCCATCTTGCGGCCTGGGCGGCACTCATCCTTGCCGTAGAGGTGGACGTGGTTGGCCGGATCGCCGAGCAGGCCCGACCAGTCGCTTGCCGCATCGCCGATCAGGTTGTGCATCACCGCGCCGCGCGCCGCGAGCCGGGTCTCACCCAGTGGCAGTCCGCAAATCGCGCGAATGTGGTTCTCGAACTGGCTGGTCAGCGCGCCCTCGATCGTCCAGTGCCCCGAATTGTGCACGCGCGGGGCCATCTCATTGAACACCGGGCCCGCATCGGTCGCGAAGAACTCGAACGCCGCCACCCCGACATAGCCGAGCGCTTCGGCAACCTGGGCGGCCAGCGTGCGGGCCCCATCGACTTGCGGCGCAATTTCGGCGGGACCGGGCACGCGCGATACGTCGAGCACGCCGTGACGGTGGACGTTTTCCGCGCTGTCCCAGAACCGCACTTCGCCGTCCTGACTGCGGCACAGGATCACGCTGAACTCGTGCGTGAAGCGGACCAGACCTTCGTAGATCATCGGCTGGCCGAGCGGGATGCCTTCGGCCTCGTGATCGTAGTTGATCCGGTGTTGGCCTTTGCCGTCGTAGCCTTCGCGCCGGGTCTTGAGGATGCCGGGGGTACCAATCCGTTCCAGCGCTGCCGCGAGGTCGTCAGCCGTATCGACCGCCATGAACGGCGCCGCACGGCCGCCAAGTCCGGTGACGAACTGCTTCTCGCTGAGCCGGTCCTGCGCGACTTCGAGCGCGCGCAATGGGGGGTGGAGCGGCACATCGCCCAGCGCCGCGAGCGGGCCAACCGGCACGTTCTCGAACTCGTAGGTCACCACCGCGCACTGGGCAGCGAACGCAGCCAGAGCGGCGCTATCGTTCCACGCCGCAGTGGTCTGGCGGGCGCTGACTTCGCCGGCGACGCTGTCCGCCTCGGGGGTGTAGATATGGCATTTGTAGCCAAGCTGGCTCGCCGCCACGCTGAGCATCCGGCCCAGCTGTCCGCCGCCGAGGATACCGATGGTGGAGCCCGGCGGGATCGGCATCGTCATGCCGGCCGCTCGGCCACACCGGCGCTCTGCGCCGCACGATAGGCCTGCAGCCGCTCGCTCAGCGCCTCATCGTTCAAGGCCAGGATCGACGCTGCCAGCAGCCCGGCGTTGGTTGCTCCGGCCTCACCGATCGCCAGAGTACCCACCGGAACCCCGGCGGGCATTTGTACGATCGAAAGCAAGCTGTCCTGTCCGCTCAGCGCCTTCGATTGCACCGGCACGCCCAGCACGGGCAAATGCGTCATGCTCGCGACCATACCGGGCAGATGCGCTGCGCCGCCGGCCCCAGCGATGATCACCTTGAAGCCCTGGTCCGCTGCGCCTTGCGCAAATTCGACCAGCCGCTGCGGGGTGCGGTGCGCCGAGACGATCCGCGCGTCGTAAGCAACGCCAAGCGCGTCGAGCGCTGCAGCGGCCTTCTGCATGGTCGCCCAGTCCGACTGGCTGCCCATGACGATTGCGACCGGAGCACTTGCGGAATTTGGCATCTCAGCGCTCCGCCAGGTAATAACGTTCGGCGGCGTTCAGATCGCCGTCGAGTTCGTAGACTATCGGTTGTCCGGTGGGGATTTCCAGCCCGGTGATCTCGGCATCGGATATGCCCGAGAGGTGCTTCACCAGCGCGCGCAGCGAATTGCCGTGCGCGGAGATCAACACGGTCTTCCCACTGCGTAATACCGGAACGATCGCTGCTTCATAATACGGCAGCACCCGCGCGATCGTGTCCTTGAGGCTTTCGGTCGAGGGAATGGCGATCCCGGCGTAGCGCGGGTCAGCCTTGAGATCGAATTCAGAACCGTCTTCGAGCACCGGCGGCGGAATATCGAAGCTGCGGCGCCACACCTTGACCTGTTCGTCGCCGTGCTTGGCCGCAGTCTCGGCCTTGTCGAGCCCGGTCAGCCCGCCATAGTGCCGCTCGTTGAGCCGCCAGTCCTTGGTCTCGGGGATCCACACCCGGCCCGCGCTTTCCAACGCCAGGTGCAGCGTGCGGATCGCGCGGGTCTGGACACTGGTGAAGGCGACGTCGGGCAACATGCCTTTGGCCGCCAGCAAGGTTCCGGCAGCGCGCGCTTCGGCTTCGCCCTGCGCGGTAAGGTCGACATCCCACCAGCCAGTGAAGCGGTTCTCAAGGTTCCACTGGCTCTGGCCGTGGCGGACGAGGATCAGGGTCGGCAAGGCAAGGCTCCCGCTGCGCCGTTACATGCGGTGCCCCTAACTTGTCTGGTCTGGTTTGGGAAGCGTGTCTGCAGCCCCCAGATCGCGCGCCTGCGCCTTGCGCCGCCGCAGGTTCTCACGCAGCGCTGCCGCGAGGCGTTCCTCGCGGGCCGATTTGGTAGTTGGGGGCGGATTTTCAGGCATTGGCAATCTCTTGCGGCTATCGAGCGTGTCGCTTGACAAAGCAAGGGGGCGCGGCCAATAGCGCGCCCTCGCCCGCCACCCTTGTGTGCCGGGCCGACGGAATGGTGTGCTGCTGTAGCTCAGTGGTAGAGCGCATCCTTGGTAAGGCTGAGGTCGGGAGTTCAATCCTCCCCAGCAGCACCATTCCACTAACCACGACACCGCAAAACCGCGGCCTCGGTCGCCGATCCGCAAGAACGCCGCAGTTCTGCGCGGTTTCGCGCGTCGGCTCCAGGACCTGAGGACAGAGGCGCCTCGCCAGAGTCCAAATTGAGGGCCAATATCGCTGCTGATCTCAGGTGGCCATTTTCCTGTCCAGAGGGTGGTTTGGGGATAGTTGCTCAGCTGAAGCCGAGCGCGCGCCGCTGGTCGTACCAGCCGATGGGAAGCTCGGAGCAGCGTAGCAATGAGCGAGCGGTCAACTCTACCGGCTGGCGCCCTTTGAGAATTGCTGCGGTTAGCCGGCCGTTAAGGGCTCCGAGACCTGTTGTTCGAAAGTTTCGCAACCGGAACGAATGTGCGACTGCTTGCAACAGTTGCATATGCCGTGACGAGGGTCGGCATCGTCAACGATTGCCGCTGATGGCCGACTAGGTTGGGACTGATGATGCGATTCATGTGTCGCCTGGCCTTCGACCGAACGCGAATGTCCGCTTTTGCCCTTTCCCAACCAAAAGCGGACAGTCCGATTACGACCCGAAAACGGACGCTCCCGAAACTGCCGAGAGCCCCGCGACAAGCAATGGCGAACCCGATTTCTAGAAATCGATGCCAAGTGCGGCGAAAGCGTGGAACGATCTGCCGCCGTGGTCCTCGAAGGTGGGTCCACCAGATGCCAGTATTCGAAATGGACCGGGTAGGTCGTAGATCGCGCCCAAGCCCAGACTTGTGGTCGCATGGCCGCCAACGACATCCGCACTCTGTCGATCGGCTTCGAGGCCGACGAGCAGATTCTCACCGAACTGGCGGGTTACGGCAATGCCTCCGGTCCAGTAATCTCGGTTGCCCAGACCCGGATTGATGGCATATCCGCCCCCGCCGAACACCGACCATTTGCCGAGATCCTTTTGCGCCCAGATCGGCAACAGGGCTGTCACATGACCAGCCCCCAGCCCCTTGCTTGCGGTGGGTAGGGTGATGCCGGGAAAGGCCGCGATCTGCACCCCTGCCGCTTCGTCATGGTAGAACCGATATTTGACCGAGGCCGCCAGGTCGCCTGCGCCTGAAGTCCAGCCGGTTGCATCGTGGGTATAGGCCAGGGGCAGACCGAGGGTCAGTTGCACGTCTTTCACCGGGCCGTAATTTATTTCAGCCCCGAATGAGCCCTGGAAGTCGTTCCCGCTGCCTTCAGCCTCGAACAACGGCGCATATATCTCCCAGTGCCCGGTTTCGGTAGGCTCCGGGTCATCAGTAAGGAATGGCGGTCCGGCTTGGGCGGCAGTCGCCAGCAACGCCGCAACTACCCCCAATAAACTCAATGCCCGGTGAAAGCGTTTACTCAGCTCCCAGCTCCCCGCTCTGCGCCAGGGTGCTCGCCGGCGCGCTGGGGCAGAATGACGATCAGCGCCAGGATTGCCATGGCGAGAACGAGTGTGGCGATCGGGCGGCTCAGATCAAGACCGCCCTTAGCGATCGGCTTGTCGAGGAAGTCGCCGACGGTTGCGCCCAGTGGCCGGGTCAGGATGAAGGCCGCCCAGAACAGGCCGACCCGGCTGATCACAGTCCAAAAGTACAGCACAGCCAAAATCAGAAGCGCAGCGCCGAACACGGCAGCACCACCACCGTAACCAAGCCCGGAATCGGCAAACCAGTCCCCCAACGCGGTCCCGAGCGTTTGCGAAAAGGTGATCGTTATCCAATAGAACGTCTCCTCGCGCGGACTGACGATCGAGTTGACCGAGATCGAACCTGTCGAGCGATACCAGATCAGCAGCGATCCCAGCACGCAGCCGAGCAGCAGCAAGGAACCGCCAAGATAGCCAATGCCGAGCGAGCGGGTGCAAAAGTCGGCAAGCGTGGTGCCGGCGGTCGTCGAGGCGATGATCGTTGCCCAATAAAGCCACGGGTTGAAACGCTGGGACCGGATCTGCGCCCAGACCAGCGCCAGCAACACCACTCCGAATATCGCCGTTCCAACGAGGTAGCCGTTCAGCCCAGCTTGGCCTGCGTCAGCGGTGGTTTCACCCAGCCAGCTCATCGACACAGTGTCGCCGCCGGTCTCACCCAAGGTGGTGGCCAGGATCTTGATGATCCAGAACCCGAGTGTGACTGCAGGAACTTTGGTTAGAGCTTCGCTTTTGGTCATCCTTGGGTTCCTTCAATGAGCGGCCAACAGCGAACGCCCCGCCTGACAGCCGATTTCGGGCTGCTGTCAGGCAGGGCGCTCATCTTCAACGCAAGACCATTGCCTCGTCTAGTCAGAACTTGACCTTCGCGGATACGAACCACGTCCTGCCGATGATGTCGTATAGTGCAGAGTCGGTGCGGAGAGCGGCCGAGTTGACGTAAGGCGGTGCCTTGTCAGCGAGATTGGTGATCCCGGCACCAATCGAGAAATGCGTATTGAAATCATAATGCGCATCGAAATCAAAGTAACTGTAGGCGGGCACCCCGGCGGTCGTCGCGGCCGGATTCACCACCCGATCGACGTGGATCATGCTGCCGATATACCGCCAGCGCACCGCACCGGAAAAGCCACCGTTCGAATAAGTGATGCTGGTGTTCGCCTTCCATTTCGGGTGCGAAATATCACCAGTGCCCGGATCGAAGCCGACGCTGCCGGCGTAGTTGAGCGTGGGCGAACCAAGCAGGCCTGAAACCTTGTAGTTCTTCAGATACGAAATGACCGAGTTGATCGACAGCTTGCCCGCTTTGGGCGACATGCCCAGCGCATCCAGACCGAAGCGCCAGTTGATCTGCGTGTCGATGCCGCTCACCGTATACTTGGCAAAGTTGAACAGGCCTTGCTGGCTCGAAGTGATCGCCCCGCCGGACGGGTCGCGTTGCACCCGCTGGCAATAGGCATTGTTCGCAGTGTAGGTCGGATTGCTCAGGCTGTCCGAATTGAAGCAACGCGGCAGGATATCGGTCAGGTTAAGCGAGCCGATCGCGTTCGAGATCTTGATGTTGTAATAGTCGACCGAAACCTGGAAGTTGTGGAACATCGGGCTACCCAGATCCGGGGCGAGAACGACCCCGATCGACCAGGTGTTGGCCTTCTCCGGGGTAAGCGTGGCATTGCTCCCGGTAGTTCCTTGAACCGATGGCGAGCCATAGGTGTAGGAGTTGATCAGCGCGCTCGGCACCCCCTGAGCCAGACACAGCGTCTTCACCTGCGCGGCATTGGCACCGTTGCGATAGCTACTGTTGATATCGCAAGGATCGCCCGCCAGACCCGTCAGCGTCGGGTTGCCGATGGTTACCTGGGCATTGGTAGTCGGGCCAAACAGGTCTTCCAGGCTCGGCGCGCGGATGGCCCTAGAATAGCCGCCGCGGAAGCGGATCTGCTCGATCGGTGCCCAGCTGAGATCCGCCTTCCAGGTGCTCTGACCGGCAAACGTGTTATATTTGGAATAGCGGTAGCCGAGATCAAGCGAGAGTTCCTTGGCAAAAGGCTGATCGCTGAGCAGCGGGGCAAGCAATTCACCGAAGACCTCGCTGACCTTCTGCCTGCCCTGCGCGGCGGAAATAGACCCGAAGGGCAATGAATCGCCGATGATGAAGGCATTGTCCGGCTGGTAGTTGAAGCTGGTCTCGCGATAGTCTGCGCCCAGTGCGAAACTCAGATCGCCGCCCGGAAGCTTGAACAGTGGCCCGGTCAGCGTTCCCTGGACGATCTTCTGCGTCTGTGAATTGATGTTGTGGTCGGTGCGTCCGGCATATTCGAGGCAGCCCGGCGTAAGCGGGTGGTTGCCGAGCGGATTCCACGCGTATCCCTTACATGTCCCAGCGCTGCCGGTGTAATTGGCTGTGCCATTGAGCATCGCCGTGATTGCTGAAATGCTGGCATCACCGGCGGTGTTGTTGATGAACTGGGTGTGCCCGAGCGAGCCATAGACATCCCATTTCAGGGCGGTCCCGGGAATGTCGCCCTTGAAGCCGATAACCCCCTGCCACAAATCATACTTGAACGTTTCGACCCGGTTGCCGAACGGCTGCAACAGCGCGGTAACCCGCAGAGTGCCGGTTGGGGAAGCTGGCGTGCCCGAATTGAGGATGGACATCAGCGCCGCATTGCCTTGCACAAACGGGTTGCTGACCGGGAGCTGCAAAGTGAGCGAGCCGGATTCCTTGCTCGAACCCGGCCCGGTGATGTCCTTGGCCGACGTTTCCATGAAGTTGAACTGGCCGTAGATCGAAACGTGATCGCCCAGATCGTAGTCGGCATTCGCAAAGGCGTTGTACTTGGTCAAAGGCACCTGCACGTCGAACAGCTGACCCAGCGCAACCTGGACCTTGTAACAGCGCGAATCGAGATCGCCGTTGCCGATGTTGACACCAGTAATCGAGCCTAGCCCGCGGTAATTCTGGACGCAGTTCGGCGCAGCCTTGGTGGTGAAGATCGTTCCGTCGGTGTTGACCCCGATCGAGCCATTGTAAGTGCCAGAGCCGGCGATCGGCGTTGTGCCCGAATAGCCTGCCAGCACGGCGTTGACCGCGGCAATGGTCGGAGCCCCGCCGGCGTAGTTGCCGGGATTGATCATGCCTTCGGGCGGCCGGGCCAGTTCGCGCGTATCCCTGAAGAAGGGGCGCGTCGATCCGAGCACAGTGGCGCGATCGGAATAGCCGAACGCCAGCATGGCATGGCCGCGCCCGTCGCCAAAGCTGCCGCCGATAATACCGCTGATCTGATTGGTTGCGCCGTCACCCTTGGTCGTCGCGCCGTGCTGGACATCCAGCTCGATCCCGCTGAATTTCTTCTTGAGCCGGAAATTGACGACCCCCGCTACGGCGTCCGAACCATAGGTTGCTGATGCGCCGCCAGTGATGACTTCGACATTCTCGATCAAGGCGGTGGGGATCTGGTTGAGGTCGATCGCCCCGCTGGGGGCCGAAGCCATCAGCCGCCGCCCATCGAGCAGGACCAGCGAGCGGTTGGGCCCAAGGCCGCGTAGATCGCTGTAGGACTGCCCGCCAGCGAACGAAAGGCCGCCGCCCTGGACGCTGGGATTGCTGTTGCTGGCCCCTTGTCCGGCGGCGAACTGCGGCATTTGCCCCAGAACGCCATCGAGCGAAGGTGAGCCGGCAGCCTTGATCGCGGCATTATCGATCGTCGAGATCGGGCTTTCGGACTTGTAATCCCGCCGTGAGATCAGCGATCCGGTAACGACGATCTCGCTTGCGTTGGGTTCAGGAACGCTTGTTGCTGCCGCCGCCTGATCGGCTGGCTTGGCCGCAGTGTCTTGCGCCAAGGCTGGCACAGCAAGCCCGGAGAGCGCAATCGCGCTCGCACTGCTAGCAAGCAAGGTCCGGCAAATAACTCGGTTCATAGTTCCCTCCCGTTTGGACCTTTGTGGTCCTTAACGCTGGTCAAGATTGACCGGTGGAACCTGCGAGGGTCGGGACCGAGCAGCAATCCGTCATATGTCTCAGCGCGGCCTTTAGGAGGCATCCGGCTTGTGCCGGATGCGGGGGCCGCAATCAGAAACGCAGGTCTTCCAGGAAGTGCGCCGAGAACTCGGCGCGATTGGGAATTCCCGACTTGGCGTAGATCGCCTGCGCTTGTTGACGGACTGTGCGTTCGCTGGTGCCACGTGCGGCTGCGATTTCCTTGAACTGCAGTCCCTTCAAGATCATCCAGCCAATCTCCAGCTCGGCACTCGACAGACCCCAGGCTTCCATTTGCCGGGCGATAGCCGTCCGCTCGCCAGCGCTGTCTGGATCGCTCGCGCCTCCCTTCGAATTGAGCTGTGAACGAATTTCGTTCAGCGCATCGAGTGCCCGCTTCAGTTCGCCTGTCCTGATTTTGGCCGAGCGTCGCTGCCACGCCACCGCCAGTGCCAGCGACGCGGCGATCGCGAACCCGAGCAGTGCATAGCGCCACGGCCGGACCAGCAGGTCGCGAAGTCCGCCTCCCCATCGCGAGTCACCGGGAGGACCAGCAAGCAGAGTTTTGACCATCTCACGATCGGCAGCAATTCTCGCCTTGAACCCGAGCTGGGGGTTCTGCGGCGATTTCCAGTTTTGGGCGTCAAGCTCGCGCGCCCAGGACGGGCTCGCGAGCAAGCGTGAAAACACAACATCAATTACCCCACGTTGGGCCTTGGGCACCTTCGGCGATATGAAGGCGCCCTTCCAGTCCGTGACTACCAGATCGAAACCTGTTTCGCGCAATGTCGGTAAAGCGATGCCAGGGAAGCGATCAGCCGTCGAGATCGCGAGCAGGCGCAGCTTCCCCCGGCCAGGGTAGGAGGCAAACTCCTCGTAACTGCGAATAGCTACGAATTGGGGACCGTTGCTCAGGCGATCGAGCACCTGTTGTCCGCCGCCTGGAACGGCAATGAACCTGAAATGATCGTGCGCGATGCCCAGCTTGGCGGCCATCGCCCAAAGCAGCACCTCATCGGCACTGCCCGGCGATCCGCCGACCCAGGTCAGCCGGTCTGGGTCGGCGCGCATGGCTTCGATCAAATCGCCGACCGAGCGAATTGGGCTGTCATCCCGGACCCCGATGGCCAACGCGACTTCGCTGAGCTGGCACACAGGCTCAAGGTCGGCGAGCGAAACTGTAGAATGATTTTCGGCTTCCGCACCGAGGATCGTAACGCCGCCGATAAAGATGGTGGGCACTGTCGAAACAGACTGACCTTCGAACTGAGCGAGTCCGATCAGACCACCTGCACCAGGGGACCGCTGTATTTCCACCGTCCGCACAATGTCTTCGGCCATCAACGCTTTCGCCACCGATTGTGCAGTCTTGTCAAAGCCGCCTCCAGCCGATGCCGGGACGATAATCACCATGCGATCGAGCACAGGCGCTGCGCTGCCAGGGACGGACAGCAGCAACAGCACAAACGTGCAAATGATTTTCGCCAGGCGCAGTTTGACTTCCTCCCCCGATGGCAGTCGTTTTAGAAGCCCTAACCCGCCTTAAGCAAGGCATGGCTCGTTCGATCGAAGGCGTCTGATAGGTCATCTGGCGGATTGGCCCGCCAATGACTGATCCATAGGCGTCGTGGCGCATAAAAGAGGACCGGTCGATAGCTGAACCGGCGGAGAAGATAATTGACCAGATCATCTGCAAGCCCGGCCCCGACACGTGCCACTGTCATCGGCAAAGTGTTGCGAGTCGCCAGCGGCAACTTCCTCGAGCAATACGACTTCTTCGTATACGGATTTTACGCGACCTATATCGCCAAAGCCTACTTTCCCGCGGACAGCGAAACCGCCTCGATCATGTTGTCACTGGCAACTTTCGGGATCGGCTTTCTGATGCGCCCAATCGGTGCGATCGTGTTGGGCGCATATATCGACCGGGTGGGCCGGCGGCAGGGGCTGCTAGTCACCCTGGGGATCATGGCGATCGGAACACTGACGATCACCTTGACGCCGGATTACTCGCGGATCGGGTTGCTTGCTCCGCTGATCGTTTTGGCCGGTCGGCTGCTGCAAGGCTTTTCGGCTGGCGCAGAGCTGGGCGGCGTTTCGGTTTACCTGTCCGAGATCGCAACGCCCGGGCGGCGCGGCTTCTATGTCTCGTTCCAGTCGGCCAGCCAGCAAGTGGCCGTCTTGGCAGCTGCCTTGCTGGGCTTTGCCCTGACCCTGAACATGACCGAAGCTCAGATGGCGGATTGGGGCTGGCGCATTCCCTTGGGCGTAGGCTGCGCGATCATCCCGCTCATCTTCTGGCTGCGCGGATCGCTGCAGGAAACCGAAGTGTTCGAACATATGGAACACCGCCCGCACAGCTTTCGCGAGGTTTCTGCGCTGCTGATCGCGAACTTCAGGCCGATCCTTATCGGGATGATGCTGGTCGCGTTCACAACCACATCGTTTTACATGATCACCGCCTACACCCCCACGTTCGGCAAGGCCGAACTGAAGCTTGCTCCGAATGAGGTGCTTGGGGTTACCGCAGCTGTTGGCCTCGCCAACCTGCTGTGGCTTCCAGTCGGCGGCGCGCTGTCCGATCGCATCGGCCGCTTTCCGATGCTGTTCGCCATGCCGGTGGCGGCGATGCTGACCGCCTATCCGCTGATGCTGTGGCTGGTCGATGCACCCAGTTTCTCCCGGCTGCTAATCACGGTGCTGGTGCTTTCGACCTTTTACGGGATCTACAATGGCTCGATGGTAGCGTTCCTGACCGAATTCATGCCGCCATCGATCCGCACCGCTGCATTTTCGCTAGCCTACAGCCTCGCTACCGCCGTGTTCGGCGGCTTCACTCCGCTGGTATCGACAGCTCTTATCAAGCAAACTGGCGACAAGGCCATCCCCGCCGCATGGCTGGCTTTTGCGGCTGCTATCAGCATCATCGGCGCACTGCTGGCCCGCAGATCACATGCAAGGTCGCGCGCGGCACCACTGGAGCTACCGGCATGATTTCGCGATTTGCGCGCCGTCTCATCGCCCTTGGCGCATGCGCTGCTTTCACTGCGGTTGCCTCGTGGCCGAATCTGGCTTTGGCCCAGAAGGATGCGATACCCATACGGTTCTTTCGGCTTCAGTCCGCGACCACGCTGCCCGGCGCGGATCCCGATTGGGACTATCTGGCATACGACCGACAGCACGCGCGGCTGTTCATTGCCCGCCGCGATGCCGGCCTGTGGGTGTTCGACACACGCAAACAGCAGATCATCCGCAAGATCGCACAGACCAAGGGTACGGGCGCAACGCTCCTCCTGCCTGAGCTTAATCGCGGCTTCGCGATCAACGAAGACGGTTCAATTACTTCGTTTGACCTGACCAGCCTTGCCCCATTGAAACGGGTACACGTTGCCGATGACGCCGACGCTGCGAGCTACGATCCGGTCAGTGGCCGAATTGCTGTGGTCTCTTCGGATAGCCGCAAGGTGACATTTGTCGATCCGCGCAACCTTGCCGTGGTCGGCGCTGTCGCACTTGAGACTGCACGGGCCGATGGTTCAGTCGCAGACGGACGCGGTGCGATCCTGCTCAACGAACGCGATCGCAACTCTGTGCTGAAGATCGATGCCCGGACAATGAAAGTCGAAGCCGAATGGCCGATCGCCGGCTGCTCGCAACCAACCGGCATTGCCTATGACGCAGCCACGCATCGCGCCTTCATCGGTTGCCGGGGCGAACATCCGGTTTTGGCGATCGTTGATGGAGACAGCGGAACCACGATCATGACCTTGCCGCTGGGCCGCGGCAATGACGGGGTTGTGTTCGACACAGCGCGCAAGCGTATCTTCACCACCAACGGCGTCGACGCCAATCTTGTCATCTTCCGCCAGGATGATGCCGATCACTACCGGATGGAGCAAGCGATCACCACCAGACCGCAGGCTCGGACGATGGCTTACGATCCCGACCGGCAGCGGGTTTTCAGCGTGGCAGCGGAGGGGGTGCTGGACCCGAGGAAGACAGCCAACTCGGGTCCCTCCGCGTTCTACCCGAATAGCCACTTTGCCAACACATTCGTTGTGCTGACCTACGCTCCCGTCAAATAGAAGCAGCAAAAATGATGTTATGGCGCGCCATATTGGTTTGTGTATTCGCCGTTTGCGCCTTTGCCCCGCTGCCCGCGATGGCTGCACCCGAAGAGGTGCAAGTCTACATGGATGAGATGTCGGATCCGGGGCAATTCGGACTCGACATACACAACAGCTACGTTGTTAGCGGAGACCGGACACCGGCCTATCCGGGTGAACAGCAGTCGCTCGGTCGTTACCGGATCACCCCCGAATTCTCGCTAGGGTTGACCAGGAACCTGGAACTGGGGGCCTATTTGCCTTTGGCAGCAATTGATGGCCACGGAGAGCTCCGCGCCGAGGGGGTCAAGTTTCGCCTCAAATATATCGCGCCCGCCAAGCCCGGGTCGCACTTTTTCTGGGGTGCGAACTTCGAGGTCGGCCGGGTCACGCACCGGCTCGATGAAAATCCCTACAATGCCGAACTGAAGGGAATTGCCGGATATCACGGCGACAAATGGACGCTCGCGCTCAACGCCAATTTCGATTTCAAGGTGTCCGGACCGGTCTCGGCTGCGGCCTCGTTCGAATTGGCGACCAAGGCTACCTATGCGATCAGCCCGAAATTATCGCTCGGTATCGAAAACTACACAGGCGTGGGAGAGATCCGGCAACTTGGCCGCTTCGGATCGAGCGAACAGAGCAGCTACGTGACGGTCGATACCAGACTGGGCAAATGGGATCTCAACTTCGGCATCGGCACCGGTTATGGAAGTAACCCCGATCATTTGATCCTGAAGGCGATCGTGGGGATCCCAATCGATTGACTGGTCCGCTCGACCATCAATCAACGCTACCTTCAATTTCGTTCGTTTTTGGCGGAACCGTTGTATCCGCAATGTCTGCTTTCCACCCCAAATGCACTGTTCCGGCTGGTCTGCGAACGGTGACATTGCGAACATTCCCTGCTGCTGTAGGTTGTCGCGTGAGATTGCCATTTCGGGACTGGGCTGATTGTGCAGATTGAAGCCAAACTCAAGGAACTGGGCTTCGAGCTTCCAGACGAGATGCGGACGCCGCCAGGGTTTGAAGCAAAATGGACGCAGGTCCGTGTCATTGGCACGCGCGCCATTATCGCTGGTCACGGACCGCGCTCAATCGATGGCTCGTTTGCGCCTCCGGCAGGAAAAGTGGGAAGCGACCTGACACTGGAGCAAGGACGGCAGGCTGCGGCCAACGTTGCATTGGCTGTGCTCGGCGATCTCAAGCGGGCGATTGGCGATTTGGATCGAGTTGTAGCTTGGGTGCGTGTGCAGGGCCTGGTGAACGCAGCCCCAGGATTCACGGCTCTACCGCAGGTTATTGACGGATTTACCGAGATGATGATCCAACTCTTCGGGCATGAAGCTGCGGTCTGTCCGAGGACCGTTTTAGGAGCGGCGGAGCTAGCACTGGATGCCCCAGTGATAGTCGAAGGCGAAATTGAAATTCGCCAATCTTAGGTTCCTCGCTCGCCGCATTCGCCATTGCAGAAGATTCGACAAAGGTGTTCGCAAATCATAACCTGATTGCAAGGGGTTTGCGGCCATGTCCGACGTGTTCATTTCCTACAACCGGGAGGACCTGCCTGTAGCGCTGCGGATTCGCGAGGCGCTGGAGGCTGGTGGACTTTCGGTTTGGTGGGACCAGAACCTTCGATCGGGTCAGAATTATGACGAGGTGACCGAAGGCGCGCTGCGCGATGCCAAGGCGGTGATCGTGCTGTGGACCAAACGCTCGGTGGTGTCGCGCTGGGTCCGCGCCGAAGCGACGCTCGCGGATCGCAAGAAGACCCTGCTGCCGGTGATGATCGAGGACTGCGAGCGCCCAATCATGTTCGAGCTGATCCAGACCGCTGACCTGATCGGCTGGACTGGCAGTCACGACGATCCGCGTTGGCAGGTGTTCCTGCGCGATGCGCGGATGTTCGTTGGCAAAGGCAACGAGGCCGACGAACTGGCGGCGAGCCAGGCTCCCACCAAGGTCGTGCAAGAAGCCTACGTTGCAACCAAACCCTCGTTGGCGGTGATGCCATTTGCCAATCTCAGCAACGATCCGGACCAGACCTATTTCGTCGATGGCCTGATGGAAGAAGTAGTCGGCGCGCTCAGCCGCATCCGTACCTTGCTGGTTATTGGCAGCGGATCGACCATGACGCTCAAGGCGCAGGGCATGTCAACGCTGGAGGCGGCGAAGAAGCTCGGCGTCCACTACGCACTTGAAGGCAGCGTCCGCAAGGGCGGCGACAGCCTACGCATTTCTGCGACCTTGATCGACGTCGCTACCGGCACTCACATCTGGAGCGACCGATTTGACGGCAAGCTGGAGAATGTGTTCGACCTGCAGGACGAAGTGGCGCTGGGGGTGGCCGGGGTGATCGATTTCTCGGTCCAGACCGCCGAAGTGCTCAAGAACGCCAAGCGCCCGACCTCCGACCTCAAGAGCTACGACCTGTATCTTCGCGCGCTGACGATGTTCCGGACCTATACCCGCGAAGGCTTCATCGAGGCCCTGGACTTGCTCGATCAGGCGCTCAAGCTCGATCCCGACTATGGTCTCGCCTTCAGCATGGCTGCAAACTGTTATGGGCTGCTGCTTCGCTTCGGCTGGTCGGACGATCCTGAAATGCATTCGGCCAAGCTCAAGGAGATGATCGGCCAGTCGCTGCGCACTGGTTCGGACGATCCGCAGGTGCTGAGCTCGATCGCGATGATTTTTTGGGCTACCGGCGATTTCGCGATGGCCGAGCAGCTCGCCACGCGCTCGATCGATCTCAATCCCGGATCGTCGCTGGGCTACCTAGCACGCGGCAACGCACAAGTCGGACAAGGGCGGGTCGAAGAGGCGGACAAGAGCCTGCAGCGCTCGGTGCAGCTCGACCCGCTATCGCCGAACCGCAACCTCCAGCTCGCGGCGCAGGCTGCCGCGCACCTGGCGCAAGGGCATTTCATGGAAGCCGCCACGCTGGCCGACGAGGCGTCGCACATTTCCAAGACAATGGTCAGCCTGGGAATCTCGGCTTCGGCGCACGGCCATCTTGGCGAATGCACGACCGCGCGCAAGGTGCTGAAGGAACTGGCCGCACTGACCACGGTTCCGCTGCCCCAGATCGCTGCGGTGGCCTATGCCACGCCCGAAAACCAGCAGATCTTCCTGAAGGGCATCGCAATGGCGCAGGATGCGGCGCCGGCGAGCTGAACCTTCGGTCTAGCTGCTCGGCGCGACGACGATATTGTTGCCTGCCGTCGCCTCGAAATCCATCGCGATCCAGGCGGCAAGCTTGATCGGCACCGTGGTGCAGCCGGGGTCCGCCGGGCGGCCGAAGAAATCGGGCACGATCTTGTGGCTCTCGCAAGTCGTGATTTGCAGCGAGAAAGTATCGAACAGCGGCCCGCCTCCTGTGAACGCGGTCGGCACGATCGGGGAGTCGACGATTGCCTGGTAGCACGCCGCGCTGGCCGAGCCCGGCTCGCGGAACTGCTTGAGCGCCACGCTGGGCAGCGCGAGCGAAAGGTGCAGTGCCTTGGCAATATCTTCGCCCACCCCGCCGAGGAAGCTCCCGATAAGACCGGCAATCGCATCCTTGGCACAGGTCCAGACCGGGGCTGCTCGTCCCGTTCCAGGAGTAGAGGTGACCTGGAACAGGGTATCGGTCACTCCCTGCGTGGTCGCGGCCAGCGTAGGGAAATAGGTGGTCTTGCAGGCATAGACCGGGTTCGCGGGATTGTCGGTGGCAACACTGATGGCACCGAGCGCCTTGGGCCAGCCCCAGATCTCGCGGCCGGTCAGCATGCCTATGGTGTAGCTTATGAAGATGTAGGGCGACCAGAACACGAAACGATCATTGACCGGATCGGGGTGCTTCTCGATCAGCGGGATCCAGAACGCGGTCTCGCGCCCGGGCAGCCAGCCGACCACGTCGGTGCCCGAAGTGCACTGCGCAATGTCCATGAAGCTGACCATGCCCAGCGGCAGCGCAACCTCATAGCTGACCTGTCCGCAGTTCGCGGGATTGAGCAATGTGTCGACGGTCTTCTGCATCGCCGCCTGGTCGGCCTCGAATCCGAAAGTGTGCATGGTTGCGCCGGTGAAAACTCCGGGAGCGGCAAGGCTCGCGGCACCGTGCCCCAGCCACGAAATATAATTTGGTGCGGTCATTGGCCCGGCCCCTGCGAAGGTTTGCGTTCCAGGAAATCGTAGCCGATGATCTGCGCCGGCTGGCCGCAGATCGCGCGCGAGGCAGCCGCGCCCGACATTACCGATCCTTCGAACGAGGTGGTCAGCCCCATCGCCGTGCCTTCGCCGGCGAGGATCAGGTTGGTGAACCCCGATTGGTCGGCGTGGAGCCGGTACTGCGTGGTGTTTGCGCCCGACAAGGTGCAGCATTCGGTCGGATCGATGTTGGCGCGCAGGTACTGGCCGTCGATCCGGTTTTCGCCGCTGCCGTTGTTCGGATCGGTCAGCACGGTCCAATCGAACCCGCCATCTGCCTGCGCCGCCGGCCACGGGGCGTACGAATACTGGTTGAGCCAATTGACCGTCTGGGTCCGGATGTCAGCCGCAGCAGCAGCCGGTGTATCGGTCTGCGATTTGGGCGCGGCGTAGAGCGTGGTGTTGTAAGTCCCGGTCAGGTAATGCAGCGACAGCGGGGTGGGCACGGTCGACGGCCGGGTTTCGTAAGCGATCACCTGGGTCATGTCGGCCCAGATGTTGAGGTATTCCGGGCCCGATACGCAGGCCGGCTTGTTCCACGGCCAGCCGAGCCCGGTGGTCGTCTTGTTGCACCACAACTGCACACCGACGGACGGGACGATTCCAACATTGTTCACCCAGTTGGCGAAGCACGTGTCCGCCGCGATCAGCGATGCGCAAATGCTTGGGTCCTCGATGTTGAGCTGCTTGAGCGCCCCCAGTGCAATGGCGAGCACCACCACGTCGAAGTCCTGCCCGTTCTGCAGGGTGAGCTGGCCCGCCGCAGGCCAGTTGTTCCAGTTGCTTTCGAAGTTGACCCCGGCGGCCTGCATCTGCGCACCGTTCTGGAGCTGGCTCCAGTACGGCTCGGTCGGCCAGAGCACCAGGCCGTTTTCGATGGTAACTGGCGAATAGTCCCCGGAAACGGTTTCCGCCTGCACTTCGAAGGTGATCGCTTCGACCACCTTTTCGCCGCCCGAAGTCCCGGCCGCGAGATTCGAGACCTTGTGGAAGAATTCGAACTTGACGCCTTGGGCGAGCAGCTGCTGGTAAAGCGGTCCGACGATCACCTCGCCCATGCCCGCCTGCACTTCCCACATCATCGCGCCCTTGTAGGTGCCGACAAGCCGCATGACCGCACCCAGTCCGGTGCCCGCCGCCATGTCGGGCTTGCTCGCATCGCCGCCCGAATACTGGAACAAGGTGTCGTAGGGCACGCGAGTGATCGATGACGTGGCAACCACGGTTGGATCGGCGCCATGTTTGAGCAGCCAGTCGCGGAATTCCATGCTGTCGATCGACACCAGCGGCGCATCGAGCAGTACGAGGTCGGCCCAGACCCCGCGCACGACGGCCTCGAAGATATTCAGAATGTCGCTGGTTACCGAATCTGCGGTTCCGGGGGTATCCTTCTCCGCCGCAGTCCCGTCATGCGCCTGGCGGGCCCAAGCGATCAGGTCGATCGCCTTTTCGAATCCGTCGCGCGCGGCTTCGCCTGCCATGCCGATCGTTGCATGCAGGTGCGGCTTGGCCGCTTCGAGCGCGCAGGCGGGTTTGGGCTCGACCGGGGTGTGAGCGGGCGGCGGTCCCGCGACGGCAAGAGCTTCTGCGGCATCCGGCTGGTCCTTGTGAGTCAGGAACAGGTAGATCCAGTCGATCACCGTCTCGATGATTTCGGGCAACGTGGGCAGGAACCGGCCATCGCCCGGATTGCCGATGTTGGAAGCCCAGGTCAGTGGCCAGTACTGCCATTTGCCGTCTGCGCCTTCGATCCCGAGCGGGGTAAAGACCTGCGCCTTGACCGCGTCCTGCCAGGTCGCCAGCGCCCACTTCGTGGTGTTGGGCCGCGCGGCATAGACTTCCTGGATCAGCGTGAAGGTGTTCTCATAGCAGCCGAACCAGACATGCAGTCCGTGTTCGAGGTTACGGCCCCACTGGTCACGCCCGCTCGCCGCCTTGCCGCCGAGCCGCCAGCCCATCTGGTAAAGCGTGACGTCGTTCTCGGCCTGCAATTCGGGCGTTTTGGTCAATTGGTAGGCGGCGCTCAGCGCGGACATCCCGCCGCCCAGGATCACGATCCTTCGTTTTGTCATCTTGTCTTCCCCCCCGAAGCTCAAGCCGTCTTTATCGACTGCGGAAAACCGCTGATCCCGCGCGAGGCCAGCATCGCGGATTCGATCGCGCTTTCGAAGCATCCGCCACTGAAACGAGTGAGCGTCCAATCGCCGATTGCGTAAAAGTTGGTCAGCCCGGCCGGGGTCGATGGATCGAAGCGGCTCGCGACGTTGTTGCCCGCCGGGGTCTGGACATAGGTATCGGACCAGTCGAAGTTGGGCTGGTCGAAGCGCTGGATGATATCCGGACTAGTCACTGGATTGCCGCCGATTTCGGGCCAGATTCCGGGCAGGTCCGCGGACATCCAGGTGCTGGCCTCATTGGCCACCACGGCCTCCATCTGCGGCAAGGTGACCGGACCGTCCATGATCTGCAGCGTACCGCAGAAGTAGGCGATCGATCCGGGCGAATTACCAGAAGGCCAGCACTCGGCGCTGATCACCTGCGACATATCGCCCCAGCTGTCGTAAGGTTCGGCATAGCCGGTGAGGACGGTCGCGCCGTAATTCCAGCCAAGCCCGGCGGTGGTCGGCTTTAGCCACAACTGCAGCGATTGCGTGCCAACCGAACGCGCTTCATTGAGGGCGGTGTTCCAGGCCGTTACCTGGTGCGCAAGCGCGTTGCCGATCGGTGCGAGCGCGCCAGGAGGCATCGCCGAGATCGCGATATCGAAATCTTGCCCCGCGACCAGGCTGACCGAGCCGTAAGACTTGGTCCAGCCGCTGTATTCGAAGTCCGCGCCTTCTTCCTGAAGCTGCGCGCCGTCGGTCAGCTGGGTCCAGTCGGGCTGGTTCGGCCAGACATCGAGCTGCTTGCCATTGGCGCAGGTGATGCGGGTGAGTGGCTGATAGGGTGCGCCGCTTGCCGTAGTTGCCTGAACCGAAATTTCGATCTGTTCGAGCGTATTGCTGGGCCCCGGCGTCAGCGCGGTGACGCGGCTGAAGAACCGAATATCCACCCCGCGTGCGGTCAATACATCGTAGAACGGCGTGAACACCGTATCGCCCATCCCTGCGGCCATCTTGAACAGCGGGGCGTTACGATAGCCGATCCCCATTTCGAGCAGGGTGCGGAAGGTGACCCCCGCCGCCGCCGAGCCCGCGCTGTTGGAATTGCCGCCGACCTTGGTGAACGCGAGATCGTAGAACGTGTTGATCGGTGCCGAATTGGCCGCTGCGCCAGAAGCGCCCATGGTCCCCAGCCAGTAGCGGAAGTCCAGTTGGTTGAGCGCGGCGTAGCCCGCCGGTCCCTTGTTGTAGAGATCAAGAATATAGCCCTTGGCGAGCGCGATGCCGATATCGGCAAGGATCCAGATTTCCTGCCAGCCCGGAAATTGCATGGCTTCGGCGGCATCGGGCTGACACGGGACGACCAGAGTCGAGGCCGGATGCTGGTGCACCGCCGCAGCCGCGGCATTGAGGTCAGTGATCGCCTGCGAGGTATTGGTGCTCGCGGTCACGAACAGTCCATGCACCGCTGCCATGGCCGCTTTAAGCGGGAGATAGTAATTCGCATCGGGAGGCGTGTTTGCGACCAGCCAATCGCCCATCGTGATCAACAGATACTCGTCAGGGGTAAGCGGATGCGGCTCGGACCCGGCCACCAGCGGCCCATCGCCGGGCTCGCCCTCCAATTGCGGGAAATAGAAGTTCCACGGGGTCCAGCTCGGCGGCGAAACCGAGTTGTCAGCCTGCATCATGCTGATCAGCCGCTGCGGCAGGAACGCATCGGTCCACACCTGGAACATGTTATCGGGATCGGATTTGATCTTGCGCCAGTCGAGATAGCACGAGCGCATCGTCGCAAAGCCGTTCTGATAGCAGCCCATCAGCATGTGCAGGCCGTGTTCTTCGATGCTGTTGTTCTGCGCTGCGTTGCGCCCGCTGGCGCATTTGCCGCCAAGCCGCCAGCCGAGGGTGTAAAGCGTGACCGCATACTGGCCGTTTTGTTCGGGATGGCTCAGCCAATAGGCAGCGGCTACGCCTGCGGGCCCCCCGCCGAGAATTACCACGCGCTTTGGAGTGCCGGTTGACTCTGTCGACGGCTGCGAATCCACGTCTCTGCCCCTCCGAGAAATCGTCGACCCAAATTCGAAGCTAGCACAATGCCCTAGCGCGGCAAGGGATTGCGGGGCGATTGGCTCGCGAAAGATCCGGTCAGACCAAATTGCCCTATGACCGATCGAAACCCATACTGACCGATCAGTGGTTTGAGACGCTGGCGAACGTTCCAGTCAAAGCGGATTTTCTCCCCGAAGGCTAAGGCGAGCCTATGGAACCTAAGTTCGTCGCGCCTAGGGTCGCGATGGTCGCCTTGAGTTCCCGTATGCCGGGCATATCGATATCAAACGATATCCTGTCAGCATCACCGCAGAGTTGCCAGCGAAGCGGCAGCATGCTGTCGTAGTAAATCGCCGCCAGCTCGCAAATTTCCATCATCTTCGGATTCGGACTGCCTTGGCACCCAAACGCAAGGTTCGAGTTGCAGAGCGATCTATCGCGAAGCGTCAGAAAATAGTCGTATTAAGGAACAGATCGCACATGGATCGGTCCGCGAATCCTATAAGTGCGTTCGCGTTCGTTGATCAGGATGTCGTCAGGGTGCGGCCACGGTTCATCGGGCTCGCGTCCATCCTTCTCGGCATCAGTCCGTTTTTGGACCAGGATCGCGCGGCCTCGCACGAACAGCTCAAAGCGCTCCTGCTTGCTTTGCTCATCGGCGCGTCGTCGGGCTTCGTCCCGGCGTTCACGCACCATTCCACTGCCGCTTTGGGCACCAACTCAACCTAACGCACGACGTAGAAATCGATCTCGACCCGGTCCGGGCGGCGGATTCCGCGGGCGACGAAGGCCGACCGGCGCAGCCATTCGTGCTTGCCGGGTGCGACTTCGAACCGCGGGGTGGTCCTGAAATAGTAGGCCGACGGATCGACCACGTCGCCCTTGGCGAGGTGTTCCGTCACTTCCGGGCTGGCGGTGCGCACGCCGGGATTGGTGATCTCGATCACGGTGCCGTCATCGGCTTTCAGGAAGTAATGCGCCTCGACCCGGGTCATTCCGCCGGGCAGGATGGTCTGCCAGTCACCGCCACCGGGGAGCACGGATCCGCGGAGCATCGGACCCTCCACGGTGCCGCCGGTGATCGCAATGAAACGCTTTCGTCCGCCGTCGACGGTGCCTTGTTCGACCGGCGGGGCGAGCGTGACCGTGGCGGTGAACGCATATTCGAGCGTGGGGGCTGGGGCGACCGGCCCGTTGGCCATGGTCAGCGTTGCTGCTGCGGCCATTCCCAAAGCGGATCGAAGGCGAGCGGTCATCGGGTTTGCTCCAGAACTAGGTTACGTCAACCAGCGCGGGCGCTGATCTGAGGTAGGTTACGGGCTGAGCAACCAGTTTGCCCAGCACATCGGCGAGAGCGCTGGCGGCAGGTTCTTCGATTTCGATCGAGCCGACCAGCAGCAGCGCCTTGCGTTGGCCCAATGCGATCGCATCGAGCACATAGGCAGTTGTTTCGGTTTCGTGGACCTCGCCCGCGATCAGCAAGTTCACGTCAGTCCGCGAGATCAACGGGGCGAGCGCGTTGGGACGGCTGGTCTCGGTAGCGAAGGCCACGCCGTGCGCGAGCGTGGCGGGATCGCCGACCAGCCGCACGGTGGTGGTGCCCAAAGCAGCCTTGATTCGCTGCGCGAGCGATCCGACTGAACCCGGCACAGCGCCGTACACAAGTCCCTCAGCAAGGTTGAGTCCGGGCTTCGGGCGCTTGAGCCCGATCGCGCGCGGCAGGGCTTCGGCAATTGCCCTGCCCTGCGGCCCGACCCGCGGGTCTTGCAGGCGCAGCACGGCGATCCCGCTGTCCTCGATCAGCGCCAGCTTTTCGGCGAGCGCCGGTTCGGGCTTGG
>JBJTLY010000231.1:0-13844 GCA_046063275.1 Novosphingobium sp. | reverse complement strand
ACGGTGGCAAGCGGGGTCAAGCTGTACAATGATGGCACGCACGGCGACACCGCTGCCAACGATGCCACCTGGACAAACAACGGCTCCGACGGCGCCAATCCGACCTATACGATACCCTTGTCCAGCGGCAGTTCGACCGGCTGGATCGTGCGAATATATGCGCGCGGAGCCAGTACCAGCACCTTTGGCACCAGCTTCGACGGGTTGATCCATCGCAATGGGCAGGGAACAACGCTGGTCGCTGCCAACTGGTGGAACATGGATGAGCAGACCTTCACCGTCGATGCCGCCAATATTGGCGTGACCAAGAGCATGACGCTGATTTCGGACGGCGTGAATGCCACCAATTTCAAAGCCATACCGGGCGCACAGCTGCGGTTCTGCGTGACGATCAGCAATTCCGGGACGGCCACCGCGAGCAGCGTGGTGGCAACCGATACCCTTCCGGCCACATTGGCTTATGTCCCCGGCTCGATGCTCAGCGGGGCGGACTGCGCCAGTGCGGTCACCACCGAGGATGATGACGCGTCCGGCGCGGACGAAACCGATCCGGTCGGCGCCAGCTTTTCGGGCAGCACGATCAGCATTACCCGCGCCAGTCTCGCCACTTCGGGCAGCTTCGCGGTGACCTATCGCGTAACCGTCTCTTAGGATTGACCCAGCAACACTTTCGCAGCATAGGCCGCGCTCCCTGCAGAGGGGCGCTTAGCTCAGTTGGTAGAGCATCTCGTTTACACCGAGAGGGTCGGCGGTTCGAGCCCGTCAGCGCCCACCAGTTTTCTGATAACTCCTTACTTGGCCTCCGCAATCAGCGCCGCGCTTTCGGCACTGGACCAGTCGCGCGGGCCGGAGGTGCGCCACACTTCGCGCCCGTCAGACCCGTAAAGCACCGTGGTCGGCAGCGCGGGCGCGTCGTACTGGATCATCACCGAATTATCCGGGTTTAGCCAGGGTTCGAGTTTCTTGACCCCGCGTTCCTTGAGGAACCTGGCAACCGCGTCGAGCTTCTGAGTGTCCTGGTTGATCGTCAGCACTTTCAGCAGCGTGTTCTTGCCGGCAATGGCATCGAGCTGCGGCAGCTCGGCCACGCACGGCGCG
Source organism: Novosphingobium sp. (assembly GCA_046063275.1). Taxonomy (GTDB): domain Bacteria; phylum Pseudomonadota; class Alphaproteobacteria; order Sphingomonadales; family Sphingomonadaceae; genus Novosphingobium. The sequence continues at coordinate 12,746 of JBJTLY010000231.1, read as the reverse complement.
CACCACGTTGCCCAAAGGTTGATCAGCAACGGCTTGCCCTTGAGGCTGGCGAGATTGAGCTCCTTGCTCGCCGGATCCTTGAGCTGGAAATCGGGCAGGGCGCTGCCCTTGTGGCTGCGATCGATACCGCCGACTGCGACCGCGGCGCTTTCGCTGGCAGCGGTCTGCGGTTGCGCCTTGTCCATGCTTTGCCTATCGCACCCCCCGATCAGCATGGCGCAGCCGAGGATAGCGAGCTTGAGCGAGCGGGAAGACAGCAAGAGCGGCTCCAATACAATGTGGGGCGGAAGGTTCGCCGGCGGGCCGTCGGCGATCATGCGCGAGATAAATGCCTCGATCCCGTTCGACAAGGTGCTGTGGCGACAAGATATCGCCGCGTCAAAGGCGCATGTTGCCATGCTCGCCGCGCAAGGCATCGTTTCGGCCGAGGACGGGGCGTCGATTACCGGTGGACTCGAAGCCATCTCCGCTGAGTACGAGGCAAATGGCGTTCCGGAAAACTGGGACCTCGAAGACATCCACATGGTCACCGAAAGTCGGCTGGCCGAGCTGATCGGCGCGGCGGCCGGGCGGCTCCACACCGCGCGTTCGCGCAATGATCAGGTCGCGACAGATTTCAAGTTGTGGGTGCGCGAGGCATGTCTCGCAGCGGATGCGGCGCTTGGCAGCCTGCAGGTCGCACTGGTCAACCGTGCGGGCGAGCATGCCGACAGCATCATGCCCGGCTTCACCCACCTGCAGACGGCACAGCCGGTGACCTTGGGCCATCACCTGATGGCCTACTACGAAATGTTGGCGCGTGATCGGTCGCGGTTCAGCGATGCGCACGCCCGCGCTGCGCAGTGCCCGCTCGGCTCCGCAGCGCTGGCCGGGACTGGGTTCCCGATTGATCGTGATGCCACCGCGCAGGCGCTTGGCTTCGCGGGCCCGACCCGCAACAGCCTCGATGCCGTATCGGACCGCGATTTCGCGCTCGATTACCTGACTGCGGCGGCACAGTGCGCACTGCACCTCTCGCGGCTGGCCGAAGAGCTGATCCTGTGGGCGAGCCAGCCGTTCGGGTTCATCGTGCTGCCTGACAGTCTGTCGACCGGCAGTTCGATCATGCCCCAGAAGAAGAACCCCGATGCGGCCGAGCTGGTCCGGGGCCATTCGGGGCGGATTATCGGTGCGCTGACCAGCCTGATGATCACCATGAAGGGCCTGCCGCTGGCCTATTCGAAGGACATGCAGGACGATAAGGTGCCGGTGTTCGAAGCCGCGGGCCTGCTCGAGCTGTGCCTTGCTGCAATGACCGGAATGATCGAGGGTGCGACCTTCCGCACCGCGCGGATGCGCGCCGCCGCCGAGCTTGGCTATGCCACTGCGACTGATCTCGCCGACTGGCTGGTGCGACAGGCGAACGTGCCGTTCCGCGAGGCGCACCATATTACCGGCAGCGCGGTCAAACTCGCCGAAAGCCGCGGCTGCGCGCTTGATGCGCTGACGCTGGATGATCTGCAGGCGATCGACCCGCGCATTGATGCGCGGGTATTCGATGCACTCTCGGTCGAGAGTTCGGTAGCGGCGCGCGCCAGCTATGGCGGAACCGCGCCGCAGCAGGTAAGGCAGCGCGTGGCCGAAGCGCGCGTTGCACTGGGCCTGGAGCAAGCTTGATGCGCCGACTGGTGGTTCCTGCCCTGATTTTTGCGCTAGCTGGTTGCGGGGCCAATGCGCCATTGAAGCCCAAGGTCGGGCAATCGTTGCCGGTCGCGCCTTATGGCGCCGAGCACAAACCCACCGCCGAAGCGCTGCTCAGACCAGGCCCCCAGGCTGCGCCGGAACGCAGCGTCGAACTGCGAAAACGTTCGGAAGAACGCGTTCAAGATCCGTTCGACCTGCCTCCTTCCGACTGAAAGTCCACTTCCGATGAACCATTTCGAATACCGTGACGGCGTGCTTTACGCCGAAGACTTGCCGCTGAGCGTGATTGCCCGCGAAGTCGGCACTCCGGTTTACGTCTATTCACGCGCGACGCTGGAACGCCACGCCCGGGTATTCAAGGCGGCGCTGGCGCACCTGCCCGATGCCCACATTGCTTTTGCGATCAAGGCCAATCCCAACCTCGCGGTGCTCAAGGTGATGCAGCGCGAAGGGCTGGGGGCGGACGTCGTCTCGGGCGGCGAGTTGTCGCGCGCGCTGATCGCGGGCATGCCGGGCAAGGACATCGTCTTCTCGGGCGTCGGCAAGATGCCGCGCGAGATGGTTCAGGGGCTCGAGGCCGGGATCGGCCAGTTCAATATCGAGAGCGAGGAAGAAGGGGTCGAGCTTGCCGGAATCGCTGCGGCGCGCGGGCAAGTGGCGGCCTGTGCCTTGCGGGTAAACCCGGACGTCGATGCCGGCACGCACGAGAAGATCTCGACCGGCAAGGCCGAGAACAAGTTCGGCGTGCCTTATGACCGCGTGGGCGGAATCTACAGCCGCCTGGCGCAGCTCGACGGTATCGAGATGAGGGGCCTTGCGGTCCACATCGGCAGCCAGCTGCAAAGCCTTGAGCCGCTCGAGGAGGCTTTCACCAAGATGGGCGGGCTGCTCAACGATCTGCGCGCCGGCGGTCAGAGCGTGACCACCATGGACCTCGGCGGCGGGCTGGGCGTGCCCTACCGCACGCACGAAGTGTTCCCGACGCCCGAGGAATACGGCGCGATGGTTGGGCGGGTAACCAAGGACTGGGATACCCGGCTGATGTTCGAACCCGGCCGCGCGATCTGCGGTAATGCCGGACTGCTGCTGACTGAGGTGATCCGGGTCAAGCGGAGTTCCAACCGCGCGCCCTTCGTGGTGGTCGATGCGGCGATGAACGACCTCGCGCGGCCCGCGATGTATGGCGCCTGGCACGATTTCGACGCGGTTCAGCCTAGCGGCCAGAAGATGGTCGCCAACATCGTCGGGCCGATTTGCGAAACCGGCGATACCTTCGCCATGGGGCGCGAGATCGACGCGGTCGCAGCGGGTGACCTGGCGGTGTTCCGCACAGCCGGAGCCTATGGCGCGACCATGGCCAGTTCCTACAACAGCCGCGGCTTCGTCGCCGAAGTGATGGTCGATGGCGACCAATTCGCGGTTGTCGCCGACCGCATCCTGCCCGCACAGATTACCGACGCCGAGCGGGTGCCGGAGTGGCTGGCGTAGCGGCGATGCACAGCCTGCCGCTCTTCCACCGCATCACTGGCCAGACGGTGATCGTGCTGGGCGAGGGCGATGCGGCAGAAGCCAAGCGGCGACTGGTTGAACGGGCCGGCGGGATCGTTTCGGATGATCCGCAAGCCGGTGCGCAGCTCGCCTTCGTAGCGCTCGATGAGCCTGATGCGGTCGCTGCAGCGCTCAAGGCGCGCGGTGTGCTGGTCAACGTGGTCGACCGTCCGGAGCTTTGCCAGTTCACCACACCCAGCCTGCTTGAGCGGGGCGATGTGTTGGTGGCAGTCGGGACCGGAGGAGTTTCGGCGGGGCTTGCCAAGCAACTGCGCCTGCGCCTTGAGGCTTTGCTGCCCTCCAGCCTCGCGGCCCTTGCCGCCAAGCTAGGCGCGGCGAGAGCGGCAATACGGAACCGCTGGCCCGATGCGGGCGAACGGCGCCGCGCGATCGATGCGGCATTGGCCCAGGGCGGATATCTCGATCCGCTCAACGCGAACAGCGCCGATCGGTTCGACGATTGGCTGGGCAATGCCATGTCGGGCACGATTTCGATTCTCGAATTCACGGTGACCTCGGACGATCCTGATGACCTTACTCTGCGGCAGGTGCGGTGCCTCGGCACGGCTGACGTGATCGCTCATGAACCTGGAGTACCCGATGCAATTCTGAACCGCGCGCGAGCCGATGCCGTGCGCTTGCCGATTGCACCCGGTCAACCGCTCCCGGAATCGCAAGGCTCGGTGGTTATCCTTCGCTCGCGCTGAGCAGCACTTTCATCTGCGCCAGCGCGATCGGTTTGGCCGGATCGTCCTGCCAGCAGGTCGCATTGACCAGCGCCACGCGGCGCCCGGCGCGGGTCACCGTGCCGCTGGCATAGGTGCGCTGTTCGGTCCCGCCGCGCATGAATTCGACCGCGACGTTGACCGGCTTCAGCCGCACTTGCTCGCCGCGGCGGTCGAGCTCGGCCTGCAAGGCGGCGATCGCGGCCATTTCCATGAGCCCACTCATCGCCCCGCCATGGAGGAACCCGGGGCGGCCGGAAACGCGCTCTGAATAGTCGAACCACAGCACCGGGGCCTCGGCACTGGCGGGATCGATGCCGATGCCCAGCGCCTCGGCATAAGGGGGAAGCTTGTAGCTCACAGGTAGGTCCCGTGCGTCGCCATGAAGGTGCCGGTGACATGCGCCACAGGATCCGCAGGATCGCCATCGTGTGCGATCCCGCGGATAAAGCTGATCGTGCGGGTCAGCTTGTAACATTCGCCGTGGCCGATGATGGTCTTTCCGGGCTCAGCCGCGCGCATGTAATCAACCCGCAGGTCAAGCGTTGCGTGCGGAGTAAAGCGCTTGGCCAGCGTCCACACCGCCATCGAGGTGGCGTTGTCCATCAGGCTGATGATCGGACCTGAGGCGAGCACTCCGGTTTCGGCCACGCCGACCAGCTCCTCACGCCACGGCAGCGCCAGTTCGACCCAATCAGGCCCGTGATCGTGATAGGCGATACCCAGCCAGCCGCCGTGGCCGCCGCGGGTCATCATGCGCGAGGCGCGGCCCGGATCGAACACGAAATCGGCGGGCAGGTCGTGCAGGCTTTTGGGCGCGTCGGCGGCGGTCATCGCGGCCTCTCTGCGGCGCAACATCGCCACTTACAATCTTTTAATTTCAGTTCGGACTGCCTTGGCGGGATGAGATGTGCGCGGTGCCAGGCGACGGCACCGCGGGTTCAAGCACTTGAAGGGGAAACACCATGAATCTGCCCAATATCGATATTTCCGCATTGCCCAATCTCGATACCGTCACGGGCATCTTCGGCAGTCTTGGCCATGTGGCGGATTTTCCAAGCAGCGATGATACGATCATCATCATGATGGTCTTCATCTACGACTTCATCCCACACTGAGCTACTGAGCGGTCGGGTAGAGACGATGATGATACGGCCCGAATTGCAGGCGCTGCGGGATGACGATCGCCCGCAGCGCCAGGCTCAAGCCGATCTTGGCCAAATTCATGCTGCCTGGCGCGATAGCCGGCTCGGTTCCGGGCTCAATCATTCGCTGGCAGCCTTCGCCAGCGGTGAGGCGCTGGAGAATCTGCCGCCGCTTGCCCGGTTGTTTGCACCCGGCGATGGCGCGGCCCCGCGCCTCGCCGCCGACTTTATCGGCAAGTTCACCGGCGTCCTGAGCGCCAATCCCTGGGGTCAGGTCCCGATCCCAAGCAAGCTCGACGATGTGACGGCGACCATCGTACTGGCGGCTGCAGGCAATGCTGCGCTGGTGCTACAGGCGATCGACGGGGAAGCACTGCGCGCCCGGCCGCCGGCCGTGTCCACCGGATTTTCCCCCGGCGAAACTCACGACCATGTGCTCGCGGGCCGAGGCAGTGGGCGACTGTTCGAGTTGCTCGCTGAGAACAAGGGCGGGGCGGAGTTGCGCTGCACCCCATGCGAACTCTCTGCCGGTTCGATCACCCGGCGCGATGGCGCGCGGCAAGCATTGCTTATCGAGTCGGCTGAGACAACACTGGTGGTGCTGCGGCTGCAGCGCCGTCCAGCCTGCGGCACAGTCAGCCGCGAATTTCGCCTTGCCGACGGCTCGCTTGCGCACCAGGCCACCGCCAACCCGAAAGAAAGCCGCTTCGAACTTGCTGCGGCGCTGCTCGGACGGATGGGGCGCAGCGATGCCGCCCCGCTGCTTGCGGCGATGGCCGAAGAGCGCGGCGGGCTGTCGCTGCGCTGGCAGGCGCTCAAGGAGGGCCTCGGCCTCGACACCGCAGAAGGTTTTGCAGTGCTCAGCCGGATCGCGTCGCGCGATTACGATGAACTGGCCGCACCGGCGCGGGCGCTCCGCGCGCAACTGATCGCCGCCCATCCTCAGCTTGGGAGACTTGGCTGATGCCATTAATCATCGAATTGGAAGACGCTCAGGAAGCCGAGCTGGACGAGGCCGCATCGGGGATCCGGGCAGCCGGGTTCGATCCGAACGACGAGGAAAGCCTGCATAATGCAGCACGGTGGTTGCGGCGGCTGGGGAACAACCGCTCGTTTCTGGGCGACATACTTGTCGAGCAACTCGCGCAGCGGCACCGCGAAGAGGTTGCTGGCTATGCTTACAGTCCGCAGGTGGTGATGCTGGTTCCGCCCGGCGGCTCGTTCTTTATGCGCGCCAACATCTGGCCTTCGGCCGACGATCACATGGTTCGCGCCAGCGGCGAGGCGGCCTTCGCGATCGGCTTGCCGCACGATCACAACTTCAGCTTCCTGACCCACGGTTATTTTGGACCGGGGTACTGGAGCGACTATTACGAATATGATTTTGCCGAAGTGACGGGATATCGCGGCGAACCGGTGCCCTCGCTGCGCTTCGTCGAACGCGCCCGGCTCGAACCGGACAAGATCATGCTTTACCGCGCGCATGTCGATATCCACTCGCAGCTTCCCGCAGACAGCCTGTCGGTCTCGCTCAACGTGATGCACACCGCGGGCGCGCAGGGCTGGCTCGATCAGTACAAGTTCGACCTTGAGCGAGGTGAGATCGCCGCGCGGCTGTCATCGGCCCCCAGTGCGGCTTTCCTCAAGGTTGCGGTCGGGTTGGGCGGAGATGAGGCGCTCGACCTCGCGCATCGTTTCGCGCTGCGCCACCCGAGCGACACGATGCGGCTGTCCGCATGGGAGGCACTCGCGGCGCGCGAGGCGGATCCCGCGGCGCGAGACGATTTGTGGCGCGAGGCCGAGGGCGCGGGGAGCAGACTGGTGGCGATGGAAGCCAGGGCGCGGCGGTCTGTGCCTGAAGTGGCCTAGCGGCACAAAACGTCGGAAAATGCAGAGGTCACCATAAACAGAATCAATCCGATAACGAACCAAAACTGGAACGGTCGGTCGCTTCGTTTCGGCTGATCAAATGTGCCGATTTGCCCCTTAAGTATGGCACGACCTGCAATCACTAGCAGTGCCAGGCCGGCCAGACCGCGTCCGACTATCCAGAGTGTTTCCATCACGAGTCTCCCCTAGCCAAATCCTCCAACCAGCGCGTCGATCGCCGCCTGCAGGATCACCGCGGCGGCGGCCGAATCGATCCGCGCGGCGCGCTTGGCGCGGCTCATGTCCTGGGCGATCAGCGCGCCTTCCGCACTCGCGGTTGACCAGCGTTCGTCCCACAGCAGGATCGGCAGGCCCAGCACGCCGAGGTTGCGGGCATAGGCGCGGCTCGATTGGCTGCGCGGGCCTTCGCTGCCGTCCATGTTGATGGGCAGGCCGATGACCACGCCGGTCAGGTTTCGCTCGGCAATCAGCGCAACCAGCAGCGCCTTGTCCGCGCCGAACTTGCCGCGTTTCAGCGTCTTGCCGGGCGAAGCGAAGCGCCAGCCGGCGTCGCAGAACGCGGTGCCGATGGTCTGGGAGCCGAGGTCGAGCCCCAGCAGCGCGCCGCCTTGGGGCAGCGCTGCGCGGAATGCCTCCGCGCTGGTGGTGATCAGTGCGCCGTCTGCCATGCCGCCGCTCGCGCTTCGAAGTCGCGTTTCAGGTTGGTCCAGTAGAGCGCATAGTCATAGACGTGGTAATTGCCACCGGGGAGCACGAAGGGCCCCATGTCCGGCCCGGCGCCGATGCGCAGGGAGCCATCGGCGTTGCATGTGGCGCCGACAAGGCTGGGGGTGATCCGGGCGTGCTCCATCTTGAGATCGGGTACGATTGCGCCGAGGTTGGCGGCGGCTGGGGCGCTGCCGCCGATCCCGCCGGTCAGCGGGTTCGAGCAAAGATACTCTGGCTTGGCGCCTTTGGACCCAGCAAAGCGTTCGTAGGCATCACGCATCATCGCGGTATTGGCATCGTCGGTGAACGACAGGAAGCTTATGGCACAGCCGGTCTGCGCCGGTGCCGCGCAGGCGGGCAGGCCCATTGTGGGGAGATCGCGCGCCACATCGACCACCCAGCCGATCACATAGGCAGCAACCACGCGCTTGGCGAGCGGGGTGCCGGCGATTTTCTCCCGGAGCAACCGCTTGACGATGAAGCTGCCCTGGCTGTGCCCGGCCAGCACGATTCCGCGTCCGGGCGGCTGGGCGGCAACAAAAGCATCGAACGCTTCCGCAACGTCGGCATAGGCCAGATCGTGGGCTTGCTTCGCCGCAGGTTCGTCCGACAGGAATGCCCCGACGGTTGCCTGACGATAGCGCGGCGCCCAAACTTCAACCGCTTTGGCGAACACGCTGGCATCTGCTCGCACGGTCAGCTCTGCGATGCGGGTTGTTTCGACATCGTCAAGCGGCGCATTCCAGTGGGTCTTCTTGAGGTAGCTGGTCGGGTGGACGAAGAACACTGCCACATCGGATTGGGCATCATCCGGCAGCAAACCATCAGGCCGCCACCTGACCGGATCGGCTGCGCCCATTCCAGGCCGCGAGAGCCACATTTTGGGATCGGCATAAGCGTTGGCCGCAAGCGCCGGTTGCGGATCGAACTTGCCCGAGGGCGTAAAGGTCATCCGCGTCAGGGCTTCGGGGTAGAAGGTCAGCGCCAACCGCGCGCCGACCACGAGCACGATGACGAACGCGACAAAATAAAGAAACTTGCGCGCCATCCGCCGGCTATGCGCCTTCCTCGTTGCGCAGTGACTGCCGTTCGAGCGCAACCTTGAGCATGGCGACCATCGGATCGGCCAGCATCAGCCCGAGGATGCCGAACAGCGTGCCCATGATCAGCTGCATGCCGAGCACCAATGCTGGAGCCAGGTCCGCAGTGCGCTTGGCGACCATCGGCACGATCACGTTGCCGTCGATCGTCTGCACCGCAAGGTAAACTGCCAGGCAATAGAGCCCGGTGTTGGTGCTTTCGGAAAAACCGACCAAGACCATCAGCGTTCCCGAAATCGGCGCGCCGATGTTGGGCAGGAACGCGAGCAGCCCGGTGAGCAGGCCGAGCACGCCGGACAGCGGTACGCCCCACATCGCCAGCAAAATCCAGGTGGTCACCCCTTCCACTGCCATGCCGAGCAGCCGCCCGGCGAGCAGGCGGCGCAAGGTCTTGCCCATGGCAGCGGCGGTCACCTCGAAGCGCTCGCGCTCACCCACCGGCAGCAGCCAGGCGAAGCCGCGGCGGTAGAGATGCGGTTCGGCAGCGATGTAGATGCCCAGCACAAATATGCCGAAAGCAGTAGTGAGCCAGCCGATCACCCCGCCGACCGCGCTGGTCACTTCGCCCACCGATCCGGCAGCCTTTTCGACCAGTCCCTGCAGCGACTTGTTGTTGATCACCGCGCCGTGTTGCTGCAGCCAAGCGATGATCTTGAGCGCTTGCGCGTTGATGATCGCAGGGAGCTGCGCGGCCTGATCGGCCAGCGCCGTACCGGCAAATCCAACGGTCCAGACCAGGAAGACTGCGGCGAAGATCACCACCATGGCGACCCGCCAGCCGCGTCCAATTGGCAGGACCCGGCCGAGCAGTCGCACCCCGCCGTCGATCATCGCGGCGAAGACCATGCCGCCGAAGATGATCAGGATCGGTTCGGCGAGATAGACCATCAGCGCGAGGCCAGCGGCGAGGCCGATCCACACCGCGGCGCGTTTGGCTTCCTTGACCACAGCCGGATCGTGGATGTCGGTCGGCCCGACATGTTCTGTGATCGGCACTTCGGTGGCGGCCTGCTCCTGCGCCTTTACCGCGCGGGTGCGGATCTTGCGCAGCGACTTGTCGGCATCCTGCGCCACGGTCTGGGCTGAGGAACTAACGCGGGCCATCACTGCTCCTTGGTCAGGTGAACAGGTCGCAGGCTGGTCCAGGCGCGGCCCGAACGCAAGGCTTGCCACCATGAGAGGGGGTTCCATGTCTGGCTGCCATCGAGCGAAAAAGTGACGAACTCAGCGCGCCCGCCAACGTCGGACAGCGGAACCGGCCCGCCGAGCCCTTCCTGCAGGATCGGCACCCGGCTGTCGGCCGAATGATCGCGGTTGTCGCCCATCAGGAAGACGTGGCCCGCTGGGACGGTGATCTCGTCCATGTTGTCAAAGGCGTCGTGCGGGTTGTCCTTGATGATCACATAAGTCGCGCCGCCGGGCAGTACTTCGCGATAAGCGGGAAGCTCGATCACCTTGCGGCCCGAAGGCAGGGTTCTGACCGGCAGATTGAAATCACCATAGCACCATTCGCTCGAGCCGCGCTCGCTGCACATCAACTTGGGATCGGCATCGAGCTGGACATTCGGTTCAGCGAGCTGCGGTACAGCGGTGCCATTGAGGATGATCTGGCCGTTGACCACGGCGATGCGATCACCCGCCACGGCGACCACCCGCTTGATCAGGTCGTCGGTGCGGTTCTTGGGCACCACAATTACGATATCTCCGCGTTGCGGCGTGCCTTCCAGCACCCGCCACTTGCCGCGCGGCAGCACGTGGAAGCTCGCCGAGGCCCAGTTCCAGCCATAGGGGAATTTCGAGACCACCAGCCGGTCACCGACCAGCAGGTTGGGCATCATCGAGATCGACGGGATGTAAAACGGCTTGGCGATGAAGCTGTGGAAGGCGAGCACCGCCAGCAGCATCCAGGCAAGGCCGCGGACTTCGCCGAGCCAGTCGACCTTGTCCTTTTCGGTGGCCGGTTCGGCAGGCGCTGCATCGGCCTCGGCCATCGGCGCGGGTTCGGGCAGGTCAGTCGGTTCGATAGGATCGGTCAAAGTTTGCGCGCCTCTATCACCACGAAGGCCTGGGCCCAGGGGTGGTCGTCGGTCAGGGTCAGATGGATCACCGCCTCATGCCCTTCGGGCGTGATCGCGGCAAGGCGGGATGCGGCCCCGCCGGTGAGTTTGAGTGTCGGTGCTCCCGATGGCGCATTGACTACGCCGATGTCCTTCATGAACACCCCGGCCTTGAACCCGGTTCCCACCGCTTTGGAAAAAGCCTCCTTGGCGGCGAAGCGCTTGGCGTAGGTTCCGGCCCGCGTATAGGGCCGCCGCGCCGCCTTGGCGCGTTCGACCTCGGTGAACACCCGATTCTCGAACCGCTCACCCCAGCGCTCGAGCGAATTGGCGATGCGCTCGATGTTGCAGAGGTCGGAGCCGATGGAGATGATCATTTCCGCGGCTCGTTGGAGGAAATACCTTCCACAAACCTGAAAATTGCCATGGAAACCAGATACACGACAAAGCCCCAAACGACCATTCCGATCGTTGCGGCCAAATTGAGCCAATTGAACGCTTTGGCTTGGCTCCAATCGTTCCACGCATTTGTGGCTTCGATCAGCAGCGCGGCAATGGGAAACACGAACAGGCAAAAGACTTTTGCGTAAGTCCGTTGTCGTTTCAGGAACTCCGGTCTGATATTCACCGCGCCGCGTCCATCAGTTCGCGCATCTTCAGTACCGCCGCTTCCAGCCCGGTAAAGATCGCTTCGCCGATCAGGTAGTGCCCGATGTTGAGCTCCGCCAGTTGCGGGATTGCGGCGACCGGCTGCACGTTTTCGTAAGTCAGCCCGTGCCCGGCGTGCGGTTCGATCCCGTTCTTGGCGGCGAGCGCGGCCATGTCGGTCAGGCGGCGCAATTCGATCACCGCCTGCTCGCCGCTCGCGTGGGCATATTCGCCGGTGTGCAGTTCCACCACCGGCGCGCGCAGCTTCATCGCCGCTTCGATCTGGCGTTCTTCCGGCGCGATGAACAGGCTGACGCGGATGCCCGCATCGCTCAGCCGCGCGACGATCGGGGCAAGCCGGTTGTGCTGGCCGGCGGCATCGAGCCCACCCTCGGTGGTGCGCTCCTCGCGCCGCTCGGGGACGATACAGGCGGCGTGCGGCATGTGGCGCAGCGCGATTGCCAGCATCTCCTCGGTCGCCGCCATTTCGAGATTTAGCGGCAGATTGGTCGCCGCCTGGATGCGCGCCAAATCCTCGTCGCGGATATGGCGGCGGTCTTCGCGCAGGTGCGCGGTGATCCCGTCGCCGCCGCAGGCCGCGACGATTTCGGCGGCGCGAACCGGATCGGGATGGTCGCCGCCGCGCGCGTTGCGGATCGTCGCTACGTGATCGATGTTCACGCCGAGACGGAGCCGCGGCAGCATTACTTGGCCCGGCTCCCCGGCTTGACCGCTTCGGTTCCCGCCAGTTCAGGCGGCAGCTCGTCGGGCGCATATGTCGGGAAGTTGATCGCGATCAGCGGGAAGAACGGCACGCCCAGGTCCACCGCTCCGGCCGAACGATCGATCAGCGACGCCGCAGCAATCACCTCGCCGCCAGCGACCTCGATCGCGCGAATCGCCTCGCGGCTGGAGAGGCCGGTGGTGACAACATCCTCCACCATCAGCACCTTTTCACCCGGTTCCAGCGTGAAGCCGCGGCGCAGTTCGAAGGTGCCGGTGGGGCGTTCGACGAAGATCGCCTCGATTCCCAGTGCCCGTCCCATCTCATGGCCCATGATGATTCCCCCCATTGCCGGGGAGACTACCTTGGCGATCTCTTTCTTCAACTCGCGCGGGAGGGTGGCGGCCAGCGCAGCCGCCAGGCGCGAATCGCGCATCGGATCGGCCAACACGCGTGCGCATTGCAGATAGTGGGCGCTGTGGCGGCCCGAGGAGAGCAGGAAATGCCCTTCCAGCAAG
>JBJTLY010000014.1:0-8814 GCA_046063275.1 Novosphingobium sp. | reverse complement strand
AGCCCGGGGTGACCGCACAGTAGACATCGTGGGCGACCAGCTTGTGCTCGGTCTCTTCAACCATGTGCCACAGGATGAACGAGACGGCCTGGCGATCCGCACCGGCGAACAGTTCGGTCCGGTTCGAAACCAGCCAGCGGGTCAGGCCCAGGGTCATCGCCTCGAACCCGGCGGAATAGGCCAGACGCCGGCCGAGCGGGAGCTTGGCGAGGCCGCGGTAAGCTGCCGCCATATCGGCCTCTACTTCGGCCAAGCGGCCATAGCCTTGCGCCAGCAACAGATCATTGAATCGGCGATGGGTGCGGTAATGCTGGGTTTCCTGCATGCAGAAGTCACGCGCTTCACGGCGCACCTCCGGATCCTCGATCCGCTGCATTGCCTCACCCAGAGTGGCGACAAGGAATGGCTCAAGGTGAGGCATCACGAACGAAGCGCCGTTGACCATCTGGGCGAACTCGGCCTTGCCGGGAATCCAATGCGCTGGCGTGTCCGGGGAAAATTCGAATGCCCCCTGGCGCACCGTGATCGGCTGGCAGCGGCCTTCGGCGGTGCGTTGTTCCTGCTGCAATTCCATCTGGTTGCCCTTCCGCCTTCGCATCCCCGCCGGGCGACGAATCGCTTCGATCGCCTGTTCAATAACAGTGTTATTGCATTGCTATCACTTTGCCAAGCCCTTATGCGCGAACCATGGCCGAACCCGATCCAGCCGCTGACGATGACCGCGCCGCGCTGCGTGAGCGGCTGGTGCAAGGCGCCGAACGGATGCTGGCACTGCACGGCCCGGACAAGCTTTCGCTGCGCCAACTGGCGCGCGAGGCCGGCACTTCGACCATGGGCATATACACCCTGTTCGGGGGCAAGGACGGCCTGATGCAGGCGCTCTATGCCGAAGGCTTTACCCGGCTGTACCGCTACGCCCTGTCGGCCGAAGACCACGACGATCCGGTCGGATGGCTGTGGCAGGCGCTATTCGCCTATCGCCGCTTCGCGCTCGCCAATTCGGCACTGTACCGCCTGTGCTTCGGCGGCGACCAGCGCTTCGTGCCGGTACCGCGGGATCAGCGCTTTGGCACGCTGACGGTGCCCGATCGGGGCGCCTACGCCTCCTACAAATCGCTGATGGATGCCTTTGCCGAAGGACAGCGCAGCGGTGCGATCGTTTCCGGCCAGTCAGCCGACGCGCTCGCTCACCTTGCCTGGGCAATCATGCACGGCTTGGTCAGTCTGGAGATCGCGGGATATGTCGACCCCGGGCAGGCAGAGAGCCGGTTCCGCGAAAGTGCCGCAATGTTCGTGCGCGCGATCCTGGTCGATCCAGCGCGAGTCGATGCCCTGCTGGCCGGCGCCTGACCCCTAGCGTTCCTTGGTCGCCGAAAACACCAGGTCCGGATTGCGTTCCTGCTGATAGCCGACATCCCACGCGCTCCGGGCCATGAACACCGGATCACCGTCGCGGTCCTTGGCGAGGTTGGACATGTTGAAATCGGCGAAGCTTTTCAGCGCGGCATCGCTGCCCTTGAGCCAGCGCGCGGTATCGAACGGGGCGGGTTCGAGCATCGCCTCGACCTTGTATTCGGCTTCCAGCCGCGAGATCAGCACGTCCAATTGCAGCTGGCCGACCACGCCGACGATCCACGACGCACCGATCTCGGGATAGAACACCTGAATCACGCCTTCTTCGGACAGATCATCGAGCGCCTTCCGCAATTGCTTGGTCTTGGTCGGATCTTTCAATGCGACCCGGCGCAGGATTTCGGGGGCGAAATTGGGCAGCCCGGTGAAGCGCAGCTTGTTGTTCTCAGAGAGCGTATCGCCAACCCGCAGCGTGCCGTGGTTGGGGATGCCGATGATATCGCCGGGCTCGGCGCTGTCCGCGATCTCGCGGTCCTGCGCAAAGAACAGGATCGGCGAATGGATCGCGACCGGCTTGCCGCTGCCCGACGGGGTGAGCTTCATGCCGCGCCTGAACGTGCCCGAAACCAGACGCATGAAGGCGATCCGGTCACGGTGCATCGGGTCCATGTTAGCCTGAACCTTGAACACGAAGCCGGTGACTTCCTTGGCCTCGGGATTGATCGTGCCCTCGCTGCTCGGCTGCGGACGCGGCGGCGGAGCGAAAGTTGCGATCGCATCGATCAGTTCAGCCACGCCAAAGTTCTTCAGCGCCGAGCCGAAATAAACCGGTGTCAGGTCGCCATTGCGATAGGCCTCAAGGTCGAACGCGGGATAGCCGCCTTGCCCCAGTTCGATTTCGTCGGCCACGTCAGCGGGAATGTCTTCCGCCGGGGTGACCTTGCCGAGAAACTCACGGCTCGGGCCTTCGGGGCGGGCGATGGTATTCGTCGCGAAATCGAGCACGCCCTTGAACTCGCCGCCCATGCCGATCGGCCAAGACATCGGGCAAACGTCGAGCGCGAGCGCATCGGCGACCTCGTCGAGGATCTCGAACACCGAGCGGCCTTCTCGGTCGACCTTGTTGACGAAAGTAATGATCGGCACCGAACGCAGCCGGTAGACCTCGAACAGCTTGCGGGTCTGCGGCTCGATGCCCTTGGCCGCATCGATCACCATGATCGCCGAATCAACCGCGGTCAGCGTGCGATAGGTATCCTCGGAAAAGTCTTCGTGGCCCGGGGTGTCGAGCAAGTTGAAGGTGATGCCGCCACGCTCGAAGGTCATCACCGACGAGGTCACCGAAATCCCGCGCTGCTGCTCGATCTTCATCCAGTCCGACCGCGCCCGCCGCGCCGCCCCGCGCGCCTTGACCTGACCCGCCAGATGGATCGCGCCGCCCTGCAGCAGCAGCTTTTCGGTCAGCGTGGTCTTGCCCGCGTCAGGGTGCGAGATGATGGCAAAGGTGCGGCGGTTGGACATGGTTGGGGGCCATTAGCGGGCGATGGCGGCAATGTCACCGGGCAACACCTTTGTTCAACCAAACCCGTCATGCTGAACTTGTTTCAGCATCCATCAAGCCGCCGTTTCGGTGATCGCGTGCGCATAGCCAACCGTGAGGTTGCGGATCGTCTCTAGCTTCGGTCGCGCGGAGAAATGGACCCTGAAACAAGTTCAGGGTGACGAGAGTTGTTGGTTTAGGGACGGAATTCCTGGCCACGTGTGTATTGCGGCATAGCCGCCAAGGCTTCTTCCAACGCGGTCCGGATCTCAGTTTGGCTGAAACTGCGATCCCAAAGCTCAGTCATGAGGTAGATCATCGTCTGCGGGAGCAATGGAAGATTGGGCCAAGGATTCGTCTTATGGTGGTCGCGCAGAAAATCTGAAAGGTCTTGCACTGCGGCAAGCCATTTGTCCGTCCAGGCATCCTCTGGGTCGTATTCTTCCTGAGCCATGACGCCGAAACTAACGTCACCAAGAAGAAGTAGCAATCGCGCTACCCTAACCCGCCCTTCAACAACGCATTCGCCTGCGCCGCCACCTCTCCCAAATCCGCGTCCCCGTCCATCACTCCGAAGCGTAACCCAAGAAACACGTTCATCCCCATGATCGACCAGGCGTGGACTTCGCTCGGCTCAACCCCAAGCTCACCCTTGGACCGCGCCGCCTGCAACCGTTCGAGAATGCGCGCTGCCGTATTGAGGTAATGTGCGCGCCAATCTTCGGGGGCGACGAATTCGGCTTCGTCGATGATCCGGTAGATTTCCTTGTGTTCGCGGGCGAAGCGCAGGAACGCTTCAAGCGCCACGCCCTCGGCCTCGATCGCGCCGCCGCTGTGTCCGCGCAGCGCCGGGGCGACCATGTCGCGCACCCGCCCGCTCATGTCCGCAACCAGCGCCTTGAACAGCGCCTCCTTGCTCTCAAAGTACGTATAGAAGCTGCCTAGCGCGACACCTGCGCGGATCGTGATCGAGACGATCGAGCTTTCATGAAAGCCCTTCTCGCCAAATTCGGCCGCCGCGGCATCAAGGATCGCGCGCTGGGTGCGCCGCCCGCGTTCGGTGCGGGGCACGCGCGGTGCCCTGTCGCTCCCTGCATCGCTGCCTGCCAGGTTCACTCAGCCCTCCCCAAAGCCAGACGGGCAGTGTTGCACACTTGCCACGCAGAAGCATCATTCACTGTGCCGCCTGTCGACACTCCCATAACAAAGTTGAAAGTTGGTTCAACTTTTATATAAGACCCGTCATGAGCCAGCCCGAACAGCGGCTGGCCGGAAGTCTTTTGGGAGGAAACCTCATGCGCCAACACGCTCTGCTCACTCGCGCCTCGCTGCTCGCCAGCGCCCTCGCGTGCCTTGCCGCCGCCCCGGCCTTGGCCCAGACGAGCGACGCCCCCGCCGCCAGCACCGACAATGAAGACACCGGCGCGATCGTCGTCACCGCGCGCCGCCGCGAGGAAACGCTGCTCTCGGTGCCGATCGCGATCACCGCGCTGTCGGGCCAGCAGCTGCAGGACAAGGGCGCGATGGACATCACCGCGCTGGCCGACACCGTGCCCAACGTGACGCTTGAACCGAGCCGCGCGACCAACTCGACCCTCTCGGCCTTCATCCACGGCGTGGGCCAGCAGGACCCGGTTGCGGGCTTCGAGCAAGGCGTCGGGATTTATCTCGACGACGTCTACCTCAACCGGCCGCAGGCAGCGGTGCTCGATATCTACGACGTAGAGCGGATCGAAGTGCTGCGCGGGCCGCAGGGCACGCTGTACGGCCGCAACACCGTGGGTGGCGCGATCAAGTACGTCTCGCGCAAACTCGCCGACAAGCCGCACCTTGCTGCGCGGGCGACCTATGGCAGCTACAATCAGGCCGACGGTGTGATCACCGCCAGCACTCCGGTGGACTCGGGCGGCGCGCTGCGCATCGGCGGCTCGCTCGCCCGGCTGACCCGCGATGGCTTTGGCAAGAACCTGACCACCGGGCTCGACAACTACGACAAGAACGTCTGGGCCGGACGCGGGACGATCGAGTTCCACGGCAGCCAGATCTTCGCGCGGCTTTCGGGCGACTACACCCACGACAAGTCGGACCCGCGCAACGGCCACCGCATGATCCCGGGTCTGATCACAGGCGGTACGCTGCTGCCCAACGTTTATGATACGCAGGGCGGGCTCAACACTCCGCATCAGGACATCAAGGCCTGGGGCGTTTCGCTGTTCCTCGAGGCCCAGCCCGTCGACGGGCTGACGCTCCGCTCGATCACCGCCTACCGCAAGGATGATTCGGCCACCCCGATTGACTTCGACGCGCTGCCTGCGGTCGACGTCGACGTCCCCGGCTTCTACCGCAACCGCCAGGTCAGCCAGGAAGTCCAGGCGCTGATCAGCACGGGCAAGCTTAACGGGCTGGTCGGGTTCTATTACCTCGACGCCTCGGCGCTGACCCAGTTCGAAGTGCGGCTATGGACCAACACCGTGTTCAGCGGCCTGACTGCCTTCACCAATGCCGACATCCGCACCAACACCTCGGCGGTGTTTGCCGACTTTACTTATGACTTCACCGATCAGGTCAGCTTGTCACTCGGCGGACGCTACACCTGGGATCGGCGTGACGGGTCGATCCTGCGGCAGAACTATGTGCTCGGCGGATCGGGCACGTTCGGCAGCACCGGGGTGGCCTTCGGCGGGGCGCAGACCAGCATGAACGGGTTCAAGGCCTTCAGGAAGTTCACCCCCAAGGCGACGCTGTCCTGGAAGCCCAATTCGGACAACACGCTCTATGCCTCTTACTCACAGGGCTTCAAGGGCGGCGGGTTCGATCCGCGCGGGGTCGGGGTCAATGCCCCGGCCGGAGTGAGCCAGGCCGATTTCCTCGCGTTCAAGCCCGAGAAGGTCGACAGCTACGAGCTGGGCTACAAGGCCAGCCTGTTTGGTCGCCGCCTGTACCTCGCCACCGCGGCGTTCTGGATGGACTACACCGACGTCCAGATCCCCGGTTCGGTCGCTTGCACCGTCGGCGGGATTGCTACCTTCTGCGGCCAGGTCAACAACGCCGGCAAGGCGCGGATGAAGGGCTTCGAGGTCGAAGCCCGCGCCAAGCTGATCCAGAGCGATGCGGGCACGCTGACCCTTTCGGGTTCGCTGGGTTACATCGATGCCAAGTATCTGAGCTACATCACCAACATTGCCGGAACGCCGACCGAAGTAGCGCCGTACCGGCACATCCAGAACACGCCCGCCTGGTCGGGCAGCGCCAACCTCGACTACGCGATGAAGCTGGGCGACGGCACGCTCAACTTCGGTGCGGGGATGTCGTTCAAGAGCAAGACCTACCAATTCGAGGTTGCCAATCCCTATCTCGATCAGCCGGCTTACCAGCTGTTCGACGCCAGCCTGGTCTACCACGCGCCGGGCAACCGCTGGACGCTGGGGGTCTACGGCAAGAACCTGACCGACGAGCGCTACAAGACCTCGGGCTATACCTTCATGGGTGTGAAGACCACCGGCTCCCCGAGCGGTGCGATCACGGGCGAGCTCGCGCAACCGTTCGTCGCTGCACTGGGCCGCGAAGGCGTGCTGACGACATTCTACGGCAACCCGCGCCAAGTCTATGTGACCGCGACGCTGAATTTCTAGTCTAACCCCCAGCGATATTTCCGCCTCCGTGCCGCGTGCACGGGGGCGGTTCTTTATCTGGGGCGACGCAGGACGACGTACAGTGCCCCAGCACCGCCATGGCGGCGATGCGCACCGCGCACCGCGGCGATACGCGAGGCATGCGGGCCGAGTGCGAGCCAGTCGAGCACCTTGGCACGGATAGCGCCGCGGTTGTTGCCGCGATCGGCGGCTTCGGCGGGGCGCGGACGGCCGGTGATCAGCAGCACCACCCGCGCCCCCATCGCAAGCGCCTGCCCCAGCCCCATGTCGAGCCTCCGATGCGCGGCCTCCAGACTATGGCCGTGGAGGTCGAGCGTGAAATCGGGTTGGACCAGCGCCTTGGCCAGCTTGCGCTCCCACGAAGCGTCGAGACCTTGGCTGTCGATGGGGCGGCTCGGCGAAGGTGGGGATTTGGGGACAGTCCGCTCCCTAACCCCTTCCCTGAAGGGGAGGGGCTTAGGCCTGGGCTTTGCCGCTAAATCCCCCTCCCCTTCAGGGGAGGGGCTAGGGGTGGGGCCTGTCGTTGTTGTGCTTCGTTCAAACGGCTTCACCGTCTTGGCCAGCGCCGCCCACAACCGCGCTTCATCGCGGCTCAGGCGGCGCTGCCAGGTCACTGCCCGGTGAGGCGCTTGACCGTGCCCTTGGGCAGCAAGAGCCACGCGTCGCCGCGCCCGCTCATCCCCCCGGCAGTGGTCCGCGCTGCGTCGCCTGCGCCCCAGAAGCTGTCGAACCGGTTCGCGCCCTTGATCGCCCCGCCGGTGTCCTGCGCGACCCACAGCCCGTTCGCCTCGGTGCGGTCGAGCGAGAGGATCACCGGCGCGCCGAGTGGCACGAACGAGGGATCTGCGGCCACGCTATCGCCGCCGCGCACCGGCACGCTCAGTGCACCGTAAGGCCCGTCGCCGCCCGCCAGTTTGAAGAACACATAGCTCTGGTTCTGATCCATCAGCGCCTTGCCCTCTGCGGGGTGCTCGCGGATGTACTGCATGATGCCCTGCATCGAGCCCGAATATTGCCCCGGGCCGCTGCCGATCAGGCCTTGCTCACGCATCACGCTGCCGATCCCGGTATAGCCCAGCCCGTTCTGCCCGGCATAGCCGATCCGCAGCACGCTGCCGTCGGGCGCCTTGAGCCGGCCCGAACCCTGCACCTGCAGGAAGAACAGCTCGACCGGATCGGCGGCCCAGGCGATTTCGAGACCCTTGTTCGCAAGCGCCCCATCTTCGATCGCAGCGCGGTCGTAATAGGGGACGAACACGCCGGTCGCGTCATAGCGGCCGAGCGGCTGGGTGCCATTGTCATTGGCCGGAACATCCCCCATCTTGGCGCGGACGAGATCTGGTGGCAGCCCGTAAACCGGCACGTCAAAGCCCGGCTGCCTGGTCCGTACCCCCGCGATCTCGGGCTCGTAGTAGCCGGTGACGAAGGCCTTGCCATCGCCGACCTTTACCGTTTCGAACCATGCCGAAAAGAACTGCGCCGATTGCGCAGCGGGCCAGGTCGCCGCAGCATCGCAAGCGGGCTTCCAGTCAGCCTGCCGGGTCAGACCCGAGGTGTCGGTACGGGCGAGCAATTTGGGGCAGCTGGTGCGGAACGCGACCAGCGCGCCGCCGGCATCGGCAGCGGAGAGCTTGAACGAGCCGACTGTGGGCCCGGTCCCAATGCCGAGCAGAGCGGCGGTGCCGGGCGTGGCCGGGGTCGTCGGAACAGGCGTAGGGACCGATTGGGGCGTGCCCGCCGGCGGGATCAGCCGAACGCCGCAGCCCGAAAGGGCAACCGCAAGACCCAGCACTGCGAGCTTGCGCACCACTGACACGCGGACTTAACCCTCGTCAGTTTCGTCGAGGAGCCAGTCGGGCGTCGCTGCATTCACCGGACGCGCGAAAGTCCAGATATCGCGCGACTCGACCGCGTCGCTCACCGATCCGGCGATCACCGTGCCATCCTTGTTGCGGGTAACCGCGGCCACATCGGCGATGAAACGCACCGCGATCCGGGCGACGCCAGCCTCAAGCGAGGCAGCGACCACCACCGCGTCTTCGATCCTGATCAGGCGGTTGTCGAGCTTCTCGCCAGCAGCTTCGCGTGCATCGATCGCGGCAGTGAACGTTTCAAGCACATCGGCATCGCACAGCTTGGCCAGCGCTTCGCGATCAGCGCTCCAGAAAGCTTCGAGCACCATGCGGTAGGCACCCTTGGCGCCTTCAAGAAAAGCGAGCAAATCGAAACGCTTGTCCGCCAGCGCCACTTCCTTGAGCGCGCGTTCGA
>JBJTLY010000230.1:0-5871 GCA_046063275.1 Novosphingobium sp. | reverse complement strand
CCAGGCCGCGGCCTGCGCGGCGCTCAACGGCCCGCAGGACATCGTCGAGATGAACCGCAACCTCTACCAAAAGCGCCGCGACGTGATGGTGGAAAGCTTCGGCCGCGCCGGGTGGGAAATTCCCAGCCCCAAGGCGTCGATGTTCGCCTGGGCCCCGCTGCCCCCGGCGCTCAAGGAAATGGGCAGCCTCGAATTCTCGAAGCAACTGCTCACCCACGCCGAAGTCGCCGTCGCGCCGGGTGTTGGCTATGGTGAAGAGGGTGAAGGCTTCGTCCGCATCGCCATGGTAGAGAACGAGCAGCGGCTCCGTCAGGCGGCGCGCAACATCAAGCGCTATTTGTCCACAATGGGTGTGAATAGCACGGCCGCCTGATGGCAAAACATGGTTAATTCGGGTAGCAATCCCCCGGGCGCTGGCAGCGTTTCGGGGGGTTCCGGATGCCGTTGGTTCAGGACTGGGGCAAGCATTCCGCATCGCCGGGCGCGCCCGGAAGCGTCTGACCATGCGCCGCTTCCGCTGGCTTGGCACCCTGCCCGTTCCCTCAGGGTTCGACCTCAGAAGGCAGGGCTGGGCGCTGGACGACAGCCCTGTGAGCGAAGGATCCAGCCCGGCGCTGACCTGCGAACCATCCAGCGCCCGCGCCATTGTTTCCATGCGCGAGCGGGCGCGAACTCTGCTGATCGGCGTCGATGATAGTCTGGAACGCGCCGAGTGGCTTCAGCAGGGATTTGGCGATGTCCTCCCGGCGCGGGTTTCGCTGGGTGAGCTCGAAATGCGCGCCGCGCGGGTTCGGTTGGCCGCCCATGCCGAACCGCGCCGCAGACGCCATGGCGCGCTTGAGCTGGACCTGCTGACCCGCGAGGGGACAGTGAAGGGCAAGCGGCTCGGGCTCCACCCGCGCGAGTTCTCCCTGCTCTGGCGGCTGGCGCAGACCCCGGGCCGGGCCGTCTCACCGCAGGATCTGCTCGCCGAAGTCTGGCAGATGACCTTCAAGCCCGAAACCAACAGCCTTGCCGTGCACGTCTGCCGCCTGCGGGCAAAACTGGCGGCGGCGGGACTGGCGGGCATCGTTTCGACAACGCCCGATGGCGGCTATGCGCTGGTGCGCGAAGCCACGGGCCCCGATCCGCTGCGGCGGCGGCTTGCGCAAGAGCGCCATGGGGGCCAATCAGGCACCATCGCCCCCTTGCGGAAGCACTTGCATGAGACATGACCTGCCGAGCACCGACCGGCTCGCCTTCACCCTGGCCGCAGACGGCGTCGGCCACCTGAGCCTGACCCGCGCCGACAAGCTCAACGCGCTCGACCCCGAAATGATCGATGCCCTGATCGCTGCCGGCGCGGCGCTGCACGACATGCCGGGGCTGCGCTGCCTTGTCCTGTCAGGCGAGGGGCGCGCCTTTTGCGCCGGACTTGATCTCGCCTCGATGGCGCAAGGCCTGGCAGAGGCTGGAGACCTGGCCGCGCGCACCCACGGCAATGCCAACCGGTTCCAGCAGATGGCCATGCAGTTCTGCAAGCTGCCGGTGCCGGTGATTGCGGCCATCCACGGCGCCTGCTTCGGCGGCGGCCTGCAGATCGCCGCCGGGGCCGACATCCGCGTGGCTACCCCCGACGCGCGGCTGAGCGTGATGGAGCTGAAATGGGGCATCGTGCCCGACATGGGCCACTTTGCCTTGTGGCGCAGCTTGGTGCGGAGCGACGTGCTACGCGAGCTGACCTATACCCACCGTGAGTTCAGCGGTGAGGAGGCGAAAGGTCTGGGATTTGCCACGCACTGCGATGCCGATCCGCTCACCCGCGCCATGGCCATCGCAACGGAGATTGCCGGCAAGAGCCCCAGCGCGGTGCGCGGTGCCAAGGCGCTGTTCGCCCGAAGCGATGACGAACCGACCGACGCCATACTGCTGGCCGAAGCCATAGAGCAGCAGCGTCTGATCGGCTCGCGCAATCAGATGGAAGCCGTGGCCAGCCAGATGGCCGGCCGCGCGGCCTCTTTCATCGATCCCTGAGCGTCAGCCGCGCTTCAGCGCGCAGAGCTTGTTGCCGTCTGGATCGCGCAGATAGGCGAGGTAAAGCTTGCCGAAGCCGCCTTCGCGCCAGCCGGGAGCGTCCTCGATCGACGTGCCGCCATTGGCGACGCCTGCCGCGTGCCAGGCATCGGCCATTTCCGGGCTGTCCATGCCGAAACCGATAGTGCAGCCGTTACCCACCGTAGCGGGCTGGCCATCGATCGGCGGCGTGACGATGAAAACGGAGCCGTTGTGCATGTAAACCGTGCGACCCTTTTCATCGGCGAAGCCGGGCTTGCCGCCGATGGCGGTGAACAGCGCGTCGTAGAACTTCTTCGAGCGGGCCGGGTCATTGGTGCCGACCGTCTGGTGTGAAAACATTGCTCTCTCTCCTCAAAAAACGACAACCGAGCGGATCGACTTGCCCGCGTGCATCAGGTCGAAGGCGGTGTTGATCTCTTCCAGACCCATGACGTGAGTGATCATAGGGTCGATCTCGATCTTGCCGGTCATGTACATGTCGACGATTTTCGGCACGTCGGTGCGGCCCTTGGCCCCGCCGAAGGCGGTGCCGCGCCAGTTGCGGCCAGTGACGAGCTGGAACGGCCGGGTGGCGATCTCCTTGCCCGCCTCGGCCACGCCGATGATGATCGAGGTGCCCCAGCCGCGGTGGCATGCTTCCAGCGCGGTGCGCATCACTTCGGTGTTGCCGGTGGCATCGAAGGTATAGTCCGCCCCGCCGTCGGTCAGCTCGACCACTTTGGCAACGGTCTCTTCGCGGCTCATTCCCTTGCTGTTGAGGAAGTCGGTCATGCCGAAACGCTTGCCCCATTCCTCGCGCGCGGGGTTGATATCGACCCCGATGATCTTGTTCGCGCCTGCCATCCGCGCGCCCTGGATCACGTTGAGCCCGATCCCGCCGAGCCCGAACACCGCGACGTTATCGCCCGGCTGAACCTTGGCGGTCTTGGTCACCGCGCCGACCCCGGTGGTCACTCCGCAGCCGATATAGCAGCTCGACTGGAACGGCGCGTCCTCGCGGATCTTGGCGACCGCAATCTCGGGGAGCACGGTGAAGTTGGAGAAGGTCGAACAGCCCATGTAGTGGTAGATTGTTTCGCCCTTGTAGCTGAAGCGGCTGGTACCGTCGGGCATCAACCCCTTGCCCTGCGTGGCGCGGATCGCGGTGCACAGGTTGCTCTTGCCCGAGAGACAGGTTTTGCACTTGCCGCATTCGGGGGTGTAGAGCGGGATCACGTGATCGCCCGGCTGGACCGAGGTCACGCCCGGGCCAACTTCGCGCACGATCCCGGCGCCTTCGTGACCCAGCACCGACGGGAAGATCCCCTCGCTGTCGAACCCGTCGAGCGTGTAGGCATCGGTGTGGCACACCCCGGTCGCCATGATCTCGACCAGCACCTCACCTGCCTTGGGGCCTTCGAGGTCAAGCTCGACGATCTCGAGCGGCTGTTTGGCGGCGAAAGCTACTGCGGCGCGGGTCTTCACGGGGTCTCTCTCCTGAACGTCTGGCGTTTGAAATTAGTCATTGGGGCGCGGGCAATGCAACTACCACAGGCGGATGCCCGGTTGCACTGAGGAATGCGAGCAGGTCAGCGCCTGACAAGCCCAGTGTGGCGGTGTTGCGCAGCGGGTGGACGTTGACGCACGCCGCCTCGGCCAGCCGGTTGTCGATCACCACCTTCACCGCGCCCTCCGCATCGTTAAATACTGCGAGCGGTGTCACCGATCCGGGCTCGACCCCCAGCAGGCGGACCATGTCTTCGGCCTTGCCGAAGCTGACCTTCTTGGAACCGATCGCGGCGGGCAAGGCTTTGAGGTCCACCCGCGCTTCGTGCGGCGCGCTGACCACCCAGAATTGTCCACCAGCGTCCTTGAGGAACAGGTTCTTGGTGTGCGCCCCGGCGATCTCGGCGTGCAGCTGCGCGCTTTCCTCAACCGTATAGACTGCCTGATGCTCGGTCAGCGTCCAGGCGATGCCGGCGGCACCAAGCGCGTCCAGAAGTGATTGTTCTTGCGGCACGGTCCGGTTCCCTCGCGGTCCCTACTTGAACACGATCGTGCGGTTGCCGTTGAGCAAGACCCGGTGCTCGAGGTGCAGCTTGACCGCGCGCGCCAGCACCCGGCTTTCGGTATCCTGACCCTGTGCGATCAGGTCTTCGACCGTGTCGGCGTGATCGACGATCGAGACGTCCTGCGTGATGATCGGCCCTTCATCGAGATCGGGCGTTACGTAATGCGCGGTCGCGCCGACCATCTTGACCCCGCGGTCGTAAGCGCGGTGATAGGGCTTGGCGCCCTTGAAGCCCGGCAGGAAACTGTGGTGGATGTTGATCACCCGGCCATCGAGCTTGCGGCACAGCTGATCGGACAGGACCTGCATGTAGCGCGCCAGGATGATCAGATCGACCTCCTGCTCCTCGACCAGTTGCAGCAGCCGCGCTTCCTGTTCGAGCTTGTTCTCAGGGGTAATCGGCAGGTGCTGGAACGGGATCCCCTCATGTTCGGCGCGGCGCTGCCAGGTGGTGTGGTTTGAAACCACGCTGGTCACCTCCATCGGCAAGCGATTGGTCGATGTGCGATAGAGCAGGTCGTTGAGGCAGTGGCCGCCCTGGCTGACCATGATCATGGCCTTGAGCTTGCGCCGCAGGTCGTGGACCCGCCAGTCCAGCCGGAACGCGGTAGCGACCGGGGTGAAGGCCTCGGTAAAGCTCTCGATTGTCATGGCGGCAGGGCCGGCAAAAGCCACCCGCATGAAGAAGCGCCCGTTGGACGGATCGCCATATTGCGAGCTTTCCACGATATTGCAGTCCTGGCTGGCGATCGAATTGGCCACTGCCGCAACGATCCCCTTGCGATCTTCGGTCGCGATCAACAGAACGAAATCAGCACCTTTTTGCATCCCACTCCCCGTCAACGTGCGATGGCGGAAGCGGCTAGCCGTGTCGGCTCAGCCGGTCCAATGGGGGGTGGCTACATTAGCGCTTCTGATTGCAACATGTAGAAGTTATGATCGATTCCGGAATTAAATTTACCAGTTGGGAAAATTTGGTGAATTGCTAGTTTGGCGGCGGGGAGACAGCCTCCGACAACGCACGAGAAGGGATTTTAAAGGTCCCGCGGGCACAGGGTGAAAATGGGGAGATTTACATTGAAAGCGAGCTGGAAAAAGTCGTCGGCAATCGTTGCGATCGCGGTGCTTGGCGCTGGCGCGTCGCCAGCCTTCGCGCAGGACAGTGCTCAAACTTCCTCCAAACCTGCCGATGAGCAGGTTGGTGGCCGGGGCGATGCCGACATCGTCGTGACGGCGACTCGCCGCGACCAGTCGCAGCAGGACGTGCCGATGACGCTGCAGGCGTTCAGCACCGATACGCTGAGCAAGCTCAACGTCACCACCTTCACCGATCTCATCAAATATACGCCCAACGTAACCTTCTCGAACAACGGACCCGGCTCGGGCGCAATCTTCATGCGCGGCCTGTCGGCGGGCTTCGCGGGCGCGCAGTCTTCGGCCACGATCGGCGGCTTCCCGAACGTCGCGCTTTATCTCGATGACCAGTCGATGCAGTTCCCGGCCCGCAACGTCGACGTCTACGCCGCCGATCTTGAGCGCGTCGAAGTGCTCGAAGGTCCGCAGGGTACGCTGTTTGGCGGCGGTGCCCAGGCCGGTGTGGTGCGCTACATCACCAACAAGCCCAAGCTGAGCAAGTTCGAAGGCCGGTTGGAAGGCAGCTTCGGCGGCACCGCAGGCGGTTCAGTGAACGGTTCGTTCAACGGGATGGTCAACATTCCGATCATCCAGGACCAGCTCGCCATTCGCGCGGTGGTCTATGAAGATCA
>JBJTLY010000229.1:0-3935 GCA_046063275.1 Novosphingobium sp. | reverse complement strand
GCTTCGGGATCGCGGAAATAGCCGACCATCACCGACGGGCCCTTGCACCACACCTTGCCGATGTGGTGATCGGGCAGGGCCGCGCCCTTTTCGCCGCGGATTTCAAGCGCCATATCCTTGACCGCTTTGCCGCAGTTGACGATCGCGCGGTAGCGCGCCGGGCGGCTGAGGTCGCGCGGGGTGCCCGAGAGGCGCTCTTCCTCGACCAGTTCGACGCGGATGCCTTCGCCCGGGGGCATGACGGTGACCGCCAGCGTCGCTTCAGCGAGGCCGTAGCTCGGCAGGAAGGCACTGGCCTTGAACCCCGCACCGGCAAAGGCGTTGACGAAGCCCTGCATCACGTCGGGCCGGATCATGTCGGCGCCGTTGCCGGCAACCCGCCAGCGCGACAGGTCGAAACGGTCGCCGACGTGGCTCTGGCTCGAGATGCGGCGGGCGCAGATGTCGTATCCGAAGGTCGGCGAGTACGACAGCGTGGTGCCGGGATTGCGGCTGATCATGTCGAGCCAGGCAAGCGGACGGCGGGCGAAATCTTCGGTCTTGAGGTAATCGGCCGAAACCTGGTTGGCGATCGGCGAGAGGAAGCAGCCGACCAGCCCCATGTCATGGTACCACGGCAGCCACGAGACGCAGCGGTCTTCGCCGCCGACGTGCATGCCTTCGCCGTGGCCCGCAAGGTTGTTGAGCAGCGAGGCATGGGTCACCGCAACGCCGTGGGGGAAGCGGGTCGATCCGCTTGAATCTTGAAGGTAGCAGATGTCTTCGCCGTTCATCGGCGGCAGCTCGGCATCGGGCGCAGGGGCATCGGCGAAGCTCTGCCAGTCGATCCCCTCGCAGCCCTGCCGCGCGGCAGCAGCGGCGGCCATTTCGGCGATCTCGGCTGGATAGAACAGCACCTTGGGATCGCTCGACTGAAGCTGGACCGCCAGCTGGTCGATATAGCTGTCCTTGCCGCCGAAGCTGGTCGGCAGCGGCAGCGGGACCGGCCAGGCACCGGCATAGATGCAGCCGCAAAACAGCGCAGCGAATTCGGGTCCGGTTTCAGCGACCAAGGCAATCCGGTCGTCCTTGCGCACGCCATGCGCGATCAGGCGGCGCGCGGCGACCAGCGCCTCTTCGCGCAGTTCGCTGAACGGGTAAGGGCGGACGAGATTGCCGCGCGGATCGTGGAAATTGAGCCCGCGTTTGCCGCGTGCTGCATAGTCGAGCGCTTCGCCGAATGTGGCAAAGTCCGACAGGCGGCGCGGCAGGTCATCGTGATTGGGGGTTGGAACCAGGGCAGAACCTGATCCTTGGGCGGCGTCGTGCACTAACGTGGCGGCGTCGGACATCGGCAAAAACTCGTTTCTTATCAATACACAAGCCCGGATTTTCCGGTCCTTCTGCATCCCGAAGCGTACACAGGCCCCGCATGGCACCTGCACTGGGCTATTCCATTTGCCGGGGACTGTGGCACGAATAAGGCCATGGTAACCAAACCCCGATCGTATGAGCGCAAGGAAAAGCGGCCACCCAAGCCGCTTGACCCGCGGCGGCTCAACGATCTGGCGCTGCATTACGTCGCGCGTTTCGCGACCAGCGCCGCCAAGCTTGAAGATTACCTGCGCCGCAAGCTGCGCGAACGCGGCTGGGATGGCGAGGTGGAACCTGACTTGTCGGAATTGACCGGGAAATTTGTCGCGGCCGGATACATCGACGATGAAGCCTATGCCCGCGCCAAGAGCGGGGCCTTGCTGCGCCGCGGCTTCGGCAACCGGCGCATCGGGCAGGCGCTGAGCGCAGCAGGGATCGCCGAAGAAATCCGCAGCGAAGTTCGCGCGGGCATAGCGGCGGAGCGCAGCGCCGCGCTGGCGCTGGCGACCAAGCGCCGGTTCGGACCATTCGGCGCTGCTGAACTTGACCGTCCGGCCCGCGACAAGCAGATCGCCGCGATGCTGCGGGCAGGGCATTCATTCGATACCGCGCGCGCCTTGATTGGCGCCGCCGATGTCGCTGCAGCCCAGCAATGGGCCGAAGCGGGCGATGAGGCCGATCAAGGCTAGACCGCCTCTTGCGCGCGCGGGGCATTAGCGGCTAACGCGCGCCCATGGGAATCCTCGGCAAGATCTTCACCTGGTGGGACGGCGCGACCATCGGCACCTTGTTCAACTCGGCGATGACCGGGGAGCAAGTCGGCACCGACGTGACTGGCAACACCTATTACCGCGCCAAGAAGCCATATGGCAAAAGCCATCCCTTCGCCGGGCGGGAACGGCGCTGGGTGATCTACGCCGGGGCCAACGATGCCAGCAATGTTCCGGCCGAATGGCACGGCTGGCTGCATGGTGCGTTCGAGAACGGCGAAGTCCCTGAAAGCAACCTGCCCGCGCCGCGCATCTGGGAGGTTGATTACAACCCTAATGCGACCGGGACCGGTGCGGCCTATCGTCCGGCCGGCGCGCTGGAACGTGGCGGCAAACGGGCTGCGGCTACCGGGGACTACGAAGCCTGGTCGCCGGAAGGCTGAAACCCATGCGGGCCGCGCATCTGCTGGGCTTGGCCGCGCCGCTGCTGGCGCTGGCCGCCTGCAACAGGGGCTCAAACGAGGCCGCCGAGGCCGTCGCCACCGAAGTTCCCAAATCCTTTACCAGTCAGGCTGCCGGCGCAACGGCGGTCGAGAATGAATACGGCACCCCGGTCAAGGACCGCGTCGCCACGCTGGGCCTGCTCAACAAGCGCAACAACCTGTCGCAGGACGTGGTGCTCAAGGTGGGCGAGGCCAAGCGGATCGGCAACGTGATCGTCAAGCTGGCAACTTGCGAGCGCACCTTGCCGTGGGAAAGCCCGCCCGAAACCGGCGCGTTCGTCCAGGTCTTCGTGGAAGAGCGCGTCAGTACTGATCAGCAGCTCGCCTGGCACAAGGTCTTTTCGGGCTGGCTGTTCAAGAATTCACCCGCGCTGAGCGTGGTGCAGCATCCGGTTTACGACGTCTGGGTCAAGGACTGCGCGATGAAGTTCCCGGGCGAGGAAGACAGCCCGGCCCCTGCCGCATCTGCCAGCAACGCCGCGAATCCGGCGGGCAGCGCGGCGCCGTCGGCCAAGCCTTCGGCATCGCCCAGTCCGTCACCGTCGCCCAGCGCCAAACCTTCGCCCAAGCCTTCCGCATCGGCTTCGCCTGCGCGCTGAGCCGCACGCAGCAGCTCAAGATATTCGGCCTGGCCGATCTCTGCCGCGCCGAGCGAGGCGAGGTGGCCGGTCATGAACTGGCAGTCGAGCAATTCTGCGCGCGCACGGCGCAGCGCGGCGACCAGCCAGGCCAAGGCAACCTTCGAAGCATCGGTGCGGCGGCTGAACATCGATTCGCCGCAAAACACGCGGTCGAACCCCACCCCATAGAGCCCGCCGACCAGTTCGCCGTCCAGCCAGCATTCGATCGAATGGGCCTGCCCCAGTTCGTGCAGCGCCTGATAGCTTTGCGTGATGCGGGTGCTGATCCAGGTCTGATCGCCATCGCGGCGCGGACCGGCGCAGGCTTCGATCACGGCAGCAAAGGCAAGGTTGCAGGTAACTTCGAAGGTCCCGCGGCGCAGCACCTTGGCCAGCGAGTGCGAACAGTGGAATCGGTCCAGCGGCAGGATCGCGCGCTTGCGAGGCTCGACCCAGAATATCTCCGGATCGTCGCGCGCGTCGGCCATCGGGAAAATCCCGCTGCGATAAGCGAGCAGCAGCAGCTGCGGATCGATCGGCGGTGAAGATGTGGGTGCATGCACGGCGATTCTTTTATGGACCTATGCAGATCGCTTGTCATGATGCAGTCTTGTGGATAGAGGCACCCCCGCCTGCAGGAGCGTAGCTCAGTTGGTAGAGCATCGGTCTCCAAAACCGAGGGCCGTGGGTTCGAGTCCCCCCGCTCCTGCCAGGCGTTCCCGTCAAAAAGTTTCTTCGCCGCGATGAAC
>JBJTLY010000228.1:0-5187 GCA_046063275.1 Novosphingobium sp. | reverse complement strand
CGCGCCGGTCCCTCAGGGTCCGCGCCCCGGCTTCGAAGGCAGCAACTGGTTCCGGCTCAATGTCGGGCGCAACCAGAACGCCGATCCGCGCTGGATCCTGCCGCTGCTTTGCCGCCTCGGCCACGTCAGCCGCACCGATATCGGCGCGATCCGCATTGCTGCTGGCGAGACCATGTTCGAGATCGCCGCAGGCGTTGCGCCGAAGTTCCTTGATGCAGTGAAACGCAACGTCGAACCTGACAGCGATGTCGAAATCACGGCGTTTGAGGGCAAGCCGCGTGATGAACCGCAGCGGCGCGATGCGCGCCCATCCGGCAACAGGGGGCCGCGCCCAGCAGGCAGCTACAGCCCGCGCCCGCCGCACGGCAACGGCCCGCGGCCCGACAAGAAGTTCGGCCACCGCAAGGGACCTCGCCAGCCGCGCTAGAGCGTACGAAGATGGAACTTCATAGGTGCTTGGTGATTGATCCGGCAGGGCAATCAACCTGCAAGGAGCACCTCATGACCATCAAGGGCGAGATCAAGGAAGCCGCTGGCTATGTGAAGGAAGAAATTCACGAGCACAGCAAGTCTCCCGAAGGCCAGCGCAAGGCCGAAGAAGGCCGCGCGCTCCGCAACGAGGGCCGCGCCGAAGACGGCAAGCCGCCGCTGGCTGGCGAACCAGGCACCGGCAAGCCTGACTGATCTATTGCAAAAACGATGTGTGCCGCTCCAGAACGGGGCGGCACATTCGTATCCTCGGTAGCGGTGCCAGGATCATTGGCGTCGGCGCAAAGTCATCTCCGCACGCCGCTCTAACTGCGGTCAAAGGGGGAACCCAGCCGCTGCTTCAATTCTTCAAGGCCGAGCGCTGCCAGCGCCGAAACTGGACAATCGGCACGCAGCAATGCAGCCAGACCGCGTTGCTTCTGCGCGATCATGTCAAAGGCCTGAAGCGCTTCGATGTGGCGGCCGGCAAACTCCGGATCGAGACACAAGGTGACTCCAAGCTCCTCGACTTCATTGCCCAGTTCGCCAAGGATATCGGCTACCGCGGCAAGGTCGACAAAGGCGGGAATGGCACTCACGCAGCTTCCGGCACCATCACGTCGGCACTCAGTTTGTCGAGGTCGAGCACCATGACCATCTGGTCATCAATCGCGGCAAGGCCTTCGATAAATGGAACCACGCCATCGATCGAGGTCGTCGGCGGCGCCTGCAAGGCATCGGCGGCGATCGTGACAATATCGCTGACCGTATCAACAATAAGCCCGCGCGCCTGTCCGCCAACCTGAGTGACGATAATGGCATGGCGCGGTGTCGCTTCGGTTTCGTGCCAACCAAGCCGAGCGGCAAGATCGACGACTGGAAGCACCGTTCCGCGCAGGTTTACGACGCCCGCGACATAATGCGGCACGCGCGGCAGCTTGGTAACGGGCGTCCATGCGCGGATTTCGCGGATCGCCATGATGTCCAGTCCGAACAGCTGTCCGCCCACCTCGAAGGTGATGAATTCACGTTGAGTCATTGTTCGCTCCTTGCCGCCAATCAATGCGCCACGCGCCGCACGGCGGTGGCGAGCTTTTCAGGATCAAAGGGCTTGACGATCCAGCCGGTCGCTCCGGCGTCCCGCACCCGCTTTTTCTTTTCGTCCGAGCTTTCGGTAGTCAGCACCAGAATCGGCCGATCATGGTGGCGGGTCCCGGCACGCAGTCGCTCGATCAGCCCAAAGCCGTCGAGCCTGGGCATGTTGATATCGGTGATCACCACATCGGCTTCGTTTACCGCCAGCCATTCCAAAGCGGAGATCCCATCGTCGGCCTGCGCGACTTCAAAGCCGCTGGAGGTGAGCGCGTGAAGCAACAGCGCCCGCATCGAAGCGCTGTCATCGACTGTAAGGATACGTGTGGGCTTGCTCATGAGTGGTCTCGCTTTCGTCAGAACAGTTCGACATCGCCGGCTGTGCGGTCGGTGCGGGTTACGGGTTTCAGTTCGGGTGCCATCGTGTTCTCAACCGTCCGGCAACGCACCTGGCCTGTGGCGGGGCGGAAATCGACGCGGCGGGCACAATTGCCTCCGAGGTCTTCACGCATCAGCGGAATACGTTCCTGCGAGAGGAAATTGCGGGCAAATGCGGCATTGGCCGTACCGATCGGCGCCATGCCTGCACGCAGGTTCGCGCCGCCATAAAGGTGGGCGCGGATGCGGCTCTTGATTGCTCCCTGTCCCAGCATCTCGTTGATCAGCAGTTCCATCAGATAGACGCCGTAATGCACGTCGACTTCTCCGGGAGCGTGGCTGGCCGGAGGTTCGGCGAGCAGGAAGTGGTTCATCCCGCCGATCATCGCCACCGGATCAAACAGACATGACGCGACGCAGCTGCCCAGCACGGTGCTGAATTCGATGCCGGGGTCATCACTGACCCGGACTTGCCCTTGCAGAACGGTGATGCGCCGCGTGCCATTAGGCGTCGGGATGGCTTGGTGGTGCATTGGTCTATGCAGCCTTCCTGAGCGCGTGCTGGGCGATCCGGGTGATCGGGGCCACGACATTGGCGGCACCGAGCGAAATTGCCGCGCGCGGCATGCCGAATACGGTGCAGCTCGCCTCGTCCTGAGCGATAGTCAGAGCACCAGCGCGTGACATGGCCAGCAGGCCCTTTGCCCCGTCGCTCCCCATACCCGTCAGCAGGATACCGACTGCCTTCGCGCCCAGTTTGTCCGCGACAGAATGGAACAGGGCATCGACGCTGGGAATATGTCCGGCGACCGGGTCGCCGTGCCGCAACCTGGCATAGTAGACGCCCGAACCGCCAATCGTCAGGTGTCGGTCTCCCCCGGGAGCAAGGTAGATGTTGCCACTTCTCAGCGGCATGTCCGGCTCCGCCAGCTGCACCTTCGCGGCACAGGCAAGGTCAAGTGTCTTGGCGATTGCCGGGGCAAAACGCGGATTGACGTGTTGGACAATCACTGTCGGCGGGCAGTCTTCGGGGAAGCAGGTAAGCAGCACCTGCAGCGCTTCGACACCGCCGGTCGACGAACCGATCGCGATCAATGCGCTGTCCGTGCGCGCCGGAGGCTTGATCCGGTTGCAGACGACTGGTGGCGTGGGCCAGCGGTTGTTGAATCGCACTTGGGCAGCCTGACGTATCAGGTTGGCAAGGCGGCCATTGTCATCCAGTGGCAAGGTGCCCGAGCGATCCGACTTGGCGTAGCAATCCACTGCACCCAGTGCGAGCGCACGCGCGGTGACATCGCTGCCATCCTGTGTCGATCCTGAAACCACGATCACCGGAGTTGGCCGGAGCGTCATGATCTTCTCAAGGAAATCGAGGCCGTTCATCCCGGGCATCTCGACATCGAGGGTTACGACGTCGGGGTTGAACTGCTTGATCAGTTCGCGGCCTTCGTTTGCGTCCGAGGCCGTACCGATCACCGAGATGTCGGGTTCCTCCGAAAGGCGAGACATCAGGATGGCGCGCATGGTCGGGGAATCGTCGATGATAAGCACACGGATGGTCATGCCATGCTCCTTCGGTAGATCGGCGGCCCGACTGAATCGAGCAATCTGGAGGCCGGTCCAGTCACCCGTTCGCTGTGGCCAATGAACAGGGTCGCGCCAGGAAGCAGCGCGTCGGCAAATCGTGCGACCAGTCGTTCTTTTGTTTCATTATCGAAATAAATCATCACATTACGACAGAATATGACATCGAACTTGAGCTTCATCGGCCAGCTTTGCAGCAGGTTCAGGCTGCGGAAGCGCACGATCGAGCGGGCATCGTCGCCAATGGAAACCAGATCGCCGTCCTGCTTGTGATCTGCCCCCTTCTGAGTGGCCCAATTTCTATTTTAGAATTGGCCACGAAGGAGGAATGGAATGGCAAAGAAGCACAAGCCGGAAGAGATCATCGGCAAGCTGCGTGAAGCGGAGATCGTGCTGGCGCAGGGCGGAACGGTGGCGGATGCGTGTCGCCGGATCGGTGTCACCGAGCAGAGCTACTACCGCTGGCGCAAGGAATATGGCGGTCTGAAGATGGATCAGGCCCGGCGGATGAAAGAGCTGGAGAAGGAGAACGCCCGGTTGCGCAGGGCGGTATCGGATCTGACGCTGGACAAGCTGATCCTGCAGGAGGCTTCCCGGGGAAACTTTTGAGCCCCGCGCGTCGACGGCGCTGTATCGATCATATCAAGACCTTGATGCCGGTGTCCGAGCGGCGGGTGTGCCGCGTGCTCGGGCAACATCGATCGACGCAGCGCAAGACACCGCGCGGGGCGGATGACGAAGTCGCCCTGACCGAGGACATCATCGCCCTGGCCCGGCAATATGGTCGTTATGGTTATCGCCGGGTGACGGCGTTGCTGCGCGATGCGGGATGGCATGTGAACCGCAAGCGGGTCGAACGCATCTGGCGACGCGAGGGGCTCAAGGTGCCGCACAAGCAGCCCAAGCGCTCCCGGCTGTGGCTCAACGATGGATCATGCACCCGTCTGCGGCCCGAGTATCCGGGGCATGTGTGGTCCTATGACTTCGTCGAGGGGCGCACGCACGACGGTCTCAAGTTCCGCATCCTGTCGATCATCGACGAGGCCAGCAGGGAGTGCCTGGCCCTGCCGGTGGCGCGGCGGCTTCGCAGCGAAGATGTGCTGGCGGCGCTGGCAGAGTTGTTCGTCACACGCGGGCCACCGGCGCACATACGGTCGGACAATGGCCCGGAATTTATCGCCAACGCCGTGCAAGAATGGTTGGCGAAGATCGGCGTGAAGACGCTCTACATCACACCCGGCAGCCCATGGGAGAATGGCTACTGTGAGTCCTTCAACGGCTCAATGCGCGACGAGCTCTTGAACGGGGAGATCTTCTACACCCTGACCGAGGCCCAGATCCTGATCGAAGCCTGGCGGCGGCATTACAACACCGTCAGGCCGCACAGTTCGCTTGGCTATCGGCCTCCGGCCCCGGAAACAGCAACGCCGCCATGGCCGCCCTCCGGTTCCGCTTCGCTCCACCTCCGGCCAGCCAGGGCGCAGGAGGCAATCTTGCACTAACAAACAATGCGGACCACTCAGTGGGGGCCGGTCAGTTCCGCTGGACCGCGCGACCAGCCTGCTCGTCCTGCCCATCACTCTCGCCTCCCGCCGCGGTGCGAGGACGATCGCGAGCGGTGCGAGGCTCGACGCCCAGCCCGATCCCA
The DNA here is from genome assembly GCA_046063275.1 of Novosphingobium sp. GTDB lineage: Bacteria > Pseudomonadota > Alphaproteobacteria > Sphingomonadales > Sphingomonadaceae > Novosphingobium. The sequence goes on along the minus strand of JBJTLY010000228.1, from coordinate 17 downwards.
TCCTTATCGCCGCGCTG
>JBJTLY010000227.1:0-3282 GCA_046063275.1 Novosphingobium sp. | reverse complement strand
TGACCAGGTCGAGCGCTAGATAACCCTGCACCGATACCGCCATTTGCGTGAGCAGGTCTTGGGTGCGCTGGCGCACATAGAACAGCGCGCTTTCGCGGATCGCCTTGGCCTTGGCCGGATCGGTCGAGTCGAGTTCGGCGGCCTTGTCCTCCAGTTTGGTGTCGAGCGTCTTCGAGATGTGGATCATCTGCTCGAGGTTGCCCATGGCTTCCCACAGCTTGGCGCGTTCGACGTCGATCGCCGCGTTGTCCATCAGCAGCTCGTCCTTGCCCGACCCCAGGTGGGTGAGGATCGACTGGATGTGGCCCTGCGCCGACTGGTACGAGTTGAAGTAGCGCTTCATCCGGTTGCCGAATGGCAGAATGCCGAGGAACTTGCGGCCCGTGGAAAGCTTGCCGCTCTTGCCCGGATCGAGCTCCTCCACCGTGCGGCGCAGCTCGGCAAGGTTCGCGCCGACGCCCGAATCCTTGTCCATCGCGCGCACCGGGCGGTCGAGGAAGCGGTTGGACATGCCCGCCGCCGCCATGATTTCCTTGCGGCCCATATTGGTGATCTGATCGACCTTCCTGCCGAATTCGGGCGAATTGGCGTCAGACGAGATCAGATCGGTGACGAAGGCATCGACCTTGGCTTCTAGCTTGGACTTGTTGTCATCGCTGACGGGGACAAGGCCCACCGCCGCTTCGGGCGCGACCACCGGCACCGGATCGGGCGGGGTCAGCGTGATTGCGGGGGCAGCAGCGGTGTCGGTCAGGTTAGAGGCCATCGATTTGGTCCGTATCCAAAGGTTGTCCGGCCAATGTGGGATGAAGCGCCGGTTCTGCAAGCTGTATTATCAAGATAAGACAGGGGCGGCAAGCGTAACTGATGTCTTGCACCGAGCGCGGGCGCGCGATAGTCGATTGATACCGGGACGAAGCAACCTCCCGGTCAGGCCCCGGCCCAAGTGTTGCCTTTCAAGGGTCTGCGCGTGCGGACGGAAAGGTATTGGCGGGCAATGGCCGCGGTTTCTCAAGCTCCATCCTTTGGTGACCTGGTGCGCGTTTCCGCGCGGATTGGCTGCCTCAGTTTTGGCGGGCCGGTCGGGCAGATCGCGCTGATGCACCGCGAGATTGTCGAACAGCGCCAATGGGTCAGCGAGGAGCAGTACCTCCACGCGCTCAACCTGTGCCACTTGCTGCCCGGACCCGAGGCGCAGCAACTGGCGGTGTGGATCGGGTGGAAGCTGCACAGGGTGAAAGGCGGGCTCGCGGCCGGACTGCTGTTCGTGATCCCCGGCGCGCTGGTGATTCTTGCGCTATCGGTGCTTTACGGCCTTGCCGCACGGCTCGATTGGTTTGCGGCGCTGTTCCTTTGGATCAAGGCGGCGGTGCTGGCGATTGTCGTCCAGGCGTTGCTGCGGGTCGCGGGGCGGGCGCTCAACACTGCGTTCAAGCGCTCGATCGCCGGGCTGGCCTTTGCCGGACTGTTTGTGCTGGCGCTGCCGTTCCCGCTAGTGGTGCTCGGCGCGGGGCTGGCTGGCGCGATTGTCGCAGCACTACGGCCTGATTGGCTGGCGCTGAAGCCCGCCGGCCCGCCGCCTGAGTTCGCTCCCCGGCCGTGGCGCACCAGCCTTGGCGCGGTGGTAATCGGCGGGGCGGTGTGGGCAGCCCCGATGTTGGCGGTGTGGCTGACACTCGGTCCCGACCACGCGCTATGGCACATCGGGGTGTTCTTCTCGAAGCTTGCGGTGGTGACCTTCGGCGGGGCCTATGCAGTGCTCGCCTATATGGCGCAGCAGGCGGTTTCGGGCTTCGGTTGGCTCAGCGCGGGCGAAATGGCCGACGGGCTGGGCCTTGCCGAGACCACGCCGGGGCCACTGATCATGGTCACGCAATTTGTGGGCTATTTGGCGGGAACGCGCGGCGCCGCGCCGCTATCGCCGCTGCTGGGCGGCTTGCTCGGCGCAGGGCTGACCACCTGGGTCACCTTCGTGCCGTGCTTCATCTGGATCTTCGCCCTCGCGCCGTGGATGGAGCGGCTTGAGCACGCCAAGCGGCTCAAAGGCGGGCTCGCGGCAATAACCGCAGCGGTGGTCGGCGTAATCGCCAACCTCTCGCTGTGGTTCGCGCTTCACGTGCTGTTCCGAGCCAGCGACAAGCTCGGACTGGGCGGCTGGCAGATCGAGTTGCCGCAACTGGCGAGCTTCGACTGGCGCGCCGCGCTGCTGGCGGCGCTAGCAGCGCTGCTGATCTTCCGCGCCAGGTGGAGTATCATCCGCGTGCTGGGCATGGCGGCGCTGGGCGGCCTCGCCCTCAGCTATCTCGGTTAGGAGAGCGACATGACAAATCTCACCCGCCGCTCGGCACTGCTCGCATTGGCAGCCGCAACCGCGTTTCCCGCTCCGGCCTTCGCGATGCGCCTGCCGCGTGTGCTGTTCGTCTGTCAGGCGGGCACAGTCAAAAGCGCGGTTGCACGCGAACTGATGCGCAAGCGCGCCCGCGAGCGCGGGATTGGCGTGATGGTGTGGTCACGCGGGATTGCCCCGGAAGATCACATGACCGCGCCAATCCGGCAACGACTGATCGCCGAGTTCGGGATCGATCCTGCCAACGAGCGAGCGACGGCGCTACGCCAGTCCGATCTCGATCGGGCGGACACGGTGGTCTTGTTCGACCAGCTGCCACCCAGCCTGCACCGTTCAAAGGTGCTCAACTGGACCGATCAGCCTTCGCTGCTGGGTCAGTTCGATGCTTCGATGGCCTGGCTCGAGGCCCACATCGCAGGGCTGCTGGACAATTTGGCTAAGCCGCCAGCTTGAACGGCTCGATCTCGCCCGACAGGTAAAGCTTCTTGGCCTTGGCGCGGCTCAATTTGCCCGAGCTGGTGCGCGGCAGGGTGCGCGGCGGAACCAGTTCGATCACGCAGTTCATGCCGGTGATCGAGCGGACCTTGTCGCGGATCTGGTCGTGCAGCTTGATCCGTTCTTCGGGATCGGAGACGCGGCAGTGGACCAGCACGGCGGGGACTTCCTCGCCATTTTCGGTCTCGACCGAGAAGGCGGCGATGTCGCCCTGGTGGAAGCCGGGCAGCTGCTCGACCGCCCATTCGATATCCTGCGGCCAGTGGTTCTTGCCGTTGATGATGATCATGTCCTTGGCGCGACCGACGATGAACAGATAGCCGTCGGCCATGTAGCCCATGTCGCCGGTGTCGAGCCAGCCGTCGACCAGACAGGCGTCGGTCGCGTCCCGGTCGCGGAAATATCCGACCATCACCGACGGCCCGCGACACCACAATTTG
>JBJTLY010000226.1:0-3100 GCA_046063275.1 Novosphingobium sp. | reverse complement strand
TGGGCCCGCCCAGGCTGATCGTGGCGATCTCGGTCGATCAGTATTCGGCCGATCTGTTTGCGCAGTACCGCCCGCATTACCGCTATGGCCTTGCCCGGTTGCAGCAGGGCGCGGTGTTTCCCTCGGGCTTCCAGTCGCACGCCGCGACCGAGACCTGCCCGGGGCATTCAACCCTGCTCACCGGCGACCATCCAGCGCGCACCGGGATCATTGCCAACACCTGGTACGAACCCGGCGGCCCGCGCGGGACCAAGCCGATCTACTGCGCCGAGGATGACCGCAATCCGGATTCGTCCGCGCGCAACCCGGTGGTCTCGGCCTATCACCTCAAGGTCCCGACGCTCGGCGAATACATGAAGGCCGCCGACGCGCGCAGCCGCAACGTTGCGGTTTCCGCGAAGGACCGTGCGGTGATGATGATGGGTGGGCACACCATTGATGCCGCCTACTGGTGGAAGGGCGCGGGCTTCGTCACGCTGGCCGGGCGTGATCTGGCGCCGTCTGCAGTGGCCGAGAACGCGGTCGTAACTGGCACACTCAAGGCCGGTGCCCCCGCGCTCGCCGCGCCCGCCTGGTGCCAGCCGACCGACCATGCCGTTCAGCTCGGCAAGAAGGGCACCACCGGCCAGTACCGTTTCGCTCTTCCTGCGGGCAGCGCCGAGCCCAAGAACCCCGACATGTTCCGCATTTCGCCGCGCATGGACGGGGCGACGGTCGATCTCGCCAATCGGCTGGTTGACGAGATGCAGCTCGGCAAGGGCGGCGCACCCGACATCCTTTCGGTCTCGCTCTCGGCCACCGATTACATCGGCCATGCCACCGGCACCGAAGGCGTGGAAATGTGCATCCAGATGGCCGAGCTCGACAAGAACATCGGCCGCCTGCTCGATCACCTCGACGCGGCGGGGATCGATTATCTGGTGGTGCTCTCGGCCGATCACGGCGGGCTCGACACCCCCGAGCGGCTCGACGAACAGGCCTTGCCGCGCGCGGTGCGGGTCGATCCGGCCTTGACCCCCGATGCGCTGTCGAAGGCGGTCTCGGCCAAGACCGGGATCAAGCTGGATGATCCGCTGATCATTGCCGATGCCGCGTTTGGCGATTTCTACGTCAACCGCGCGGTGCCTGCCGCGCAGCGCGGCACAGTGATTGCGGCGCTGGTTGCCGCTGCCAAGGCCAACCCGCAAGTCGCCGCTGTGTTCACCGCCGACGACCTCGCCAAGACCCCGATGCCCACCGGCAATCCGCAGGACTGGACGCTCAAGGACCGCGCCCGCGCCTCGTTCGATCCGGCGCGCTCGGGCGATGTCATCGTCCTGCTCGACCGGGCAATCGTGCCGATCCCCGAACCGATGCCGGGTGCCTTCATCGCCACCCACGGCAGCGCCTGGGACTATGACCGCCGCGTACCGATGCTGTTCTGGCGCAAGGGACTGCCCGCGTTCGAACAGCCGCAGCCGGTGGAAACCGTCGACATCGCGCCGACCTTGGCGGCGATCCTCGGACTGACCCTGCCGGATGGGACTTTCGACGGGCGGTGTCTCGATCTTGATGGCGGCAATGGGAATACATGCGCGAAATGACCGACAAACGCGATCTCCTGATCCTCGGCGGCGGGCTCGTCGGCATGACGCTCGCGCTGGCTGCGGCGAAGCAGGGGCTGACTAGCCATGTCGTCGACAAAGCCCTGCCTGAGGAACTGACCGCCGAAGGCACCGATGGCCGCGCTTCGGCGATCTCGACCGCGAGCTGGAACCTGTTCACCAATATTGGCTTGGCCGAACGGCTCGAACCGCTGGGCTGCCCGATCACTTCGATTGCGGTGACTGACGGAATGAAGCCGGGGAGGATCGATTTTCAACCCAGGGCCGAGGATGGCTCGCTCGGCCGGATGTTCGCCAACCGCGACATTCGCCTCGCGCTGTTCGAAGCCGCGCGCGCCGAACAGGCGATCGCGTGGTCAAGCGGGGTCGAACCCGTATCGCGCGAGCGGGGGGAGCACGACGTATCGGCGACGCTGAGCGATGGCCGCAAGCTCGAAGCCAGCCTGCTGATCGGGGCCGAGGGACGCCAATCGCCGACCCGCGCCGATGCCGGTCTATCATCGGCGCGCTGGGACTATTCGCACCGCGCTTTCGTCACCGCGATCACGCATGAGAAGTCGCACGAGGGCGTGGCCTGGGAGATCTTCTACCCCGCCGGACCACTGGCCTTGCTGCCGCTGCTCGACTTGCCCGACGGGCGGCATCGCAGCGCGGTGGTGTGGACGGTGAGCGAGAAGGACGCGGCGGGGATTACCGGCCTGTCCGATGCGATGTTCCTCAGCGAGATCGACCGGCGCATGGAGGGCATGTTCGGCAAGTCCGAACTGGCCGCGCCGCGGATGTCGTGGCCGCTCGACTTCCATCATGCGGGCCGGATCGTCGAACAGCGCCTCGCGCTGATCGGCGATGCCGCGCACGGGATGCACCCGATCGCCGGGCAGGGCCTCAACTTGGGCCTGCGCGATGTCGGCTGCCTGGTCGAAGTGCTGAGCGAGGGCATGCGCCTCGGGCTCGATCCGGGCGACGCGCAGCTGCTCGCGCGCTACGAACGCTGGCGCAGCCTCGATGCGACCACCGTGATGGCGACCACCGACGCGCTGGTCCGGCTGTTCGGAATTCCCGGCAAGCTGCCGAGCCTGGCGCGGCGCATCGGCATGGCCGCGGTGCAGCGCACCGGCCTGATCAAGCGCTTCTTCATGGACGAGGCACGCGGCATGTCGGGCGACCTGCCCGCGCTGCTGAAGGCTCAGTAATCAGCCCGCCGTTGCGGCGGCGGGCAGCCCCGGCTGGCGCACGGCTTCACCGTTGCCGTCCTTGAGCAATTCGGGCTCGGTCAGCGCGGCCTGTTCGATCTGGTCGAGCGCTGCGCGGGCATCGGCGTAGCGCTTGGCGGCGGCGAGCCAGTCGCGCGCCTGCTGGCTCGCCGGCAAATTCGCCACCTCGGCCGCCGCCGCATCGACCTGGCCGCTGCGCAGCAGCAGCTTGGCGCGGTCGAGCCGCTGCTCCGGGGTGGAGGTCTGGCCGTCGTCATGGCGGATCACGAACAGGCCCGAAAG
>JBJTLY010000225.1:0-10765 GCA_046063275.1 Novosphingobium sp. | reverse complement strand
CGAAACCGTGCGTGGTCTTGGCCAGCTCGTCGAGGTCGACCCCTTCGGCGAGCGGCATGCCGCGGGTGTGGATTCCGAGGATCTCGCGGCGGCCCTTTTCGTCGGGCACGCCGACTACGATCTCGCGGTCGAAGCGGCCGGGACGGCGCAAGGCCTCGTCGATCGCATCGGGGCGGTTGGTCGCGGCGATGACCACGATGTTGGCGCCGCTGCCGAGCCCGTCCATCAGGGTCAGGAGCTGCGCGACCAGGCGCTTTTCGGCTTCGCCAGGCGTGTTGTCGCGCTTGGGCGCGATCGAATCGATCTCGTCGATGAACACGATCGACGGCGCGGCCTTGGCGGCTTCCTCGAACACTTCGCGCAGCCGCTTTTCGCTTTCGCCATAGGCGCTGCCCATGATCTCGGGGCCGTTGATGGTGAAGAAGCTCGCTTCACTCTCGTTGGCCACCGCGCGGGCGAGCCGGGTCTTGCCGGTGCCCGGAGGCCCGTGGAGTAGCACCCCCTTGGGCGGATCGACGCCGAGGCGGGTGAACAGTTCAGGATAGCGCAGCGGCAGTTCGACCATTTCGCGCAGCTGCTGGATCGTATCGCCCATCCCGCCGACGTCGTCGTAGTTGACGTCACCGCGGCTGCCGCGCGCCTCTTCGAACTCCTCGCGCAGTTCGACCTCGGTGTTTTCGTCAATGTGGACGATGCCCTTGGGCACGGTAGCGACCACGGTCAGGCGGATCTGGGTGAGCGCAAAGGCAGGAGCGTTGAACATCCGGGCCACTTCGGGCGGCATGTCGCGGACCTGCTGCTGGCCGGTGGTGGCAACGAGATCCCCGGCAACCAGCGGACGCCCGAAGAAGTTCCGCTTGAGCGCCTGCCCGGGACCTTGCAGGCGCATTTCGCGCTGCGCCGGGGCGAAGACGACGCGGCTGGCCGGACGGCTCTCGGCCTTGCTGATCAGCACATGGTCGCCCGAACCGACTTCGGCGTTGGCGCGCTGGAGACCGTCGAGCCGGATCACATCGAGCCCTTCGTCTTCAGGATAGGCCAGCATCACCCGCGCCGCAGTGGGCCGTTTGCCCTCGATCGCGATCACATCGCCCTCGGTCACGCCCAGTTCGGACAGCGTCCCTTTGGGCAGGCGGGCAAAGCCGTTACCGCTTTCTTCCTGCCGCGCTGCGGCGACCTGAAGCTTGACTGTCTTTTCCTGCACTTCGGCCATTGCGCCACTGGTCCTTGCCGCTCGGGGTGAAGCGTCAAGCTAGGAACTGGCCATGCCAAATGCAAATGCGCTGCCAACCGCTGAGACCGCAGGGCTCTGATCTACGGACAAAAAAAGGCCGGGTCATTGCTGACCCGGCCTTGGGAAGTTTTGGGAGAGGATGCCTGAAAAGGCAGGTTCTAAATGTCACTCACCCGATTATTGTGCAAGTGCGAAAAGCGCATTTCATGTTGCGTAATTTGCAACTACTGGCGCAAAACGCTCACGGACGGCGGAATTTCAACATAAACCGGTCAGTCTTGCCGCGCACGGCAGGGTCGAACACCAGCTTGGTATGATCGTCTTCGCTGCGTCGCAGCACGTTGCTCTCGCTTTCGAGGACGAAGCCGGCGGCGGCCATATCAGCCTTGACCCGCTCGGGATCGATGCGGTGCAGCTTGTCGGCCATTTCGCGCGGATCGCTGCCCGGGTTGCCCGCGTGATCGATGATCACCACGTGCCCACCCGGCTTCAGTTCGGTGAACCACATGGCCAGCACCTTGGGAACGTCCTGCCGGGGGAAGTGGTACTTTTCCGATTCCCAGTAGAGGTCATGGTAGTTGAGGTTGGTGTAGATGAGGTCGATGCTGCGCGGTGCGAAGGCCATCCGGGGCACTTCGGCCACCATCACGTGAAGATTGGGCACCTTGTCGGCAAAGCGTTCCCACGCCTTGGAATCGTTTTCCGCTGGTGGGTTGGCGGCAAAGACCATGCCCTTGGGGCCGACTGCCTTGGTCAGCAGGAATGAATAGTATCCGCCGCCGGCGAAGAAATCGAGCACGGTCTGCCCCGGCTTGACCCCGGCGAAGGCCAGAACATCACCCGGCATGCGCCCATCGTCGAGCTTGCGCCAATCATCGCTGCGCAGGGGGTCGGCGAGCCACGTGGCGACCGGCATCGGCTTCATCGCCATGGCGGCGGGCTTGGCCAGCAAAGGCGCGGCAAGTATGGTCGCACCCATCAGGGCAAGCGGAATGAGGCGGCGGTGCATGACTGGTTCTCCCCGGTTGTGTCGGTGCCGTTGCACCGCGAACCGCGGCGAATAGCTATCGCTATTCGATGAACGGCGGGAAGAAGTTACGCGCCTAGTGCGCGAGAAGGAGCGCCGGACCTGCCGCCAGATTGAGGAAGTGCCGCGTCACTCCGCCGAACAGGAATTCGCGCAGGCGGGTGTGGCTGTATGCTCCCATTACCAGCAACGATGCCCCAAGCCGCGCCACTTCATTGGCAATCGTTGCCTCCACCGATCCGGCCCTGGCGAGCTCATGAAGTTCGGCGCTGATTCCGTGGCGGGCCAGGTAGCGTAGCGATTCGGTTGCCGGGAATTCTTTCCCCGCTGCTTCGCTTACGGTCACGAGATGAACGTCGCTGCAACCTGCAAGCAGCGGCACCGCAGCGCGCAGCGCGCGGGCACCCTGCAGTCCGCCGTCCCAGGCCACGACCGCGGTCCCCACCGGCACGGCAAGCGCGGCGCTGCCGAGCACGAGCACCGGGCAATCCGCCTCGATTGCGAGATCGCCCGCAAAGCCGCACGTCCGCGAGATCACAACCAGATCGGCCAGCTTGGCTGCGGACAGCATCGCATCGAGCGGAGCACCTTCGGTCTTGAGCACATCGAACGGTACATCACCGCCGGTGAACCGTCCTTCAAGCGCCGCGGCCAACGCGTCGTCGGCCTTGATCGCCGCCTCCAGCGCATCGCGCGCCACGTAGGTGCCGCCATAGGGATTGGTGGCGACGTAGGGCTCGATCGGAGTGTCGATCAGCAGAGTGACGTGGCCGCCCGCCGTGCGGGCTACAGCCATGGCGGTATCGAGGCGGGCAGGGCAGCACTTGTCGCTGCCGGCTTGTACGAGGATCGAGCGCATTGCGGTTCTCCTTCCACTGGCGACAATGCGCTCATCGCCAGGGCGATCCATGATCCAGATCAAAAATGGCGCAGACTTGCGCAGGCTTCGGCATTGCGCCACTGGCATCGGTTGGAGAGCCAGGGAGCAGGACGTTGAGCGAGAGCCGGTACGCAGCGGTCATTTTCGATTTCGGCGGGGTGATCACCGCCTCGCCGTTCGAGGCGTTCAACCGGCTGGAGGATGAGCGCGGGCTGCCGCAGGATTTCATCCGCTCGGTCAATGCCGCCAATCCGCATGACAATGCCTGGGCAAAGTTCGAACGCGCCGAAATCGATGCCCGCACCTTCGACGTGCTGTTCGAGGCCGAGGCAGAGGCAATGGAGCATCCGCTCGAAGGCCGTGCGGTGCTGGCGGTTCTCTCGGGCTCGATCCGCCCAGCGATGGTCCGCGCGCTCGACCAGCTGGCAGCGGCGGGATATCGCCTCGCCTGCATCACCAACAATGTCCCTGCCGGGCACGGCGCGGGCATGGCGCGCAGCGGTGATGCCAAGGATGCTTACGAGCAGGTATTTGCGCGCTTTGAAGCAGTGATCGAAAGCTCCAAGGCCGGGGTGCGCAAGCCCGATCCGCGAATCTACCAGATGATGTGCGACACGCTGGGGCTGGAGCCGGCGCAATGCGTCTATCTCGACGACCTGGGGATCAACTGCAAACCCGCCGCAATGCTGGGCATGGCAGCGATCAAGGTGGTGAGCGGCGAACAGGCGCTGGCCGACTTGTCGGCGCTGCTCGGCCTCGAACTCGGCTGACACTTGCATTGCGTGCAAGATTGGCGGCGTATTGTGCAATTGCGGGTGAACAAAGCAGGCATTAGCGCGGCCTGATTCGCCGCGGATGGAGAGACCATGGCCCAGAAGATTTACACCGATGCCAAGGCTGCGCTGGATGGCCTATTGCGCAACGACCTGCACATCGCCTGCGGCGGGTTCGGCCTGTGCGGCATCCCCGAACGCCTGCTCGATGCAGTGCGTGACAGCGGGGTGACCGGTCTCACCTTCTATTCGAACAATGCCGGGATCGACAACGAAGGCATCGGCAAGCTGCTGCGCACGCATCAAGTCAAGAAAATGGTCTCGAGCTACGTCGGCGAGAACAAGGAATTCGAAAGGCAGTACCTGTCGGGCGAGCTCGAAGTCGAATTCTGCCCGCAAGGTACGCTCGCCGAGCGGATGCGCGCGGGCGGGGCGGGCATTCCGGGGTTCTATACCAAGACCGGCGTCGGCACATTGGTGGCCGAAGGCAAGGACGCGAAGCTTTTCGATGGCGAGGAATACATCCTCGAGCGCGGCATCGTCGCCGATCTTGCGCTGGTCAAGGCGTGGAAGGCGGATGAAACCGGCAATGTCGTGTTCCGCAAGACCGCCCGCAATTTCAACCAGCCCGCGGCAACTTGCGGCAAGGTCTGCGTCGTTGAAGTCGAGGAGATCGTGCCGGTCGGCAGCCTCGATCCCGATTGCATCCACTTGCCCGGGGTCTACGTCCAGCGCCTGATCGTCGGTGCGCCCTATGACAAGAAGATCGAATTCCGCACTGTGAGGGAGGCCGCCTGATGACCACGCACGATGGCCTCACGAAAGGCTGGAGCCGCGACCAGATGGCCGCACGCGCCGCGCAGGAGCTGCGCGATGGCTATTACGTTAACCTGGGCATCGGCATTCCCACGTTGGTGGCGAACCATGTGCCCAGTGGCATGACCGTCACCTTGCAGAGCGAGAACGGCATGCTCGGCATCGGGCCGTTTCCGACCGAGGACCAGGTCGACGCCGACCTGATCAACGCCGGCAAGCAGACGATCAGCGAACTGCCGCACTCGGCCTATTTCGATTCAGCGCAAAGCTTCGCGATGATCCGCGGCGGCAAGATCGACCTCACCGTGCTGGGCGCAATGGAAGTGGCCGAGAATGGCGACATCGCCAACTGGATGGTCCCGGGCAAGATGATCAAGGGCATGGGCGGGGCGATGGACCTCGTCGCCGGGGTCAAGAAGATCATAGTGGTGATGGAACACTGCGCCAAGGACGGCAGCCCGAAGTTCATCCCGGCCTGCACCCTGCCACTGACCGGGCGCAATGTGGTCGATATGGTGATCACCGATCTCGCGGTATTCCACCGCGCCGATCACGCGAGCCCGTTCAAGTTGATCGAGCTGGCCCCGGGGGTGACCGCCGAGGATGTCGCGGCGAAGACGACGGCGCATTACATCAGCTGACTTGCCGCGCGCAGCGGAGCGTTCCATCATCGCCCAAACGGGAGAGAATGATGAACAACGAAGTATGCCGGCTGACCGGCTGCGAGTTTCCGCTGTTTGCCTTCAGCCACTGCCGCGACGTGGTCGTCGCCGTGAGCAAGGCGGGCGGGTTCGGGGTGCTCGGCGCGACGCGGTTCACGCCGGAGCAGCTTGAGGAAGAGCTCGCCTGGATCGACGAACACAGCGAAGGCGCGCCTTACTGGGTCGATGTGCTGGTCCCCGAAGTGGTTGATCCTCGGGTGGCCGGGATGGCGGACAACGATGCCCGCGCCTCGGCAATCTCGGCCGAGCATCGCGCGTTTACCGCCGACCTGCTGGGCCAGTATGGCATCGCGGTGCCGCCCGAAGATGTAGTCGCATGGCAAGGGCGCTCAGGGATCACCCCGGAAAACGGCCACGCCTTGATGGAAGTCGCCTTCCGCCACCCGATCAAGCTGATCGCCAATGCGCTGGGTATTGCCCCGCCCGAAATGATCGCTCAGGGCAAGGCGCGCGGCATTCCGGTCGCTGCCTTGGTCGGGGCCAAGGAACACGCGCTGCGCCAGGCCGCTGCCGGGGTCGACATCATCGTTGCGCAGGGCACCGAAGCCGGCGGGCACTGCGGTGAGGTCTCCACGCTCGTGCTGATCCCTGAAGTGGTCCGCGCGCTGGCCAAGGAAGGGTACGACATTCCGGTGCTCGCCGCGGGCGGGATCATGACCGGGGGGCAGATGGCGGGGATGATGGCAGCGGGCGCGCAAGGCGCGTGGACCGGCTCGGTCTGGCTCGCCACGCCCGAGGCCGAGACTAGCGAGGCCTTCCGCGACAAGATGATCGCCGCGCGCAGTCGCGATACCGTCCGCTCGCGCAGCCGCACTGGCAAACCCGCGCGCCAGCTCAAAACTGCGTGGCATGAGGCGTGGGACGATGTCTCCGGCCCCGGCGCGCTGCCGATGCCGCTGATGGGCATGGTCTCTGAACCGAGCTTTCAAAAGATCGAAAAGGCGGTGCTCGGCGGGAACCAACAGGCGCGCGAACTCGTTTCCTATTTCGTGGGTCAAGGCGTAGGGCTGATCGATCAGGTCCGCAGCGCACGCGGGGTGGTTCAGGAATTTCGTGAGGAATTCGCCGCGGCGGTCATAGGACTGGCCGCAACGATGGAGTGAGCATTTGAGTGTCCGAGCTGCCTTTCGCGAACGCTACCTCGATGTTGTCGGCTCGATCTATATCTACAACGAATTTCGCGGTTATACGTCGCTCGATCGCGTGCTCGAAGCCGTGCGCGAACGCTGCCCCGACGATCAGGCATTCCAGGATCAGATCGCCAAGCACCGCGCCGACGAACACAAACACTATGTGATGTTCCGCCGCTGGTTCGAGCGGCAGGGGCGGATGCCGCTCAAAGTCGATAGCGGCGTCGGGCATATCGACCGGTTCATCCAGTGGGTGTTCCATTGCTCAATCGACGAAATGGACACCGCACAGGTTCTCTCCAATCCTGACGAATTCGAACAGCTATGCCGGGTGATCATGCTGACCGAGCAGCGCGGTTATGCGCAGGTCGAGATCATCCTGCGCAACAAGACGATCATGTCCGATCCGATCCTCAAGCGCATCTTCCAGATCGTCCACAAGGACGAGCCCGACCATTTCTTGCCCTACCAGCGCTGGCTCGAACGCCAGGGCCGCGCCACCGCGAAGTGGAACGAACGCGCGGCAGACTGGTGCATCCACAAGATCCTGATGCTGGCGAAGCTGCCGTCGCTGTTCCTCGATTCGGGGCGCGAACGAATGGCGCACTGGCCTGACGAGACAGCGGTGCTCAACCCCGCCTGACGACCAGACTTGACATCGTAGCTAATTTTGTTATTTCTGAAATAACAGAAAAGAGTGACGAGTCGAATGACTTCCCTGGCTGACATACCTGAAGCCCGCGCTTTCATCCTCCATTGGGGGGAGATGGGCAGCCAGTGGGGCGTCAACCGTTCGGTCTGCCAGATCCACGCGTTGCTCTATCTCTCGGACCGGCCGCTGCATGCCGAAGAGATCACCGCCGCGTTGGGCCTGGCCCGGTCCAACGTTTCGACTGGGCTCAAGGAACTGCAGGGTTACGGCATCGTCCGACGGACTCACGTGGCGGGTGACCGGCGCGATCACTTCGTTGCTGAAACCGATCTGTGGGACATGCTGATGCGGATCGTCGCCGAGCGCAAGCGGCGCGAGATCGACCCGACGATCACCCTGCTCGGCGATCTCGCTGCGCAGCTCGACGGCCGACATGACCTTCCGGTCCACGTCCGCGAGCGGATCGGGCGGATGCACGAATTCATCGGCACGCTGGGCGGCTGGTACGATGAAGTCCGCCGTCTGCCCAAGCCGACGCTGGTCACGCTGATGAAGCTGGGCGGCAAGGTCGCTCGCCTGATCCCGGGCAAATCCAACAAGAACTGACAGACAGAGAAGGAGGAAAACTAGCCGACTCTACGCACGACAAATCATTTCGGAAATTACAGAAATAACAGGAGGTAAAGATGATCACCATTGCCTACATATTGTATCTCGCAGTCACGATCGGTCTGACCATCTGGGTCGCCCGTACGCTGTCCAAGAATGGCGAAGTTTTCCTGATCGAATGCTTTGGCCATGACGAGGTGCTGGCCAAATCGACCAACCACCTGCTGGTCGTCGGGTTCTACCTGATGAATCTTGGCTTCATCCTGCTGACGCTGCAGTTCGGCGACGATCCTGTGACTGTACCCGATGCAATCCGGTTCCTCAGCAGCAAGATCGGCCTCGCCGTGGTGGTGCTGGGGGCGATGCACTTCTTCAACATGAACGCCATCGCCAAGTTCGGCCGCAAAGTCGCCGGCTGGCTGCGCGAGGGCCAAGTGATCCGCCACCCGGTGCCCGCCACCCCGCTGCGCTAACGGCAGGTGGCCTATTGCAGACGGCGGTCCTCCGGCGAGGGCCGCCGTTCGCATTTTGGCGGGTGTGCTTGCTGTCATCCGAAAACTCGGTCTAGTGAGCCCGTATGACCTACACCCTGATCACCGCCAACCGGAACTATTCTAGCTGGAGCCTGCGCCCGTGGGTGCTGATGAAGGCGCTGGGCATTCCATTCGAGGACCGGCTTGAGCCTTTCACCAAGCCGGATAATTACGCCGACTTCCGCGCCTTTTCACCCACCGGACAGGTGCCGGTGCTGATCGATGGGGACCGGGTGATTGCGGATTCGCTGGCCATCGCGCTCTACCTTGGCGAGCGTCACGCCGGGGCATGGCCGAGTGAAGAAGCGGCGCGGATTTATGCTCAAGGCGCGGTCGCCGAAATGCACGGCGGGTTCGGACACTTGCGGAACGATTACACGATGAACGTCGGCGTGCGGGTGCAGCCCAAGCCGATGAGCGAAGGCTTGCAGCGCAACGTGGCGCGGGTTCGCGAGATCTTCGAGGACGGGTTGAGCCGGTTCGGCGGTCCGTGGCTCGCGGGCGCGGAATTCTCGGCTGCCGATGCGTTCTTCGCGCCGGTCGCCTTCCGTATCCGCACTTACGGGCTCGATGTCGGCAAGGGCCAGACGTGGGTCGACCACATCCTGGCCCATTCCGCGATGCAGCAATGGGAAAGCGAGGCGCTGGCGGAAACCTGGCGCGAATTCAGCCATGAGGAAGAACTGGCTGCAGCCGGAATGATCACCGCCGACTATCGGCGCGTCGCGCCGGTTTGAGCGCGAAGACGGTGTCGTCACCTGTCATCAACTGCGGCATTGTTGCCCAATGCTGAGAGTCAGAAACGCCACGGCTGAAGACAATCATGCCATCGCGCAATTGGGCCGGACCACATTTACCGAGACCTTCGGGGACCTCTTCATCACACACCCCGGTAATCTCGAAAGCTATCTCGAAGCGACCTTTGCCCCGGCCAAGCTTGCGGCAAGCATTGCCAAGCGAAGCAATTGCTTCTGGGTGGCGGAATGGGACGGGACGCCGATCGGCTATGCCAAGCTCAAACTCGAATCTCGCCATCCCGCGGTCGAGGGGCTGAACACTGCACAGCTGCAAAAGATCTACGTTCTGCGCGACTATCTGAACTGCCGCGCGGGCAAGGGGCTGCACGACACTTTGCTGCGGTGCGCGCGCGAGGAGTGCCGGGACAGGCTGTGGCTGATGGCTCTGGAAGGGAACCGCCGTGCGAGCGATTTCTACCTTCGGCAGGGATGGCAATTTGCCGCCAAGGACAAGCACCGGATTGGTGCGCAGGTGTTCACCTATGACGTACTGAGCTTGACGCTCTAGCTCAGCGCCGCCTTCAGGTCGTCAACCAGATCGGTCCGCTCCCACGGGAAAGCATCGCCTTCGGCCTTGCGCCCGAAATGCCCGTAAGCGGCGGTCTGGCGGTAGATCGGCTTGTTGAGGCCAAGGTGCGTGCGGATGCTGCGCGGGGTTAGCCCGCCCAGTTTGGCAATGCTCATGATCGCAGCTTCGATCCGGTCATCGCCGACCGTGCCTGTGCCGTGCGTATCGACGTAAAGCGACAACGGCTTTGACACCCCGATCGCATAGGCCAGCTGGATGGTGCAGCGCGTTGCCAGGCCCGCCGCGACGATGTTCTTGGCGAGATAGCGGGTGATATAAGCGGCCGAGCGATCGACCTTGGTCGGATCCTTGCCCGAAAAAGCCCCGCCGCCGTGCGGGGCCGCGCCGCCATAGGTGTCGACGATAATCTTGCGGCCCGTAAGGCCGGCGTCGCCGTCGGGTCCGCCGATCTCGAAGCTGCCGGTGGGATTGATGTGGTATTCGGTCTCGCGCAGCAGCACCGGCGGGATCACGTCGGCCACGACCCGCTTCACGTAAGTATGGAGCTCGGCTTCCTTCTCGCCCTCGTCATAGCCGGCGGCGTGCTGGGTCGAGACCACCACGGCGGTCGCCGCCACCGGCAGGCTGCCCTCATAACGCAGAGTGACCTGGCTCTTGGCGTCGGGTTCGAGGAACGGGGCGGCGCCCGAATGGCGATCGGCGGCCATGCGTTCGAGAATCTTGTGGCTGTAATACAGCGTGGCCGGCATCAGATCGGGGGTTTCGTCGGTGGCGTAACCGAACATGATGCCCTGATCGCCCGCGCCTTCGTCTTTGTTGCTGCCGGCATCGACGCCTTGCGCAATGTGTTCCGACTGGCCGTGCAGCCGGTTGATGAATTCGAACTTCTCCCAATGGAAGCCGCCCTGCTCATAGCCGATCTCGCGCACGGTGCGGCGAACCGTCGCCTCGATCTCGTCCTGTGCGCCGGGAGCCCACGCGCCGCCTTCGTAGACGCCTTTGCAGCGGATTTCACCGGCCAGGACCACGAGCTGGGTGGTGCACAACGTTTCGCAAGCGATCC
>JBJTLY010000224.1:0-5668 GCA_046063275.1 Novosphingobium sp. | reverse complement strand
GATGACGATCACCCAGGCCGACGTACGCGGCAAGCACTTCTGGCGCGTCGCCGCTGCCGGTCTCGATGGCAAGGGCGCGCAGGGCCTTTGCTCGACGGTCAAGAACCGCGGCGGGGTGTGCTTCGCCTATGCCGCCAGCCGTTCGATGCTCGGCCGTCCGGCGAACGCTCCGGCCATGGCCAAGGCTGCCGTCAAGCCAAAGGTGCAGGTCGCGATGAAGCCGGTCGCCGCAGTCGGCCCGGCCAACGCCCGCCGCCACTAAACTTTACTGAGATAACAACGGGAGCGCAGCCCCCTTCCGCCCCGGCGGGAGGGGGTTTCTCGTTCAACCGATCTGCTTGCCGCCCTTGAACAGCGCGGTGACGCGGCCTTCGACGCCCTGCTTGTCGAACGGGGTATTGCCTGCGCTGGCGGCCATCTTGTCCGAATCTACGATCCACGGCTTGGCCGGGTCGATCAGCGCGATGTCGGCCTGGTTGCCGACTGTGAGCTCGCCGGCGTCGACACCGAGCAGACGGGCGGGATTGGCGGCAAGCAGGGCAAAGGCATGAGAAGTGTCGATCACGCCGTCGCGCACCAGCGCCAGTGTCAGCGCGAGTAGCGTCTCGGCTCCGGCCATGCCCGGTTCGGCATCGGCGAAGGGCAGGCGTTTGTCTTCGGGACCGCGCGGATCGTGACCCGAGGCAATGACCTCGATCGTCCCGTCGGCCAGTCCCTCGCGCACCGCCATGCGGTCGTCCTCGCTGCGCAGCGGCGGGGATAGCTTGGTGAAGGTGCGGAAGTCCCCGATCGCGGTGTCGGACAGCATGAAGTGCGCCGGGGTCACGCCGGCGCTGACGCTCACGTCGCGCGCCTTGGCTGCGCGGATCAGATCGCAAGCAGCGCGGGTGGTGATCTGGCGGAAGTGCAGCCGCGCCCCGGTCAAGTCGGCCAGCGCAATATCGCGCGCCACCGCCAGCGCCTCGGCTTCGGGAGGCGCGGCAGGAAGGCCGTAGCGGGTCGCCATCTCGCCTGCAGTGGCGACGGCGTTGCCGGTGAGGCCGGCATCCTCGGCGTGCGTGATCACGGTCAGGCCGAGCATTGCCGCATAGGAGAGCAAGCGGTGCATGGTCCCCGAATCGCCGATCCAGCGTCGCCCGGTGGCGACCGCCTTGGCCCCGGCGTCGCGCATCAGCGCAAGTTCGGCCAATTCCTTGCCTTCCAGCCCCACTGTCGCAGCAGCGAGCGGGTGGACCCACAGGTCAGGCTTGCCCGATTGCGCCGCGAAGCGCACCCGCGCCGGATGGTCTAGCGGCGGGTTCTGGTCGGGCATCAGCGCCGCGCGGGTGATCCCGCCGAAGTGGCACGCGCCCTTGTCGATCGCGAACACACCAAGGTCGACCAAACCGGGCGCGATCCACTGGCCCTTGGCGTCGATCACCGTGTCGCCGGATTGCGCTGCGACCTGACCCACCGCCTCGATCCGGCCATCGACGCAGCGAATCCCGCCCGGCTGCGGTTCCTGCCCGGGCAGGACCAGCTTGCCACCGGTGATGGTAAGGGGTGCCGCGATGCTCATGCCCAGCCCTCCACGCCGCGCGCCTTGCGGGTCAGCACGTCGAGGCAGGCCATGCGGATCGCCACGCCCATCTCGACCTGGCGGGTTATCGCCGAGCGACCGGCCAGATCGGCGACGTTGCTGTCGATCTCGACCCCGCGGTTCATCGGCCCGGGGTGCATGACCAGCGCATCGGGCTTGGCCTTGGCCAGCCGGTCGAGCGTGAGGACGTAGAGGTGGCGGTATTCGCGCGGGCTGGGGATGAACTGGCCGCTCATCCGCTCCTGTTGGAGGCGCAGCATCATCACCACGTCGGCGCCGTCCAAGGCGGCATCGAAATCATGGTACGGCGTGACCTTCATCTGCTCGATCCCGGCGGGCATCAGCGCCGGGGGGGCGCAGACGCGGACCTGCGCGCCTAATGTGGTCAGGCAGTGGATGTTCGAGCGCGCGACCCGGCTGTGCAGGATATCGCCGCAGATCGTCACCTTGAGCCCGGCGATCTCGCCCTTGGCGTGGCGGATGGTCAGCGCGTCGAGTAGGCCCTGCGTGGGGTGCTCGTGCTGCCCGTCACCGGCGTTCAAGACCGGGCAATCGACCTTGTCGGCAATCAGCTGCACCGCGCCCGAGCTCTGGTGGCGGATGACGATCGCATCGGCGTGCATCGCGTTCAGCGTCATCGCCGTGTCGATCAGCGTTTCGCCTTTCTTTACCGAGCTTTGCGCGGCGTGCATGTTGACCACGTCGGCGCCCAGCCGCTTGCCCGCAATCTCGAAACTGAGCAATGTCCGGGTGCTGTTCTCGAAAAACGCGTTGATGATGGTCAGGCCCGCCAGCCGCTCGTCGCGCTTCTTGGCCGAGCGGTTGAGGTCAACCCACTGCTCGGCCTCGTCCATCAGGTAAAGCAGCTCCCACGGAGCGAGGCCCGCAAGGCCGGTGAGGTCGCGGTGCGGGAAAGCGGCGGAGCCCGCTGGGTAGCGGTCCGTGGCGGTTGGGGCTGGCGATGTCATTAAAGCGAGCGCCTTACAGGCCCCGCGCCCATGCGGCAAGTGGGCGCGCATCGGCGGTTGGTCGATGCGGTGCTGGCGTTTGTGCTGTGCGGTCCCTATGTGGCGGCAAAGCTACCGAAGACAGGACACCCGCATGCAATTCGCCCGCAAGGTCTGGCATCTGCTCGTCGCCGTGAAGGACGGGCTCGTGCTGCTGTTGATGCTGTTGTTCTTCGGCGCTCTTTTCAGCGCGCTGACCGCGCGGCCGAGCCAGGCTGCGCTGAAGGACGGCGCGCTGCTGGTCAAGCTTGACGGATCGGTGGTCGAAGAACCGGCCGAACAAGATTCGCTCAAGCTCATCTCTGGCGTCGAATCGCCATTGCGCCAGCACCGCGCCCGCGATGTGGTCCGCGCGATCGAACTGGCTGCGAGCGATGATCATGTGAAGGTCGTGGTGCTTGACCTGTCGAAGTTCACCGGCGGCGGGCTGGTCCACATGGAGGAAATCGGCGCGGCGATGGACAAGGTTCGCGCCGCAAAGAAGCCCGTGCTGACCTATGCAACGGCTTATATCGACGATGGCGTGATGCTTGCCGCGCATGCCAGCGAGGCCTGGGTCCATCCAATGGGCGGAGCCTTCGTGATGGGGCCGGGCGGGACGATGCCCTATTACGGCAAGCTGCTGAAGGATTACGGAGTAAAGGTTCACGTCTTCAAGGTTGGCACGTTCAAGGACTTCGTCGAACCCTATGAACGCAACGACGCCTCTGCGCCCTCACGTGAGGCACGCACCGCGCTCTATGCGGCGTTGTGGGAGGACTGGAAGGCGAATGTCGCCAAGGCTCGGCCCAAGGCGCAGATCGAGGCGATCACCAAGGATCCGGTGGCTTGGTTCACCGCGGCCAAGGGCGATGCCGCGCAGGCCGCGATCAATGCCGGACTGGTCGACAAGGTCGGCGATAATGTCGCCTTCGGAGAACGAGTGAAAGCACTGGCCGGGCCGGGCGAGGATAAGGACCTGCCGGGAACCTACGCCTTCTCCAAGCCCGAGGCGCTGCTTGCCGCGCATCCGCTCGATACCGGCGGCAAGGCTGTGGCGGTGGTCACGGTCGCGGGCGATATTGTCGATGGCAAGGCCGGGCCCGGCAGTACCGGCGGCGACCGCGTCGCCAAGTTGATCGACAAGGCCAATGGCGACGATGCGAGCGCGCTGGTGCTGCGGGTCGATTCGCCCGGCGGCTCGGTCATGGCGAGTGAGCAGATTCGCGGCGCACTTAATCGGTTCAAGGCCCCCAAGGACGGCAAGTCGCGCCCGGTGATTGTCTCGATGGCCAACCTCGCGGCGAGCGGTGGCTACTGGGGCTCCACGCCCGGACAGCGCATCTTTGCCGAACCCGGCACCGTCACCGGTTCGATCGGCATCTTCTCCGCGCTCCCCAGCTTCGAGGATACGTTGGCGCGCTACGGCGTGAATAGCGATGGCGTGCGCACCACGCCGCTTTCGGGCCAGCCCGATATTCTCGCCGGGTTTAGCCCCGAATCCGAAAAGCTGCTCCAGGCCAATATCGAGAACGGCTATGCCCGCTTCATCGGCCTTGTCGCCAAATCGCGCGGCAAGAGCCCGGAAGAGGTCGATGCCATGGCGCAGGGCCGGGTGTGGGACGGCGGCACCGCGCGGCAGAAGGGCTTGGTCGACGAATTCGGCGGGCTGCCCGAGGCGCTGGCCTATGCCGCCAAGGCCGCCAAGCTTGAGACCTGGCACGCTAAATATTACGATACAGAACCGGAGGGTTTCGGCAGCCTGGTCGCAGCGATGCTGGGCGGCGATGACGCGGCGGATGACGATGCGGTCAGCGGCGATCTGGCCTCGATCCTCGCGCTGCGCCAGCGCGATTCGCTCGCCCGCGTCGCCGCTGGCCTGACGCGGTTGGGCAAGGTCCAGGGGATGCAGGCGCTATGCCTCGATTGCACGCTCGCCGCACCGGTGCGTGACGTGCCTGCACCCGGGGGATGGGGGGCAATGCTGGCAACCGTTCTGCGGCTGCGCTGAGTCTCAGCTTCCCGGCTTGCCCTTTGAGCCTGCGCCCACTAAGGGCCACGCCTTGATTCAACACTTCGTCGGGCCGCGGGCGTGGCGGAATTGGTAGACGCGCTGGTTTTAGGTACCAGTATCGCAAGATGTGGGGGTTCGAGTCCCTTCGCCCGCACCAGTTCCAGCAGCCCCGACCAGCGCAGCAAATTCGTATTAGAAGGCTTCTATTGTCATGCAGATTGTCGAGACCACCAACGAGGGCCTGAAGCGCAGCTACAGCGTGAAGATCGCCGCCAAGGACATTGCCGCGCGGATCGATGGCGAAGTGGCCAAGATCGCTCCTGACGTGCGCATGCCCGGTTTCCGCCCCGGCAAGGTCCCTGCCAACCTCGTCAAGAAGATGCACGGCCCGGCGCTCCATCAGGAAGCGCTCAACACCACCGTGCGCGAAGCGGTCGACAAGGTGATCGGCGACAATCAGCTGCGCCCCGCGATGCAGCCTTCGATTGCGCTGGGTGAAGGTTATGCCGAGGGCAAGGACGCCGAGCTCACTGTTGAGCTCGAAGTGCTCCCCACCATCCCGACCCCGCAGATTGACGGCCTCAAGCTCGATAAGCTGGTAGTGCCGGTCTCCGATGCCGAAGTGCAGGAGCAGCTTGAAAAGCTCGCTTCGAATGCCAAGACCTTCGTCGATGCGAAGAAGGGCAAGAAGGCCGAAACCGGCGACCAGCTGATCATCGATTTCCTCGGCAAGCTTGACGGCGTGCCGTTCGATGGCGGCAAGGCCGAAGACGCCGCGCTCGAAATCGGTTCGGGCCGCTTCATCCCGGGCTTCGAGGAACAGCTGGTCGGCGCCAAGGAAGGCGACGAAAAGCAGATTAAGGTAACCTTCCCGGCCGATTACCAGGCGGCCGACCTCGCCGGCAAGGAAGCGACTTTCGACATCACCGTGAAGTCGGTCAAGGTTCCGGGCGAAAGCAAGATCGACGATGATTTCGCCAAGAGCCTCGGCCTCACCAGTCTCGAACAGCTTTCGGGCCTGCTGCGTGGCCAGCTTGAGCAGGAAACCGCCGGGCAGACCCGCACCCAGATGAAGCGGGCGCTGCTCGA
>JBJTLY010000223.1:0-7428 GCA_046063275.1 Novosphingobium sp. | reverse complement strand
CAAGTCGACCGGCGCGACATCGCAGCCCCTGGCCGACACAATTGCAATGGCCTGCGCTGGCGGAGCTTCGCCCTCCCATTCCGGCGTGAAGCGCATCGCCCCAGGCTCCGGGCCGACCTGAATTCCGCCCAGGTCATAGTGATAGCGATCGAGCATCAGGTTGATCCCCGCGCTCGATCCGATCTCCAGGCATTCGAAGTGCGGAGGCAAGCCCATGTCCGCCAGCCACAGCATCGCGGCGATGAAATTGGCCGAACGCCCGGCCTCGTTGGTCTGCGGCGGCCCATCGAGCCACGGCAGCAGCTCGGCTTCGTGCCGATGCAACGCCGCGGCGATGATCGCGGTGTCATCGGCTGGTCCGTCGCGGTAAATCGCGCTCAGTGCCGGTTCGGTCCCCTTCAGGTGCAGCGAGTGGACCCCACCGGCAATCCGCAACGGAACCGCATCGCCGAGCGGGGCACCCTCCCAGCCGCGAATCCGCTCAAGCACCGCGCCGCCCTCGCCCGCTTCGAGCAGATCGCGCAGCGCCGCGACGATCCGCGCGGTGACGGTTGCGCCCGATGCGGTGCAGTAGGTCACCTGATTGTCGAATGCTTTCGCCACGATGTCCGCGCCCTTGGCGCCGATATCGATGAACTGGTATGGCTCGGCCATTGCCGTTCCTCCTGCTGCTTATTGTTGCAGATGCGAATGACATGCGCCTTTTTGCTGCGTCGCACAAGATGCGGACCGCGCGGTTCTTGCCCTTTTGGCAGACCCGCCCTAAGGCCCGCTCGCTATGCCGCAGCCGCTGATCTTCGCCGTACCCAAAGGCCGTATCCTCGACGAGGCGCTGCCACTTATGGCGCGTGCCGGAGTGGTGCCCGAAGCTGCGTTTCACGACAAGAAGAACCGCGCGCTATCGTTCGGTTGTGACGGCAGCGACATGCGGATCATCCGTGTCCGCGCCTTCGATGTCGCGACTTTCGTGGCTCACGGTGCCGCGTCGGTGGGCATCGTCGGTTCGGATGTCGTCGAAGAGTTTGCCTATCCCGACCTTTATGCCCCGGTCGATCTCCGCTTCGGGCGTTGCCGCCTGTCGGTCTGCGAGCCGGTAAACCGTGGCACCGAAATGCGAGCGAGCCACCTGCGGGTCGCGAGCAAGTATCCCAATCTGACCCGACGCCACTTCGAGCGAAGAGGCGTCCAGGCAGAAGTGGTCAAGCTCAACGGCGCAATGGAACTTGCACCGGGCCTGGGCCTTGCCAGTCAAATCGTCGATTTGGTCGAAACCGGCCGAACGCTGAAGGATAACGGGCTGGAGGAAACCGGCACGATCCTCGAAGTGTCCGCGCGGCTGATCGTCAACCGCGCCGCGCTCAAGACCGACGAACGCGTTGCGGCGCTGGTTGAACGGTTCCGCGCGCTGGTCAGTGAAGCGAAGGCAGCCTGATGCTGCGCCTCAACTCCAGCGATCCCGATTTCGAACAGGCCTTCCGCCGCCTTGTCGCTGACCGACGCGAAAGCGATGAGCATGTCGCTCGCGATGTTTCGGTGATCTTAAGTGACGTCAAAAACCGCGGCGATGCGGCGCTGGTCGATTGCACCGCCAAGTTCGACAGTCATACGCTGGCCGACGATGCCTCGTGGCAAGTCTCGCTCGATGCGTGCCGCGAAGCGTTCGATGGCCTCAAGCCTGATCTGCGCGCCGCGCTCGAACTGGCGGCGCAGCGCATTCGTGCGTTCCACGAAAAGCAGCTCCCCAAAAACCGCGACGAGACCGACGAAGTCGGAGTCCGGATGGGCGCGAAATGGCGCCCGGTCGATGCAGCCGGTCTTTACGTGCCCGGCGGCCGCGCGGCCTATCCTTCGTCGCTGCTGATGAATGCCATCCCCGCCAAAGTCGCCGGGGTCGAGCGTCTGGTGGTGGTGACCCCCACCCCCAAGGGCGAGGTCAACCAGCTGGTCCTCGCCGCCGCGCATCTTGCCGGGGTGGACGAGGTCTGGCGGATCGGCGGCGCACAGGCGGTCGGCGCGCTGGCCTATGGGACGCAACGGATCAAGCCGGTCGACGTGGTGGTCGGCCCGGGCAACGCCTGGGTCGCCGAAGCCAAGCGCCAGCTTTACGGTGTGGTCGGGATCGATATGGTCGCGGGGCCAAGCGAAATCCTGCTGATCGCTGACGGCCAGACCGACCCCGAGTGGGCTGCGGCCGATTTGCTCAGCCAAGCCGAACACGATCCCGCCGCGCAGTCGATCCTGATCACCGACGATGCGGTTTTCGCCGACACCGTGGCCGACCGGATCGGCGTCGAACTCGCGATGCTGCCCAGCGCGCGAGTTGCTAGTGAGAGCTGGAAGAACCACGGGGTGATCATCGAAGTCGCCAGCCTTGATGAGGCTCCCGCCCTCGCCAATGCGCTTGCCGCCGAGCATGTCCAGCTTTCGGTCGAAGCGCCGGAAAAGCTGTTCAAGCAGATCCGTCACGCGGGATCGGTATTCCTCGGCCGGATGACGCCCGAGGCGGTGGGCGATTATGTCGCGGGGCCGAACCACGTGCTCCCGACCGGGCGCCGGGCGCGGTTTTCCTCGGGCCTTTCGGTGCTCGATTTCATGAAGCGGACCAGCTTTATCCAGCTCGACGAGGCGGCGCTCAAAGCGATCGGGCCTGCCGCGATCCAGCTGGCCGAGGCCGAGGGCCTCCCCGCGCATGCGCGCTCGATCGAAGTGAGACTAGGAATATGAAGGCGCGTTCAAAGGCCCGCGCAGCAGCGCGCCTCGCGGCAGTTCAGGCGCTCTACCAGCTTCAGATGGAAGCACCGGCGATGGCGCAGCTGCTCGACGAATTCCACCGCCACCGGCTCGGCGCGGAGATCGAGGGCGACCAGTATGCCGCAGCAGAAGTGCCGTTCTTTGATGACTTGGTCCAGGGCGTTTCCGCCCGCAAGGACGAGATCGACGAAATCCTTGCCGGTAAGCTGGCACAAGGCTGGAAGCTCGAACGGCTCGACAAGACCATGCTGCAGATCCTGCGCGCCGGAACCTTCGAACTGCTCGCCCGCGCCGATGTGCCGATTGGCACCGTGATTACCGAATATGTCGATGTCGCCCACGCCTTCTTCGAGCCGCGCGAGGCGAAATTCGTCAACGGCTTGCTCGATGCGGTTGCCAAGGCGGTGCGTTGAATGTGACTACTGCTCGAGCGGCATCCTGACCGTGACGGTGGGTTTGCCAAGGCTCGAGACCGGAAAGCCCGTACCCAGTTCGGTATGCCCTGGCACATCGATCGACACCGACAGCTTTTTGCCGACGATCCGCGATCGCAGTACCGGAATCTGCAGCCCCACCACTGGAACTGTACGGCAATTGGCGCACTGACTCGGCTGATCGGACTGGAAGAAAGCCCTGCGCGCAACCGGTTCGCCATCGGCAAGAAGCCTTACCGAAAACGAGCCTGGAACGTTCAGCCGTTCGATCCCTTCGACCGCAACCAGCACCTCATTGTCATCGAAGATGGAAAACTCGAGATTTGCATCGACCCGCATCGATTCGGTCCGGAAAGTTGCCGGCAATGCGAAGGGTGCGTCATAAATGACGTCTGAACTGACAGCCATGTCGGATGTCTCGACAAACGGCGCCATCTTGTTGAGTGGTGCCTTCCAGAACGGCAGCCGATTCGCATCGACCAATGATTGGAAGGTCGCCCAGTCGGTTCCATGCACCCCGCGCTGCCAGGTCCACCAATGGCGGTCGAGATTGCAGTGGTAGAACCAGAAAATCGGGTCGAATGACGCGTAGCTCTGGTTGGCCATGGTCGGACCGGTTGAAAGGTGTCCCGAATCGTGCGCCTGGATCGACGCCTGCTGAAACCCGGTGCCCACTTTGCCAAGCAGGTCGTCACGAATGTACATGCCCCATCTCGGCGATCGGAGCGCCTTTGCGGCATCCGTGCCGAAGCCGTAGTCGGCAAGATTACCGTCGATTTCGGCCTGCGTGAAACGCTGCGTCACATCCCCCATGGCCATCATCCCGACTGCTCTGGGCATCTTGTATTGAGCAAAAGGTGCCTGACCAAAAAACCCCGGCATCGGTTTGGTCATGTCCCAGTACGGCAGCGTCACCTCTGCGCAGCCCGGTATCGACCTCAGCGCGTCCTCGAACATCTTAAGATAAACACGGTGCCACGGATTGTAGGGATCGTTGTGGTGCTGGCAGAACCGCAGCGGCATTCCGTGGATTTGGGCGATGGCAAAATAGCCGTTCGGGTCATCGGGATCGCGGTCCATCAAGCCCTGAAATGCAACAGCAAGACTATCGATTTCTTGCTGGGAAAGGCCTGCGGCATCTTTCCGCAGCCGCCCGGCGACCGCCACTTCGGTCAAATCCGCAGCCAAATTCATGGCCTGTGGCGGAGTTCCCATCGGATAGTCGGCGACAATCCAGTTCAAGAATGTCTGGCAACGATTCGCGCTCCACTGGCGTCCTGCGCCGGGAGGCATTTCGCCTTGACTGGTCGCCGAATAGATCTGCACGGCGTGTTGTTTGACACCATCGTAACTACCCAGATCTATTCCTTTTTGCTGCATATGATCGATATCGATCGCAGCAAAGAAATACCGGATGTTTCCAAGATAGGTTGGAGCATCGATGATTGGATCATCATCTTGTTGAGACATGAATTGCCTCCTGCCGTAAAGCCACTAGGTTGAACTTCTACATCCGATCGATAGCAAATTTCATCGATATCTTCGAGTACCGATTTGCACGCTAGCGTCCTTGCGCACTGGGTGGGCTGCGTACATTGTTGGCCGATGCGTGAATCAGAATTCATCGCCGGATTACGGACGCTGGTGACACACCAGGGCGCTCGCGGATTAAGCGACGATTGCGCCGTGCTGGAGGTTGGCGAAGAAAGCTTGGTCATCACCCACGACGCCATGGCTGAAGGAGTGCATTTCCTGCCCACTCAGGACCCGGCGGACGTCGCCTGGAAGCTGGTTGCCAGCAATCTGTCCGACCTCGCTGCCAAAGGCGCCGAACCGCTCGGGGTGCTGCTCGGCTATCAACTGGCGGATGACAACGCGCGCTTTGTGGCCGGGCTCGGCGAGGTCCTTGCGCATTACGGCGTGCCCTTGCTCGGCGGCGATACCATCTCGGCGAGCGGCAACCAAGTGCTGGGGCTAACCGCGCTCGGCCGCGCGACATATCGTCCCGTCCCGGCGCGGAGCGGAGCGCGGGCTGGCGATGCGCTGTGGATCACCGGCCCGGTCGGCGCGGCCATGCTCGGTTTCGAAGCGCTCAAGGGCGGGACCGGCGACAGTCTGGCCTATCGTCGTCCCACCGCCTTGTTGAGTGAGGGGCAAGCCCTCGCCCCGCTGGCAACGGCGATGATGGACGTTTCGGATGGGCTGCTGCTCGATGCCAGTCGCATGGCTGAGGCATCGCAGGTCACGATCGAAATCGACCGCAGCGCCGTTCCGATCGCCACTCCCGAAGCGCGCCGTGACGAGGCTTTGCGCTGGGGCGAGGATTACCAGTTGCTGTTCACAGCCCCTTGCTCGGCCCAACTCCCGATCGCCGCCCACCGCATCGGCAAGGTCATCGCGCGCGGTCCCGACGCATTGCTGGTCGATGGTCAGCCGCCCGCCGGCTCGCTCGGTTACGAGCATCGCTGAAAGGTCTGCACAACGCGCCGCAACGGCGTTGCATTGCGCCGAATCCGCCCTATAGCTTCCCCGCCGCCCCGCTCTGCGGGGCTTTGGTTATGGACAACAACAACTAGGGGGAGCGGCCCGTGAATCTTGTCACGATCGCGATTTTGCTGGGACTTCTGGCCGTGCTGTACGGCCTCGGCACCAGCCGCTGGGTGCTCGCGCAGCCAGCCGGCAATGAAAAGATGCAAGAGATTGCAGCAGCCATTCAGGAAGGCGCACAAGCCTACCTCAAGCGTCAGTACACCACCATCGCCATGGTTGGCGTCGTCGTGGCGGCACTGGTATTCTGGTTCCTCGGCCCGGTTTCGGCCATTGGCTTCCTGATCGGTGCAGTCCTCTCGGGCGTCGCGGGCTTCATCGGGATGAACATCTCGGTCCGCTCGAACGTGCGCACCGCTGCGGCGGCACAGGTCGGGCTGCAAAACGGGCTCACGCTGGCGTTTCGCGCTGGCGCGATCACCGGCATGCTGGTGGCGGGTCTCGCGCTGCTCGCGATCGCGGTGTTCTATTGGTACCTGATCGGCCCGGGCGGTTACACCGTCGGCGGCGATGACCGCACCGTGGTTCAGGCACTGACCGCGCTGGCCTTCGGCGCTTCGCTCATCTCGATCTTCGCGCGTCTCGGTGGCGGGATCTTCACCAAGGCTGCCGACGTCGGCGCCGACCTCGTCGGCAAGGTCGAAGCGGGTATCCCCGAAGACGATCCACGCAACCCGGCCGTTATCGCCGACAACGTGGGCGACAACGTCGGTGACTGCGCGGGCATGGCGGCCGACCTGTTCGAAACCTATGTCGTTACCGTGGGTGCAACCATGGTGCTCACCGCGCTGCTGCTCAAGGGCGCGGAAAATCTGATGGCGCTGATGTCGCTGCCGTTGCTGATTGGCGGCGTCTGCATCGTCACTTCGATCATTGGCACCTATTTCGTCCGTCTCGGCGGCGGCAAGAACATCATGGGCGCGATGTACAAGGGTTTCCTCGTCACTGCCGTGCTCTCTATCGGCGCGATCTTCTGGGCGATGAACACCGCACTGGGCGATCTCAATGCCGCCATCGGCAGCGAGACCTACACCGGCATGGATCTGTTCAAGTGCGCAGTGCTCGGCCTGGTCATCACCGGGCTGATCATCTGGATCACCGAATACTACACTGGTACCAACTACCGCCCGGTCCAGTCGATCGCCAAGGCATCGGAAACCGGCCACGGCACCAACGTGATCCAGGGTCTGGCGATTTCGATGGAATCGACTGCCCTGCCGACGCTGGTGATCTGCGCCGGCATCATCATCGCCTTCAAGCTCGCGGGCCTGATGGGGATTGCCTATGCGGCCACCGCGATGCTGGCCCTGGCCGGCATGGTCGTGGCGCTCGACGCTTACGGTCCGGTGACCGACAATGCTGGCGGCATCGCCGAAATGGCCGGGCTCGACGATTCGGTCCGTGAAAAGACCGACGCGCTCGACGCTGTGGGCAACACCACCAAGGCGGTGACCAAGGGTTACGCGATCGGATCGGCCGGCCTTGCCGCGCTGGTGCTGTTCGCCGCCTACACCACCGACCTGCGTGAGTGCTTCCCGAACCTGAAGGTCGATTTCAGCCTTGAAAACCCCTACTTGATCGTTGGCCTGCTGCTCGGCGCGCTGCTCCCGTACCTGTTCGGTGCGATGGGCATGACCGCGGTGGGCCGCGCTGCCGGCGACGTCGTGATCGACGTGCGCGAGCAGTTCAAGAACGA
>JBJTLY010000222.1:0-17375 GCA_046063275.1 Novosphingobium sp. | reverse complement strand
GCTCGAGCTCAACGCGACCCAGCGGCTGATCGAGGCCTACACCGGGCATTCGACCCGGTTGTTCCGCGCGCCCTATTTCGGCGACGCCGAACCGACTACCGCCGACGAACTCCAGCCGGCCCAGATCGCGCAGGAGACCCCGCTCGGCACCGAGCTCGAACTCAACGCCACCCAGCGGTTGATCGAGGCCTATACCGGGCGCTCGACCCGGCTGTTCCGCGCGCCCTATTTCGGCGACGCCGAGCCAACCACGGCTGATGAACTGCAACCGGCAGCGATCGCGCAGAAGCTGGGTTATACGATCGTCGGCCTGCATGTCGATCCAGGCGACTGGCGACGGCCGGGAGTTCAGGCGATCGTCGATGCCACCGTCGCACAAATCCGCGCCTCAACCACCGAGCACAGCGGCAATATCGTTCTCCTCCACGACGGCGGCGGCAACCGCGAGCAGACCATCGCCGCACTGCCCCAGATCATCGACCGCCTCCGCGCCGAGGGATATCACTTCGTCTCGGTCGCCGACTTGATCGGGGCGAAACACGATACCGTGATGCCGCCGGTGGTCAGCACCGACCGGCTGGCGGTTGCCGCCGATGTCGGCATTTTCGTCGTCCTCGCGGCAATCGGCTATGTGATCCGCTGGCTGTTCTTCTTCGCCATCGCGCTGGGTATCGCCCGCGCGGTGGTGCTGACCATACTGGCGCTGCTCGATCGCGCCTCCCGCGCGCCTGAGGTCAGCGACTATCGCCCGACGGTTTCGGTGATCATCCCGGCGTACAACGAGGAGCGTGTGATCGTCGATTCGCTGCGCCGCGTGCTCGCCAGCACCTATCCCGACCTGCAGGTGATCGTCGCCGACGATGGCTCGAAGGACGCGACCAGCGCCTTGGTCCGCGAGCACTTTGCAGACGAACCGCGCGTCACGCTGCTGACCATGCCCAACGGCGGCAAGGCCAGCGCGCTCAACCGCGCGCTGCAGCAGGCCAAGGGCGAGATCATCATCGCGCTCGATGCCGATACCCAGTTCCTTGAGGACACGATCACCAAGCTGGTGCGCTGGTTCGCCGATCCGCTGATCGGCGCGGTCGCGGGCAACGCGCGGGTTGGCAACAAGGTCAACCTCGTCACCCGGTGGCAGGCGATCGAATATGTCACCGCACAGAACGTCGAACGCCGCGCACTCGATGCCCTGCGCGCGATCACCGTCGTCCCCGGCGCGGTCGGCGCATGGCGGCGGCAAGCGCTCGATGCGGTGGACGGCTATCCCGAAGATACCCTGGCCGAGGATCAGGACCTCACAATCGCGATCCAGCGGCTCGGCTGGCGCGTCGCCTACGATGTCGAGGCGATCGCACTGACCGAGGCGCCCGAGACCTTCTCCGCCCTGGGCAAGCAGCGCTACCGCTGGTCGTTCGGCACGCTGCAGTGCCTGTGGAAGCACCGCCTGGTGCTCAGCACCGGCAACCCGCGCGGGCTCGCCTGGTTCGGGCTGCCGCAGGCCTGGCTGTTCCAGATCGTCTTCGCCGCGATCTCGCCGATGATCGACCTGGCGCTGATCGTTTCGATCGGCGGGACCGTGCTGCGCGTCCAGCAACACGGCTGGGACCAGACTCAGAGCGACGTGCTGCGGCTGGGCCTGTTCTGGGCCGCCTTCGTCTCGATCGACCTCCTCGCCGGCTGGATCGCCTACCGCCTCGAACCGACCAAGCAGCGCTTCCCCGGCCTGCTGATGCTCGCCCAGCGCTTCGTCTACCGCCAGCTGATGTACGGCGTGGTGATCCGCTCGATCAGCGCCGCGCTGCGCGGGCGGATGGTCGGCTGGGGCAAGCTGGAGCGGAGCGGGAGTGTCAGCGTGGAGGCTGGGAGCTGACGGCAGAGCACTGCTTTCGCAGGCGGGCCAACAAACGAATTCGCCGCGCGCGATCCGCGTCAGCGACCCGTCACTGAGTTATTTTCGCGTCCATGCAGATTTGACCGCGCCCATCGGCGGACTTGTGCGTTGGTTGATGGAATCAGCGAAAGAAACCCATGATCCATCACATCAAGCGCGGCGCGGGCCGGCAATTGCTGCTCATTCACGGGCTTGGCGGCAGCTGGCAGTCGTGGAGCCCCATCCTTGACGAGCTGTGCCGGCACTGCAGCGTCATCGCGATCGACCTCCCCGGCCACGGCGACAGTCCGGCTGAATGCGACAGCGGTACTTTTGCTGGGCTGGTCGGCAGCGTCGAACGGTTCATTGCCGATAACGGCCTTGCCGGGATCGACGTGGTCGGCAGTTCGATGGGCGCGCGGATCGTGCTCGAACTCGCGCGCCGCGGCGGGGTCGGCAATGTGGTCGCGCTAGATCCCGGCGGGTTCTGGCGCGGGTGGGAGCGGACGTTCTTCCGCGTGACCATCGGCGCGTCGGTGCAGCTGTTGCGCGCGGTCCGGCCGGGCCTGCCGATGCTCAGCCGCAGCGCGGTGATCCGCACCGCGCTGCTTTCGCAGTTGTCGGTCCGGCCGTGGGCGCTGGGCCCCGCGCTGGTCGCGGCCGAGCTGGACAGTTATGCCACCACGCCGACCTTCGGCGCATTGGTCCGCGATCTTGCCACCGGTCCCGAGCAGACCGGGCCGGCGGCAGAGAGCGCGGGGCGGATCGTGATCGGCTGGGGCCGGCATGACCGGCTATGCCTGCCGCGTCAGGCGGCGCGCGCCAAGGCGGCGTTTCCATCCGCGGACCTCCACTGGTTCGAGCGCAGCGGGCATTTTCCGGCCTGGGACATGCCCGGGGAAACGATCGGGATGATCCTCGCCGCAACCGAATGATCATCGGGCCGAGGTGTTTCAGACCACCTGCAGTTCCTCGAATTGCGCGGGCACCGAGGCCAGTTCGATCCCGTCTCCCCCCGCGATCTCGCCGCCGCTCACTGCGATTCCCATGACCCTGCATTTGCGCACCAGCGTGCCATCGGGCGCGTGATCGAGCACCGCCGCCATCAATCCCGGGGCGAGGCCGTTGAGCTGGTGGCACGGGTTGCGCAGCCCGGTGATCTCGATCACCGCTTCCTCGCCGAGCCGCAGCCGGGTTCCGGCGGACAGGCCGAGCAGGTCGATGCCGCGGGTGGTTATGTTCTCGCCCATCTGGCCGGGCTCGATGGCGAAGCCCTGCCTCGCCAGTTCGTCGAACAGTTCGGCGTGGATCAGGTGGACTTGCCGCAGGTTGGGCTGGTTCGGGTTTTGTTTCATGCGCGAGAGATGCTGCACGGTGCGGCCGGCGTGGGCATCGCCCTCGAAGCCTAGTCCGGCGAGCAGCTTGAGTGTCTGCGTTGGTTGCTTCGAGAAGCGGTGCTGGTTGTGACTAGCGAGGCCGATGATGGTGGGGGACATGGGATGAGGCGATAGCAGTTTCTCGCGACGCAGACCAATCTCCCCTCCCCGGCGGAGAGGGGTTGGGGGTGGGGGCTCGACCTTGGTTGGTCTTACGAGCATGGAACCCCCATCCCAACCCTTCCCCACGGGGAAGGGCTTTTGAGGGCGTG
The DNA here is from genome assembly GCA_046063275.1 of Novosphingobium sp. Taxonomy (GTDB): domain Bacteria; phylum Pseudomonadota; class Alphaproteobacteria; order Sphingomonadales; family Sphingomonadaceae; genus Novosphingobium. Next base: position 13,857 of record JBJTLY010000222.1, on the reverse strand, counting down.
CGATTTTCCTACTCACTGCGGGCCTGCTAGCCTGCGCGTATGGCCAGCTTTTCCGCACAGCAGTCCCCTGTCCACCACCCTCAATTCGCGATCGAACTTTTTTGCACCAGGACTGTGGTCCAAGCGGTCCACGCGCCGCCCGCCACACTTCCGCTCGACAGGGCAAATTGGGTCTCATAGAGAAACGCAAAACCATAGATGGGGGATTCCTAGCCGATGCCGCTTCCTGCTCCGTTCGATCGCCTGCGCCTGTCCGTCATCGCTTCACCGCTGTTCATCATTTCCGGCCCCGATCTGGTGATCGCGCAGTGCAAGGCCGGGATCATCGGCAGTTTTCCGGCGCTCAACGCGCGGCCTTCGGGGGTGCTCGACGAATGGCTGCACCGCATCACCGAAGAACTGGCGGCGCATAACCGTGACAATCCCGACCGGCCCGCCGCGCCCTTTGCGGTGAACCAGATCGTCCACAAATCGAACAACCGGCTCGAAGAGGACTATGAGGTCTGCGCCAAGTGGCAGGTGCCGATGATCATTACCTCATTGGGCGCGCGCGAGGATCTCAACCAGGCAGTGCACAAGTGGGGCGGGATCGTGATGCATGATGTGATCAACGACCGCTTCGCCCGCAAGGCGATCGAAAAGGGCGCCGATGGCTTGATCCCGGTCGCCGCCGGTGCGGGCGGGCATGCCGGGGTGCTCTCCCCCTTCGCCTTGATGCAGGAAATCCGCCAGTGGTTCAGCGGGCTGGTCGCGCTGTCGGGCTCAATCGCCAATGGTCACGCGATCCTTGCAGCGCAAGCGATGGGCGCGGACTTTGCCTATATCGGCTCACCGTGGATCGCGACCAAGGAAGCCAACGCGCAGGACGGTTACAAGCAGGCGATCGTCGATGGCCGCGCGGCCGACATCGTCTATTCGAACCTGTTCACCGGGGTTCACGGCAACTACCTGCGCCCCTCGATCATCGCTGCCGGGATGGATCCCGACAACCTGCCCGAAAGCGATCCATCCGCGATGAACTTCGGCTCGGGCGGCAATACCGAGGCCAAGGCTTGGAAGGACATCTGGGGTTCGGGCCAGGGGATCGGCGCGGTTGATGCGATCGACAGCGTGGCTGACCGGGTGGACAAGCTTGAAGCGGAATACAACACTGCCCGGGCCGAGCTGGCGGCCAAGGCGGGGATGGCTGTTCTGGCTTAGTCGTTTTCGGGCGGCTGGGTCGCCGGCCAGAGCAGCGCGGCCATCTTGTCGAGCTCGCTGAAGTCGTAGCCGCTGCCGAGCGGGTCCTTGCTGTTGAGGCGCAGCCGCCGTTGCTGGTCAAGCAGCCGCCGGCGCAGCGCGCGCTGGAGCAGCTCGAGCCGCTCGTAGGCCACTTCCAGCGCGCATTCGGGCGCGCGCAGACGGCTCGCCGACCAAGTCGCCTCGATCTGGCCGACCCGTTCGATCACCATAGCGTTGTAATCGCGGTGCGGCCCGCGGTGCAGCGGCAGCCCGATCTTGAGCACCGCGCTGTCATTCGCCGGAAGCAGCAGACCGTTGCTGCGGAAGTCCTCGAAATCGACTTCGCTGCGGCCAAGCGCTTCGAGCATCGGGGTAAAGGCGCGGCTGGTCAGCAATTGTCGCGGCAGCAGGTGGTGGCGCTGCAGCCCGGGATCGAAGCCTGCCGTGCCGGGGCGATTGACCGAGCGGAACGATATGCGTTGTCGCTGGGCCGCTCTCAAGCCAAGCCCCGAGAGGATCAGGCGTGACGGGCCACCGAACGACAAGCGCTACCCCAGCTCCCGCACGCTAACGCCGGATCGTCACATCGAGCTGGGTACCGCGAAGGTTCGGGGTCACCACCAGCGTCTCCCGATCGGGCCCGAGGAATGTGCGCGACTGGAAAACTGGTCCGCTCTCGATCAAAGCGTGGATCAGCCGCACGGCTATTCGCGCAAGGTCAGCGGTGACCAATTTGGCATCGGCGATGAAGCGAAGTTCCTGGCCGATCATCAGAGCGAGGCCGACCGAAACGATCGACCCGTCGTTCTCCCGCTCAAGCGAGGTGAGCCCGAGCGCGGGGAACGGACCATCAGTCAGCCAGCCGCCGACAACCTTGCTGAAATAGGCTGGTGGCATCCAGCACCGTGCGGGGTTCCAGATCACCGCGACCGCGCCGGGCAACGCCGCAAGCTGGCTGCCGATGCCGGCAAGCGTGCGCACCACCGGCAACATGCCCGCTGCATCGGCCAGGTGCGGTCCGGGACTGAGTGAGATCGTCTCTCCCTCAGGCTCGCTTTCAAGCCCGAGCAGTGCGCCGCCACTGGGCATCGGTGCCGGCTGTGCCGGGGCAAGACCGGCGCAATCGAAAGTCAGCCCGTCGGCAAGAAGTTCAACCCAGCCTTCGCCGGGATCGGGCATGTGACTGATCGAAAATGCGGGAGCGCGCGCCTCACCCGCGGAGGCATTGGCCAGTGATCGCAAAGCAGCGGCATCGGGCCGTTGCCCTGCCGCGAAGACCAGCGAAAGCACTGCGCCGTAGTCCCCTTGCGAACTGCCCTCTACCGCGCCGCTACCCAATTTCCCCACCACCGCATTGTCGATTCTTATCCTGTGGCACCTTTCGGCGGGTTTAGTCGAGTCCTGCAGCGTTATTTCGCTCCACTTCGGACTATTCAGTGCAATTGATCTCTAGAAAATGCCTTGTTCGAGCGCACTTGCCATCGCCGCACCCAAGTTTCGCGCTTCGGTGAGTAACGGTGCAGGAACGATCTTGGGCGCTGCGATCTCGTCGGGGGTCTGCGCGCCGAGCATGGCGATCAGCGGTTCGGCCACGCGCCGCAGCCGCCAGCCGGTGACAATCCGGTCAAGCTGAGCCTGCGCACCCCGTCCGTCGCTGCCCGCCGCAATCAGGGTGGCATAGGCGCGGCCCTCGATCCGGCCGAGCAGCGGGTAATAGCAGCGGTCGAACATCTCTTTCATCGCCCCGCTCATCGTGCCGAGGTTTTCCGGACAGGCAAAGAGATAACCGCGCGCGGCAAGGAAATCGTCCGGTGCGGCGAGTGCCGCTTCAACCACCCAGGCAAGCTGCCCCGCTCCGTGCGCCGCAGCCTCTGCCAGTGCGCGACTAGCCCCGGTCCGGCTGTGCCAGACGATCAGGAGCACCGCCTGGTCCGGTTCAGCACCCACCGCCAATAGCCGCGCCGAGCAATCCGCCCAGCCCCTTGGGCTTGCACTTCTTCGGGCCTTGCTGCTGCTCGGCCTGGTTCGGCATCCCGGGCATGTCCATCCAGCTGGTGGTCGCACGGTAGCGCACCCGCGCGGTCCATTCGAGGTTCCATGGTGCCTTGGGGTTGGCCGGCCGTTCGGGATAGGAGAAGTCGGCCTCCGGGCCGAATGCGGTCATCATGCCCATGCGGAAATCGGCCCCGGCGTTACGGACTTCGGCGGGGATGGTGCAGCTGATGGTGCTGGGTGCCATCACAGTGCGATCCTTGACCAGACCTGCGACCTGCGTCGGAGTGAGCCAGTCGGACAGCCCCCCGCCGAATTGCCGCGAAGCGCTGCTGGTCCACATCACCATGTCGCCCATCTGCCCGCCCTGCGCCATCTTGCCGCCGAACAGGAACGCAAGGTAGCCGGTTGCACCAGGTACTGCATTCCAGCTCAGCAAGGTCGACCCGCTGGGATTGGACGTGGAGGTCGTCGTCAGCGGCGCCAGAAAGTCCTGCGCGAGGTTGAAGGAAATCTCTGGCGAATAGTTTCCGGCGATCCGGTGTGCGCCGATCAGCGAACTGTCAGCCTTGACCATCTTGCCATCTTCGGCCGGCCAGCGCCCGAAGGTCTTGCTGTTTTGCAGGGTTGGGCCCCAATCACGCAGCACCGTGGCAGACCACATTCCCGGCGGCACCTGCCCGGCGCCCAGCTTGGCGAAATCGATGATCACCGGCTGCCCCTTGGGCGCGTGTTCGCCGCAGCCCCAGAAGATCAGCATGCGCCCTGAGGGCTTCTGCCCCTGGCGCTGGCCGGGCAATTCGTCGACCGGCCCGCGCTCTTCGGTCGGCGTGATCAGCGCGACCGATTTGCCGAGTTTGGCGCCCGCAGGCATAAAGTGATCGGCCTTGGGCTTGCCGCCCGCCGGCTGGCTCGATCCCAACCGCAGCAGCAGTTCATGCTGAACCTTGTTGCCGCCGCCACCGAAGGCCATGCTCATCGCCCCGCCAAAGCCGCCGCCCATCGCGCCGAAGCCCGAGACGGTCCCGACCCGCATATCATAGCGCGCGACCGGACCGCTGGTCGGTGCGCGCTGCGCCATCACCGGCAGCGCCGTGCTTCCGACCAAGCCAAACACCACTGCGACGGCAACTGTGCGATTGATAGCCATACCAAGCCCCTTTTCGGTTTCGCCTCGAATCCTATCCCACGCCCGAAGCGATTAGTTGTCAATTGCCGTCAAGTTGATGCCGCGCAGAGCTTTTGTTGCCGGCACCACTGGGCTAGGCAAGCCAGATGACCGCCACCTCGCAATCCATCCTTGGCCTAGGCCGCTCGATTTCGGGCAAAACCTGGCGCTGGCGCGGCGGCAATATGGACCTTGGCAACGGGTCGAGCCTCGACCACGACCTGGTGACCCAGCTGCTGCTCTCACGCGGCGTTGCCGCAGAGGATATCGAGCGGCATCGCAGCCCTTCGCTGCGCGCCTTCCTGCCCGATCCATCCGAACTGCGCGACATGGACGCGGCGGCGGAACGGCTTGCCCAGGCGGTCCTCACGAATGAGACCGTTACAGTCTACGGAGACTATGATGTGGATGGGGCAACCAGCGCTGCATTGCTGATCCGCCTGTTACGGTCGCTCGGGCTTGAGGCGCAGTTTTATATCCCGGACCGGCTGCTGGAAGGGTACGGACCGTCGGGCGAGGCGCTGGTCCGCCTTGCCGACCAGGGATCGAGCCTGATCGTCACCGTCGATTGCGGCGCGATGGCGCACGAAGCCCTGGACATGGCGCACGAGGCCGGGGTCGATGTGATCGTGGTCGACCACCACAAATGTTCGGCCGAGCTGCCCCGTGCCGCAGCGCTGGTGAACCCGAACCGGCTCGATGAAAGCGAAATCGGCGCGGCGCACGGCCACCTCGCCGCGGTCGGCGTCGCCTTCCTGCTGGCCATCGCGACCGTTCGCACGCTGCGACTGCGTGGGTTCTTTGAATCGCGCGCCGAGCCCGATCTGCTCGCGCTGCTCGATCTGGTCGCCTTGGGTACAGTGGCAGATGTTGCGGCGCTTCACGGGCTCAATCGTGCCTTTGTCGCACAGGGCCTGAAAGTCATGGCGCGTCGCGACGGGGTCGGCATGGCGGCGCTGATCGATGCCAGCAGGCTGAGCCGCGCTCCGACCTGTTCGGACCTTGGCTTCGCGCTGGGGCCGCGGATCAATGCTGGCGGGCGCGTCGGCGAATCCACTCTCGGAGTACGCTTGCTGACCACCGAGGACCCCGACGAAGCCCGCGCCATCGCCGCACAGCTTTCATCCCTCAACGAAGAACGCCGCGGGATTGAGGCGGTGGTCCAGGAACAGGCCGAGGCGCAGATCGCCAGCCAGCACAACCGCTCCGTTCTGGTGCTCGCCGGGGCCGGCTGGCATCCCGGGGTGATCGGCATCGTCGCCGGACGGATCAAGGAAAAGACCGGCAAACCCGCGCTGGTGATCGCGCTCGATGCCGACGAGCATGGCAACGGCAAGGGTTCGGGCCGCTCGATCGCCGGGGTCGATCTGGGCTCAGCAATCATGGCCGCGCGCGAGGCGGGCCTGCTGATCGCCGGCGGCGGACACGCCATGGCCGCCGGGCTGACTATCGCGCCGGAGCAATTGAACGCGCTGAGTGACTGGCTCGACGCGCGGCTGGGCAGCGCGGTTACGGCGGCGATGACCGGGCAATCGATGCAGCTCGATCTGGCACTGGCGCCGGGTGGGCTCACTCCGGCGCTGGTCGAAACGCTGGAGAGTGCCGGACCCTATGGCATGGGCTGGCCGGGCCCGCGCATCGCGGTTGGACCGGTGCGCATGGTCAAGGCTGACGTGGTTGGCAGCGATCACGTGCGCCTGATTGTGCGCGGCGATGACGGGGCAAACTTCAAGGCTGTCGCCTTCCGCGCGGCCTCGACCGAACTAGGCCAGACGCTGCTCAACGCCACGCACCATCGCCGCCTGTGGCTCGCCGGGCGGGCCAAGATCGACGACTGGTCAAACCGTCCGCAGGCCGAACTTCACGTCGACGATGCGGCCTTTGCCGATTGAAGGAGCAGCACCGCATGTTCAGCCACGTAACCCTGGGAACCAATGACTGGGACAAGGCGCGGCCCTTCTGGCTCGCGGTGATGGAGGTTCTGGGTCACCCGATCCTGTTCGAACACGCTGGCGGAATTGCCTTTGGCGAAGCGACAGGTTCCAAGACTTTCATCGGCCCAACTTTCGATGGCGAGCCCGCCCGTCCCGGCAACGGGGTACACGTGGCTTACATCGTCCAGTCGCGAGCCACGGTTGATGCGTTCCACGCCGCCGCTTTGGCTAACGGCGGCAACGACGAAGGCGCGCCAGGACCGCGCCCGCATTACCATCCCAATTACTACGGTGCCTACGTTCGCGACCCCGATGGCAACAAGCTGCAGGCCGTGTGCCATTCGCGTGAAGGTTAGGCCTGCTGCAACAATCTTGCCGCGGGGGACTTGACCCCCCCGGCCCCCTTCCCTAAAGGCGCGGCCTGCTTTCGGCGCAGCCGGTATGGCCCGTTCGTCCAGCGGTTAGGACGCGGCCCTTTCACGGCTGAAACACGGGTTCGATTCCCGTACGGGTCACCATCCTCGCTGCGCCGGAGCAGTATCTGCCTTCAATACCAAGGCCCCTTCGTCCAGCGGTCAGGACGCGGCCCTCTCACGGCTGAAACACGGGTTCGATTCCCGTAGGGGTCACCAACCAGACAATTGGCACTTTGCATCGCAGCCCCTATGGGAGCGAGCGCCGATGTTTGCCAAACGCCCCCTGCCCCTTGCCGGTATCGGCCTTGCCCTGCTTGCGGGCGCAGTCATGCTGGCGAGCGGCAGCAATTTCTGGCTGGTCCTGGGTGTAGTCGTACTGTGGACCGGCACGCTTTGGCTGGGGACGCCAGAACCACAGATTTTCGACGCACGGGTCGATGCGCGCGAGGTTTCACGCGATGCGATCCACCAAGCGATCGAGCCGGTCGGGCTGCCGCTGCTCTTGCTCGACGGCAACCGGGTGGTCGAGGCCAACGCCGCCGCCCGCGCCGCTTTGGGTGATCACATCCTGGGGCAGGACGCGCGCATCGCGCTGCGCCATCCCGAAGCCGTCCGGCTGGTCGACATGACCGATGGCGCCAGCGTCAGCGTGCCCGGCTTCACCGGTCCGCGCAGCCTGTGGCAGCTGACCCGGCGCAGTCTTTCAGGTGAGCGCTGGATCATCGAACTGGCGGATCGCACTTCGGAAAGCGACATGAGCCGCGCGCACACCGATTTCGTCGCCAATGCGAGTCACGAGCTGCGCACGCCGCTGGCTGCGATCATCGGCTATGCCGAAACGCTGGGCGATGCCGACGCGCCGAGCGATCCGGAAACCCGCACGCGCTTTATCGGGATCATCGATCGTGAGGCGCGGCGGATGCTGTCGCTGGTTGAGGACCTGATGACGCTAAGCCACGTCGAGGCTGAGAAGCACGAACGACCCACCGAGAAGATCGATCTGGCGCAGCTTGCAGCTCGGGTCGTTGCCGAAGTGTCTTCGCTGCGCGGCAAGGAGCGGGTCACGCTTGAGGCAGCGCGGCCTTCGACCATGATTCTGGCCGATCCCGCCCAACTTGAGCAGCTACTCCGCAACCTGATCGACAACGCCCTGAAATACGGCGCAGACGATCAGCCGGTCAGCGTCGCGGTCAAGGTGGCCAATGACAAGGCCTTGCTGGTGGTTACAGACCGCGGTCCGGGGATCGCGCCGCATCACCTGCCCCACCTGACCCGCCGCTTCTACCGCACCGATCCCGGCCGCAGCCGTGCATCTGGCGGGACGGGGTTAGGCTTGGCGATCGTCAAGCACATTGTCGAACGACACGGCGGGACGCTCGATTTCACGAGCGAGCTGGGTCATGGCACCCAAGTTGCCGTGCAGCTGCCGCTGGCGGCGTCAGAACGAAGCTGACAGCCCTGCGGTCAGCACGTTGTCGCTGGTGTCCTTGCCGTTCGGCACGAAGCCGTGCTGGTTGAGGTAGCCGAAGTCGATGTTGATCTTCTTGCTCACCGGCACGGTCACGTAAACCGCGTTGCGCATCCGCTCGAGCCCGTCGACGGTCTGGAACGAGGTGTTGTTGAGGTCGATGAAGTCTTCGTTGCTGACCGACAGAGTGACCTTCCCCTTGAGTGGAACGGTCGCCTTGATTTGCGGGCGCAGCCGCCAGGCGGTGCCGGTCTGTCCTTCGCGCCAGCGCTCTTCCATCCGCAGCCGGCCGCTGAACTTGACCTTGCCGACCTCCACAAAGTTTTCAAAATTCACCTGCTGCCGGAACCGGTGCTCGTGAAAGCGGAAGGTACCGTGGTTGTATTGCGGATCGAAGGTGTAGCCGAGCCACAAGGTCACCACCTTGCTCACCTTCTTGCCCAGCATGAAGTTGTTCTCGATCTCGTAGAACCCCTTGGCATCACTCGACCGCAGCACAGTCTCGTTCGAAACCTTGAAATTGTCGGGCAGTGCAACGCCCACGTTGAGGGTCTGCCAGTACTGCGTGTCGCTCGCAGCAGCCGGTGCGGCGATGCTCAGGGTTGCGGCAAGAGCCAGCAGGCGAATGGTGTGGCGCATGGTGAACGAGATCCTGTCTAGCTGCAAATTGCGCCGCTGGTTATGAAGGTTTTGTGACACATTGATGACTGTCTGTGTCAAAAGTTCGACTGATTGGTGACAGATTGCGATCTGCCAGCAATGTGTCATCGATCTGTCACACAAGCAGACCAGAGCGCAGGTCAGATAACGCCAACGGAGCGATTCGCATGACCAGAAAATCCATTCTCGCTTTCACCGCTGCGGTTTCTGCTGCGGCCCTGCTTTCGGCTTGCGGCGGCGGCCAGAGCGGCTCGCGCGATCAGGTGCGCGCAGTCGGTTCGTCGACCGTCCTGCCCTTCGCCAAACTGGTCTCCGAAGAGTTCGCCAAGGGCGGCACTTTCAAGGCGCCGATCATCGAAGGCAACGGCACCGGCGGCGGCATGAAGCTGTTCTGCGCCGGGGTCGGTTCGCAGTTCCCCGACATCGAAGACGCCTCGCGCCGGATGAAGAAGAGCGAGTACGAGGAATGCGCCAAGAACGGCGTCAAGGACGTGGTCGAAGTGCAGGTCGGCATCGACGGGATCGCCTTTGCCACTTCGAAGCAAGGCCAGACCATGGCTTTGACCCCGATAGACGTCTACAGGGCGATTGCTGCCAATCCGTTCGGCAAGCCCAACACTGCCAAGACCTGGAAAGACGTCAATCCGGCGCTGCCCGCCCAGCCGATCATGGTCTATGGCCCGGCGACCATTTCCGGCACCCGCGATGCGCTCAAGGAACTGATCCTGTTCAAGGGCTGCGACACCGATCCGGCAATGAAGGCGCTGAAGGACAGCGACAAGGACAAGCACGACAAGGTCTGCGGCGAACTGCGCAGCGACGGCGCCTATGCCGATACCTCGGACAACTACAACCTGATCGTCCAGAAGCTGGAGAGCAATCCGCAGGCGGTCGGCATCTTCGGCTATTCGTACCTCGAATCGAATGCCGACAAGCTGCAGGGCCTGACCATGGGCGGCATCGCGCCCAGCTATGCCTCGATCGCTGACTTCAGCTATCCCGGCGCTCGCCCGCTCTACATTTACGTCAAGAAGGCCCACATCGGCGCGATCCCGGGCCTCGCCGAATTCGTCGCCACCTGGCCCAAGCTGTGGGGCAAGGACGGCGCGCTGGCCAAGGCCGGCATGATCGTGATGACCGACGACTTGCAGGCCAAGAACGCCAAGGTCGCTGCAGACATGACCCTGCTCGATCCCAGCGGGCTCAAGTAAGGCTTCATGCCTCCTGCAATACCGATCCTGATTGCCATAGCCCTGGGGCTGGTCGCATGGCTTGCGGCCCGCACCAGGGCTTGGCGCATGCGCCGCACCGCGCGCGGCGCCGGGCGCGACCTGCACTCGCTGCCGAGCTACCACGCTTGGTATGCAGCACTTTGGACGGCAATACCGGCCACCCTGTTTGCGGCTGTATGGGCAGCGATCAGTCCGGGCATGATCCTGCAGCGCGTGCTGGCCGATCCGGCCGCGAGCCAGCTTCCGTCGTTCGGCTTCCAACGCGATTCGATCCTGTCCGAAGCGCAAGGTCTGGCGAGCGGGGCACTGACGGCCGCCTTCAACCCGGCATCGCGAGCGCTGGTCGAACCATTCCGAGCGGCGCAAAATCTCTACGGCACGATCGGGGTTTCACTGACCCTGCTGCTCGGACTGTGCGGACTGGGCTTTGCTCTGCTGCGCCAGCACGAAGGGCTGCGCGCGCGCACGACGGTAGAACGCAGCGTGCTGGGCCTGCTGCTTGCTGCCTCGCTGGTCGCGGTGCTCACTACGCTGAGCATTGTCGTTTCATTGGCTTTCGAGACCTTTCGCTTCTTCCAGATGGTGAACCCGCTCGACTTCCTGTTCGGGACCAACTGGAACCCGGATCCGATGTCCGCGCCAGGCGATGGGCTGGCGACCAGTTACGGTGCCTTGCCGCTGTTCTGGGGTACGGTCTTCGTCGGTGCGATCATCGCGATGGCGGTGGCAATTCCACTCGGACTGATGAGCGCAATCTTCCTGACACAATATGCCACACCCGGGTTTCGCAAGGTGATGAAGCCGGTGCTCGAAGTGCTCGCCGGGGTGCCGACCGTGGTCTATGGCTATTTCGCCGCACTCACCGTAGCCCCGGCGGTGCGCGATTTCGGGCATCTGATCGGAATTGCCAGCGCTTCGAGCGAAAGCGCGCTCGCCGCAGGCTTGGTGATGGGCGTGATGATAATCCCGCTCTTCTCCTCGATGGCCGATGACAGCATCGCCGCGGTGCCGCAGGCGATGCGCGATGGCAGCCTGGCGATGGGCGCTACCCGCAGCGAGACGATCCGTAGGGTGCTGCTGCCCGCGGCGCTGCCCGGGATTGTCGCCGGGATAATGCTGGCGATCAGCCGCGCGATCGGCGAGACAATGATCGTGGTGATGGCCGCCGGCGCCACCGCCCGACTCACCGCCAACCCGTTCCAGTCGATGACCACGGTGACGTACCAGATCGTCGCCATGCTGACCGGCGAAGGCAGCTTCGATCACCCGGCGACTCTGTCTGCGTTTGCCTTGGGCATGGTATTGTTCCTGGTCACCTTTGCCCTCAATTACATCGCGCTGCGCGTGGTGAAACGGTTCCGCGAAGCTTATGAGTAATCCCGAACTCCAGCAGCGGATCGCCGCCCGCCTCGCCAGTCGCCACGCGGCCGAGCGCCGGTTCCGTGCGCTCGGCTTCTTCAGCGTCGCGCTGTCCGCGCTGGTGCTGGGCTTTCTGCTCTTCACGATCCTGCGCAACGGTATTCCCGGGCTCGACTGGAGCTTCCTGACCGCCTCCGACGCGACCGATCCGACCAAGGTCGGGATCTGGGGGGCGCTCAAGGGCTCGATGATGACCATGGCGGTCACCCTGGCACTGGCCTTCCCGGTCGGTGTCTTCGCCGCGGTTTACCTTGAGGAGTTCGCACCCAAGAACCGCTGGACCGAACTGATCGAAGTTTCGATCAACAACCTCGCTGCGGTGCCCTCGATCATTTTCGGATTGCTCGGCCTCGCGGTGTTCCTCGGCATCTTTCCCTACTGGCGCTCGGCTCCGCTGATCGGCGGTATGACGCTCGCGCTGATGACCATGCCGGTCATCGTCATTTCGGGTCGCAACGCGATCAAGGCGGTTCCGCCCTCGATCCGCGACGCCGCGCTGGCGGTGGGCGCGAGCCCGGTGCAGACGGTGTTCCACCATGTCTTGCCCTTGGCCCTCCCCGGTATTCTCACCGGCACCATCATCGGCATGGCCCGCGCGCTGGGCGAGACCGCGCCGCTGCTGATGATCGGGATGAAGGCCTTTGTCGCGACCCCGCCCGCAGGTTTCACCTCGCCGTCGAGCGTACTGCCTGTGCAGATCTTCCTGTGGTCCGATGAAATCGACCGCGGTTTCGTCGAACGCACCTCCGCTGCCATTATCGTGTTGCTGGCCTTCTTGCTGGTGATGAACGGCGTGGCGATCTATCTTCGCAACCGTTTCGAGAACCGCTGGTGACTGAACCCCATATCCTTGATCCCGTGACCCCCCGGCTCGCCGCGCGCGATGTCTCGGTCTTCTATGGCGAGAAGCGCGCGATCGACAACGTGTCGATCGACATTGCCGACGCTTACGTGACCGCCTTCATCGGTCCGTCGGGCTGCGGCAAATCGACCTTCCTGCGTTCGTTCAACCGCATGAACGACACGATTGCCGGGGCGCGGGTCGAAGGCAGCATCGCGCTCGATGGCGAGGACATTTACAAATCGGGGATGGACGTGGTCCAGCTGCGCGCGCGGGTCGGCATGGTGTTCCAGAAGCCCAACCCCTTCCCCAAGTCGATTTACGAGAACGTCGCTTATGGTCCGCGTATCCACGGCCTGTCCTCAAGCAAGGCTGAGCTTGACGAAGTGGTCAAGCGCAGTCTGCACCGCGCCGGCCTGTGGGACGAAGTGAAGGATCGACTGACCGACAGCGGCACCGCACTTTCGGGCGGACAGCAGCAGCGACTGTGCATCGCCCGCGCGATCGCGGTTGAGCCCGAGGTCATCCTGATGGACGAGCCGTGCTCGGCGCTCGACCCGATTGCCACCGCCAAGATCGAGGAGCTGATCTCCGAATTGCGCGGCAAGTATGCGATCGTGATCGTCACCCATTCGATGCAGCAGGCCGCACGTGTCTCACAGCGGACGGCGTTCTTCCACCTCGGCAAGATCGTCGAATACGGCAAGACGTCCGAGATCTTCACCAATCCGCGAGAAGAGCGGACAAAAGATTATATTACCGGACGTTACGGTTAGGATTTACGATGACACAGGAACATACCGTCAAGGCATTCGACGAGGATATCACCAAGGTCCGCGGGCTGATCGCTGAAATGGGCGGGCTCGCCGAAGTCTCGCTGCGCGAGGCGATGGAGGCCTTGGTCAAGGGCAACCTCGATCTCGCCCAGTCCGTGATCGCGCGCGACAAGAAGATCGATGCGCTCGAAGCCGAGGTTGACCGGCTGGCGGTACGCACCATCGCGCTGCGCGCGCCGATGGCGGATGACCTGCGCGAACTGATCGCCGCGATCAAGATCGCCGGGGTGATCGAGCGGATCGGCGACTATGCCAAGAACATCGCCAAGAGCGCGGGTGAGATCGAGGGCCGCAAGCGCTTCGAACCGCTGACCCTGATCCCGGCAATGGCCGATGTCGCCGCCGGCATGGTGCACGACGTGCTGACCGCCTTCGCAGCGCGCGATGCGCAGCTGGCGCACCAGGTGAACGAGCGCGACGAGAAGGTCGATGCCTTCTACGAATCGCTGTTCCGCAACCTCGTCAGCTACATGATCGAAAATCCCTCGACGATCAGCGACTGCGCGCAGCTGCTGTTCGTGGCGCGCAATATCGAGCGGATCGGCGACCATGCGACCAACGTGGCGGAAATGGTCTACTACGCCGCGACCGGCACGCATCTCACCGACCGGGAAGACCGGGCAGGAGCCTGACCATGGCCGCACCACGGCTCCTGCTGGTCGAAGACGAT
>JBJTLY010000221.1:0-7048 GCA_046063275.1 Novosphingobium sp. | reverse complement strand
CCTATGTCTGCGACGAAGCCGGAAACTTTGCCGAGCTGTGCAACAAGGCGCAGGTCGACCTGCTGCCGATTTCTCCCGAACGCGACGATGAAGATGGCGCAGGCCGTCCGCAGCAGCGAACCCAGGGTGTGAGCAACGCCGGGATGGGCGACATGCTGCGCCACGATGCCGAACGGCTGCGCGTGCTGCTCGAACGCCACCACCTCCACACCGGCAGCAAGCGCGCCCGCGCGCTGCTTGATGACTGGGCGGCGGCGCTGGGCAAATTCGTCAAGGTCATGCCGAAGGATTACGCCAAGGCGCTGCGGGCGATGGAGGCGGAGCGCCTCGAAGCCGCAACCGTGGCGGCGGAGTAAGACAGATGGGCAAGGAAACCGGCTTTCTCGAACTCGAGCGGCAGGATCGCAAGTACACCGATCCCAAGGAGCGGCTGGCGCATTACCGCGAATTCGTGATCCCGCCTGAGGAACCGGCGCTGCGCGCGCAGGCCAGCCGCTGCATGGATTGTGGCATTCCGTACTGCCACAACGGCTGCCCGGTGAACAACATCATCCCCGACTGGAACCATCTGGTTTACGAGGGCGACTGGAAGAATGCGCTGGAAGTGCTTCATTCGACCAACAATTTCCCCGAATTCACCGGCCGCATCTGCCCCGCACCGTGCGAGGCGAGCTGCACGCTCAACCTGATCGACGCGCCGGTCACGATCAAATCGATCGAATGCGCGATCGTCGACAAGGGCTGGGATGAAGGCTGGATTGTGCCGCAAGTTCCCGAACACCGCACCGGCAAGGCCGTGGCAGTGGTCGGTTCGGGCCCGGCGGGCATGGCCTGCGCCCAGCAACTCGCCCGCGCCGGTCACACGGTCACGCTGTTTGAGAAGAACGACCGTCTGGGCGGCCTGCTGCGCTATGGAATCCCCGACTTCAAGCTTGAGAAAGACCCGATCAACCGCCGCCTGATGCAGATGATGGCCGAAGGCGTGGTTCTCAGGGAATCGACCGAGGTCGGCGTCCACGTCTCGGTCGAAAGCCTCAAGGACAATTTCGATGCGATCGTGCTGTCCGGTGGGGCCGAAGAGCCGCGCCAGCTGACCATTCCCGGCGCCGAAATGCCGGGCGTGCGGCTGGCGATGGAATTCCTCACCCAGCAGAACAAGCGCAATGCCGGCGATGACGAACTGCGCGCCGCGCCGCGCGGCACGCTGACCGCCACCGGCAAGCACGTGATCGTAATCGGCGGCGGCGATACCGGCTCGGACTGCGTCGGCACCTCGAACCGCCAGGGCGCCGCCTCGGTCACCCAGATCGAGATCATGCCGCGCCCGCCCGAAAAGGAAGACAAGGCGCTGACCTGGCCCAACTGGCCGATGAAGCTGCGCACCTCGTCGAGCCACGAAGAAGGCGTCGAGCGTGACTGGGCGATCCTGACCAAGCGCGTTGCCGGCAAGGATGGGCAGGTCACCGGGCTCGACTGCGTCCGGGTCGAATGGAAGAACGGCCAGATGGAGGAGATCGCCGGGAGCGAGTTCACGCTCAAGGCCGACCTCATCTTCCTCGCGATGGGCTTCGTCGGTCCGAAGAAGGCCGGGCTGCTCGATCAGGCCGGGGTCGAACTCGACGCGCGCGGCAATGTCTTTGCCGACACCTTCAGCTACCGCACCAGCGACCCGCAGATCTTCGCCTGCGGCGACATGCGCCGCGGCCAGAGCCTGGTCGTCTGGGCGATCCGCGAAGGCCGCCAGGCTGCCCGCGCGGTCGACGAAATGCTGATGGGCGTAAGCGAACTGCCGCGCTAGCTCACACCTTCGCCGGCATGAAGCGCGGATTGCGCAGCAGGCCGGCGCTGACCAGCGGGACGAGCAGCCCGATCGGGGCGATCTCAGACAGCGTCACCAGCATCCGGGTAACGGGATTGGCGTACATTTCGGCAAAGCCCGCCATGTCCGCCTTGAACTTGGCAATGTCGGCCGCAGCGGCTCCGGCGGCCTGCATCTTGGCCAGCTGGCTCGCGGTGAACTTCTCCATGAAAGTGTAATCAGTCGACCACAGGTAGGCCTCCCAGCCGAGCACGTAGAACAGGCAGGCTACCCCCGCGATGCCGAGCCCGACGCCAAGCGCCTTCCAGAACGAGATCACCCCGCCCTGCCGCTCATCGCGAAAGCGCTTCACCCCGACGAAGACCATGCTCATCGCGATCAGCATCGACAGGTAACCGAGCACCATGCCCATGTTGCCGTGTTCGCCGACGAGCCCCATCGACAGTGCCAGCAGTGCGAGCTCGATCGTCCCGCCGATCGCGCCGTAGACCAGAATGATGCGTTGCATTGGTTGCCTCCCCTTCAGTTGATTGGCACCGGCTAGGTCGAATTCAGGGCCGAATCCATCACCCAGATGGGTGATTCAGGGCCTCTCACCCTGATTTACGGCAAGACTCGCAGCTGCCTTGCATTGCTCACGAGCTGGGTCCGGCTCTGCGCATCGAACTTTTCAAGCAGGCGCGAAACGTGCGTCTTGACCGTGTTGGGCGAGATCGACAGCCGCCGTGCGATGAGCTTGTTCGATGCCCCTTCGGCCAGCAGATCGAGCACTTCGCATTCGCGCGGGCTGATGCCGAGCGCCATCATTGCCTGTTCGTTGCGCTCGAAAGGCGTGGGCGCTGCGCGGGGCACAAGCTGCATGCCGAGCCACATGCCGAGCGCGGCAAACAGCAACGCAACGCCGAGCACGAACAGGCTGGTCGGCAGGACGCCCAAAGCATTGCCCGTCTCCAGCGCCTCGGCAGCGAGCGCTACCAAGGCCATGGCCGTACCGTAGATGAGCATGTGGCGAAGCATTGCCCGGATAAGAACACGGTGCGCCGACTTGCTCAAGCTTGCGCCTCTGCTAGGGGCCGGACCATGCCCAGTATCGCCTTCCTCGCCTGCCCCGATACCCTGCCCGGATCGCCCACGCGCCGCCCCGACGCCTTCGAGCACGATCTGCTGCTCGCCGCGCTGCGCGAGGGCTGCGGGAGCCGCGCTGAGGTGACCGACATCGATTGGCGCGCGCCGCTGGAGGAGCTGACCCGGTTCGATGTCGCCTACCTCGGCACGCCGTGGGATTACACCGAGGCGAAGGATGAGTTCCTCACCCGGCTCGACGAACTGGAGGCGGCAGGCGTGGTGGTCGCCAATCCCGCCGCGGTGATCCGCTGGAACGCCGACAAGCTCTACCTGCGCGAACTGGAAGAGCGCGGGGCGCCGTCGATCCCGACGCTGTGGCCCGAAGCGCCCGGCCCCGCCGACATCAACGCCGCCTTCGATCACTTCGGCTGCGACCGGGTGGTGGTCAAACGCCGCGTCGGCGCGGGCGCGATCGGGCAGGACTCGTTCCGCCGCGACGACCCCGCCATCGAAGCGTGGAAGATGGACCAGCCGGCGATGATTCAGCCCTTCCTCCCCGCGATCCAGGCCGAGGGCGAACTGAGCTTCATCTTCATCGGCGGCGCGCTCAGCCACGCCCTGATCAAGCGCGCCGCGGCGGGTGACTACCGTATCCAGTCGCTCTACGGCGGCAGCGAAGTCCCGCTCGACCCCGCCCTTGCCGACCGCGCGGCCGCCGAAGCAGTGATGGCGATGCTGCCATTTGAGGCACCGCCGACTTACGCGAGGATCGACATGGTGCGTCTGGAGAACGGCGCGCTGGCGGTGATCGAGGAGGAGCTGATCGAGCCTTATCTGTACCCCCAACAGGGGCCGGGGTTTGGGCGGCGGCTGGCGGATGCGTTGTTGGGGCGGCTGGGTTAGTTCAGGAACGGCAGGAATGGGGTGGAAAGCGGACGTGACATGCCGGTTCCAAACCCATAAGTCTTGGGCCGACCTAGGAGTTTCATCCTTGTGATTATCTCAAATGCCGACGGCAAGATTCTGTTCGAACTAGACAGCGATGAATCTTACTACTTAGCTAGGTTCTTGCTGCACGCGAAATTCGGTGGTTCCGCTATCCCTGAAATTTTCACGCATCCGATGATGAATGACATTCTGCGGAAAATCTCTTCTCTTCTGGACTCGACCGGTCCAGATTACATGAAGCTAGACAAAGGCATCCGGTTCAATGATCCGATTGACGCTACTGAAATTGATCCAAATGCAAATTTGATGTTGGATTGGCTGGATGCGCACCGCACTGAGCTTAGCGATGCTGAGATCGCAGACATCTTTTTTCCCTACCAACCATAACAACCAGCGAACTCTAATGTCCGCAATGGCGTCGTAAGCTGCCGTTCGATTTTCCTACATACACAAATTTTGAATCAACCCCGTCGCCCCGTGCTTGACACGGGGCTTGGCTTTTCTTCGGGCGTTGCATTCGGCATAACCCACGCATGGAAAAAGGCGGTTGGGTCTACATCATGGCGAACCGCTATCGTGGCGGGATGTACGTCGGCGTAACTTCCGACCTGATCCGGCGGGTCTGGCAGCACCGCGAAGGGGACGGTTCGATCCATGTCGCGGATTTCAACAAAAAGCGGCTGGTCTATGCCGAGCGCCATGAGGAGATCGAACCGGCGATTGCCCGCGAAAAGCTGGTCAAGAAGTGGCAGCGCGAATGGAAATTTGCGCTGATCGAGGCTGAGAATCCCGATTGGCTGGACCTTTGGGAGCAGTGGTATCCCTCGGGGGGAGCGCCCGAACCCGGCGTGGCAGGTTAGCCAAGCCCCGTGTCAAGCACGGGGCGACGAAGGTTGTTCGAGTTGTTCATTAAACCGCCCAATCCACCGCACCCCGTCCCTGCGCCTCAAGAAACGCATTGGCCTTCGAGAAATGCCCAGAACCGAACCAGCCGGTGTGCGCCGAAAGCGGGCTGGGGTGTGGGGCGGTGAGGATCAGGTGGTGGCTGTTCATCAGGCCAGGGACGCTTCCCGCCTTCTTCTTCGCGTGGCTGCCCCACAGCATGAACACGCAAGGTTCCGGCTTGGCGGCGACCGCGGCGACCACCGCGTCGGTGATCTCCTCCCAGCCCTTGCCCTGGTGCGAGGCGGGCTTGCCGTCTTCGACCGTCAGCGCGTTGTTGAGCAACAGCACGCCCTGCTTGGCCCAGTTCGACAGATTGCCGTGCGCGGGGCGCGGCAGACCGAGATCTGCCTGCCGTTCCTTGTAGATGTTGACCAGACTCGGCGGCACCCGCACCCCCGGCTGGACCGAGAAAGACAGGCCATGCGCCTGCCCCGGCCCGTGGTAAGGATCCTGCCCAAGGATCACCACCTTCACCGCATCGAGCGGAGTCAGCTCAAGTGCAGCGAGCCGGGAGCCGCGCGGCGGGTAGATCGGTTTGCCTGCAGTTTCCTCAGCCTTGAGGAACCCGCCCAGCGCGCGCGATTTCGGGCTGGCCAACACTGGTCCCAGCACCGCGCGCCAGCTTTCGGGAACCGCATCGCCATTACTCATACCGTCACCCTGAACTCGTTTCAGGGTCCATCGTGCCCCAAGTCCAGTTTCATGATTGGGGCGAAATGGATGCTGAAACAAGTTCAGCATGACGAAAGAGGGGGAATGCAAGGGCTTCCCACCCCGCGCACATGAGCCTAAGCACCTGACTATATGACTGTCTATCTGCACGAAGAAGATCTGCCCGCCGGGGTGCTGGGCGAAGGACCGATCGCGGTCGACACCGAAACCATGGGGCTCCTCACCCCGCGCGACCGGCTGTGTCTGGTCCAGCTGTCCGACGGCAGCGGCGATGAGCATCTGGTGCGCTTCGGCCCCGGCTCAAACTACGACGCGCCGAACCTCAAGGCAGTGCTGGCCGATCCGGCGCGCCTGAAGCTCTACCACTTCGCCCGCTTCGACCTCGCGGCGATCGAGCACTATCTTGGCGTAGAAGCCGGCCCGGTGTTCTGCACCAAGATCGCCAGCAAGCTGGTGCGCACCTATACCGATCGCCACGGCCTCAAGGATCTGGTCCGCGAACTGCTCGGCAAGGAATTGTCGAAGCAGCAGCAGTCGAGCGACTGGGGCGGGCCCGAGCTCAGCGAAGCGCAGCGCGAATATGCTGCCTCGGACGTGCGCTATCTCCACGCGATGCACGCCATCCTGGTCGAGCGGCTGGCGCGTGAACACCGCACCGCAGCCGCACAGGCCGCGTTCGATTACCTGCCGCACCGCGCGCGGCTCGATCTGATGGGCTGGGCGGACAAGGACATCTTCAGCCACGAATCATGAGCCAGCAGGCCGACATTGTCCGCGACAAGCGCCAGCACTGGGCCGCGCCCGGCGGATGGCATGATCGCAAGATCCGCCTGCTTGCGGTGTGGCTACCCGGCGCGGTCGGCGTGGTGCTCGCGGCAATGATCATCGGGCCACTGTTTGCGCGGCGCGAGCTCAGCTTCCTGCTCGACCGCAACAAGGTGGCGCTGACTGCCGAACGTCTCCGCGTCGCCAATGCGATGTATCGCGGGATCGATAACGATGGCCGCCCGTTCACCCTGACTGCAGGCAATGCGGTGCAGGTCTCGATTCGGGAGCCGGTGGTCAAGATGGACATGCTCGCCGCGCGGCTGCGGCTCACCGACGGGCCGGCCGAACTCACCGCGCAGAACGGCGCCTACAACTACCGCGACGAGACCGTCTCGGTCGCCGGGCCAGTGGTCTTCACCGCAGCCGATGGCTACCGGATGACCACCGACAACGTCGCGATCGACCTCAAGGGCCGCAAGGTTGGTGGCAGCGGCGGGGTCAACGGCGCGGTTCCGGCTGGCACATTCCGGGCGGACCGGGTAAGCGCGGACCTTGACCAGCGGATCGTCACGATGGACGGCAACGTGCGGATGAACATGCAGCTTCAGAAACTCAGGATCCCGCGATGAGCGATCGTTCGGCACCCAAGACCAGTCTGCAGACCACGGCGCTGCGTTCGCTGCTGGCCGGCTTTGCGATCGGCAGCGCCGCTTTGCTGGCGCTCGCCCCGTCGCAGGCGCAGGTCTTTGGCGGGCAGGACAGCAATGCCCCGGTGCAGGTCGCGGCCGACCATGGCGAGCTGCTCGGCAAGCAGGACCGCGCGACGCTTGC
>JBJTLY010000220.1:0-7837 GCA_046063275.1 Novosphingobium sp. | reverse complement strand
GAGCCGCATCCAAATGCCGACAAGCTGCGGGTGCTCAGTGTCGACAAGGGTGATGGAAAGCCGCTGCAGGTGGTCTGCGGCGCGCCCAACGCCCGCGCCGGGATGACCGACGTGCTCGGTACTCCCGGCGCGGTGGTCCCGGGCGGCGGGTTCGAACTCAAGGTCAGCGCGATCCGCGGGGTCGAGAGCAACGGCATGATGTGCTCGGTGCGCGAACTCGAACTGGGCGACGAACACGACGGGATTCTCGAACTGCCCGAAGACGCGCCGGTCGGCATGCCCTTCGCCCAGTATCAGGGCAGCGACCCGGTGTTCGACATTTCGATCACCCCCAACCGGCAGGACTGCATGGGCGTGCGCGGCATTGCCCGCGATCTCTCCGCCGCCGGGCTCGGCACCTTGCGCCCGTTGGCCGAGGTTTACCGGATGACCGCGCTGGAGCCGGTTGCCGGCACCGGCCCCGCGCCCGAGGTTGCCACGAATGACCCCGAAGGCTGTCCCGCGTTCTACGCGCAGGCCGTCTGCGGCGTGACCAACGGCACCGCGCCCGAATGGATGCGCAGCAAGCTCATGGCGATCGGGCAGAAGCCGATCTCGATGCTGGTCGACATCACCAATTTCGTGTCGATTGATCTGGGCCGGCCCTTGCACGTTTACGACCGCGCCAAGCTGGTCGGACCGCTGGTTGCGCGCCGGGCGAAGGACGGCGAGCAGGTCGATACGCTCAACGGCAAGACCTACACGCTCGATGCGACGATGACCGTGATCGCCGACGACGCCATGGTCCACGATATCGGCGGGGTCATGGGCGGCATCCACTCGGGCGTATCGCCCGAGACCACCGACGTGCTGATCGAGTGCGCCTGGTTCGATCCCGAGCACATCGCCCGCACCGGGCAGAAGCTCGGCCTGACCAGTGATGCACGTCAGCGCTTCGAACGCGGGGTCGATCCGGCGTTCCTCGATGATGGGCTGGCGATTGCGACCACACTGGTGCTCGAGCATTGCGGCGGGACCGCGTCGGCGGTGACCCGCGCCGGGCAACCGCCGCTGGAGCCGCGCGTCATCCCCTACGATACCGGGCTATGCGAGCGGCTGGGCGGGATCGCGGTTGGCGCTGACGAACAACGCTCGATCCTCGAACGTCTCGGCTTTGCGGTTGACGCCGATTGGCACGTCACCGTCCCAACTTGGCGCCGCGACATCGATGGACCGCCCGATCTGGTTGAGGAAGTCGTCCGCATTCACGGGCTGGACAAGGTTGCAAGCGTGGCGCTGCCGCGCGCCGACGGGGTTGCCCGGCCGACCGCGACTGCGGATCAGAAGCTGGAGCGCAAGCTGCGCCGCGCGGCCGCCGGACTTGGACTCAATGAGGCGATTACCTGGTCATTCATTTCCGAAGCCGAAGCTGCATGGATAGGCGCTTTGACGCCGGGCCAGAACGAGCACCTGTGGATTCTGGAAAACCCGATCAGCGAAGAGCTGAAGGTCATGCGGCCCTCACTGCTGCCCGGCCTCCTTTCAGCAGTGCGCCGTAACCTTGATCGCGGGGCTTCATCGGTGCGGCTGTTCGAGATTGGCCGGCGCTATCTGGCGGATGGTGAGCATCCCACGCTGGTGCTGGTGCTCGCGGGCGACAAGGCGGCGCGCAGCTGGCAACACGGCAAGGCGCAGACCTTCGATGCTTTCGATGCCAAGGCGATGTGCCTCGAATTGCTGCGCGAAGCAGGCGCTCCGGTGGATAATCTACAGGTCATGGGCGAGGCTGGGGATGTCTATCACCCCGGCCAGTCGGCGACCCTGAGGCTCGGCCCCAAAACCCAGCTCGCCAGTTTCGGCATGGTTCACCCTGCGGTACTCAAGGCTTTCGACATCGACGTGCCGTTGGCGGTCGCGGGTATTCATCTCGATGCGATCCCGGCGAAGAAGGCGAGCACCTTTGCTCGCGCCGCCTACGCCCCGCCTGCCTTGCAAGCGGTAACTCGCGACTTCGCCTTTCTGGTGGATGCCGGCCTGCCAGCGGGCGACCTAGTCCGCGCGGTGCGGTTTGCCGACAAGGACAACATCGTCGGCGCGCGGCTGTTCGATGATTTCCGCGGGAACGGTGTGCCTGAAGGCCAGAAGTCGCTCGCCATCGAAGTGACGCTGCAGCCGGGCGAGAAGAGCTTCGACGAAGCTCAGCTCAAGGCCATCGCCGAACGGATCACAGCGGCGGCTGCGAAGCTGGGTGCGGTGCTGCGGGGTTAATTCCTCCCCGATGCGGGAAGGAATTAGAGTCTGCGCGCCAGATCCAGCACCTGCGAATAGATCGCGGGCGTCGCGCTGCTGCGCACCAGCAAGACCGCATGGCTCAGCCGAACCCGTCGATCGGCGCTCCCTTTTGAAATCTGAGAGAGCTGTTCGGCCGCGAGGCGCTGACTGGCGCCGGGTGCGCCCTGCACCGCGCCGATCAGCAGCGACGCCAGATGGTGCTGCGCCGGATCGGCATCGAGCCGCTTCTGGCGGCGCTGGTTGTAGAGCAGCAGCAGCCCCGCGAAGGCGAGGATGGCGGCAAAGTAAAAGCTCATAGCACGGGGCTTATCCGCATTGTCCGCGGTGGAGCAGCTTGTGATCGGCCAGCACCAAGGCCATCATCGCCTCAACCACCGGCACGCCGCGGATGCCGACGCAGGGGTCGTGGCGGCCCTTGGTGCGGATTTCGGTCGCCTGCCCGTCGCGGTCGATCGTTTCGACCGGGGTCAGGATCGAGCTGGTTGGCTTGAACGCGACGCGGACCTTGACCGGCTGGCCGGTGCTGATCCCACCCGCGATCCCGCCGGCGTGGTTGGCGGTGAATGTCGGCGAGCCGGGGCCGGGTCGCATTGGGTCCGCATTTTCTTCGCCGCTGAGCCGCGCAGCAGCGAAGCCATCGCCGATCTCCACGCCCTTGACCGCGTTGATCCCCATCATCGCGGCGGCAAGGTCGGCATCGAGCTTGCCGTAAATCGGTGCGCCCCATCCGGCAGGAACCCCGCTGGCAACGCATTCGACCACCGCGCCGAGCGAAGACCCCGCCAGCCGCGCTTCATCGACCAGCTTCTCCCAGCGCACCGCCGCAACCGGATCGGGGCAGAAGAAGGGATTGCGGCCGATCTGGTTGGCGTCGAAATTGGCGGGATCGATGCAATCTCCGCCGATTTCGGCAACCCAGCCGATCACCACCACTTCGGGAATGACCAGCCGCGCCACCGCGCCTGCCGCGACCCGCGCCGCGGTCTCACGAGCCGAACTGCGCCCGCCGCCGCGATAGTCGCGAAAGCCGTACTTGGCGTCATAGGCATAGTCGGCGTGGCCCGGGCGGTAAGCCTTGGCGACTTCGGAATAGTCCTTCGAGCGCTGGTCGACATTCTCGATCATCAGGCTGATCGGGGTCCCGGTGGTCTTGCCCTGGAACGTGCCCGAGAGGATCCGGACCTGATCGGGTTCCTGCCGCTGGGTGGTGAACTTCGACTGCCCCGGCCGCCGCGCATCGAGGAACGGCTGGATCTTGTCTTCGCTGATCGCCAGTCCCGGCGGGCACCCGTCGACCACCGCGCCCAGCGCAGGCCCGTGGCTTTCGCCCCAGGTGGTGAAACGCAACATGCGGCCAAAGGTGTTGACGGACATGCGATGGGCTTTGCCGCCTGATTGCGCGGCTGTCCATAACCGGTTTAGGAGAGACCCCATGTTCGTGGTCGTCTTCCGCAATCGCAAGCGCGCCGCTATCGATGGCGCGGCCTATGGCGCCGACGCAGATCGCATGGAGGAACTGGCTCGCGCGCAGCCCGGGTTCGTCTCGTTCAAAAGCTATGCTGCCGACGATGGCGAGGTCATCGCGCTGAGCGAATGGGACACCGCCGAAGCCGCCCGAGCCTGGGGCAGCCATCCCGATCACGCGGTGATCCAGGCCAAGGGCCGCGCCGAATACTATCAGGACTACACGCTTTACACCTGCGACCAGCCCCGCACCCACCGCTACGAACGGCCCGCCTCGTGACGGTTACGCTTTACGGCATCCCCAACTGCGACACGGTCAAGAAAGCGCGGGTCTGGCTTGACGCACGTGGGATTGGCTACGCGTTCCATGACTACAAGAAGCTGGGTGCAGACCCGGCCAAGCTTGCCGAATGGGTTGCGGCGGCTGGCTGGGAGAAGGTCCTCAACTGCGCCGGGACAACTTTCCGCAAATTGCCGGAAGCCGATCGGACCGATCTCGATACTACGAAGGCCATCAGACTGATGATCGCCCAGCCATCGTGCATAAAGCGCCCGGTGGTCGAGCATCCCGGCGGGCTGCTGGTCGGCTTCAAGCCCGATGAATGGGCTGCCGCGTTTTGATCGATACCGCCATGGCCTACGCCGCAGCGCACTGGACCGAGCTGCTCGGCTCGGTGCTCGGCCTGATCCAGATCTGGCTGCTGGTGCGCCGCTCGATCTGGAATTTCCCCGTCGCCATGGCGATGGTCACCCTGATCGGGATCACCCTGTTCGAGGCGCGGCTCTATTCGGAGTGCGGGCTGCAGGCGTTCTTCTTCGTGGTCAACGCGATCGGCTGGGTCCAGTGGAACCGGGTGACGGACGATGCCGATACGGTCCCGGTATCTTGGATGGACAATCGTTCGCGCGCGCTCTGGGCACTGGTGACCGCGGTGCTGAGCCTGTCGCTCGGCTGGATCATGCATCGCTTCACCAATGCCGCGCTGCCCTTCGCGGACTCGGCGGTGACCGGCGCCAGCATTGCCGCGCAGCTGTTGCTCAATGGCCGCAGGGTCGAAAATTGGGTGCTGTGGGTGGTGATCGATATTGTCTCGATAGGCCTGTATCTCTATCGCGATCTTCACTTTCTTGCGGTACTTTATGTCGCTTTCCTGATCATATCGATCATCGGCCTAAAAGAATGGACCCGCGCTTCGCGTCTCTCCCCCTCGGATAAATTTGCATGATTTCAGTATGTTTCCACGGTGCGGAAAGCACCGGCAAGTCGGTGCTGGCCGAAAAGCTCAGCCGCGAGCTCGGCGGCACCTGGGTCCCCGAATACGGCCGCACCTATTGCGAGGAGCGCGGCACCGATCTCGATATGGCTGACCTGCTGGCGATCGCTGAAGGGCAAGCCATGGCGGTCGAGGCGGCGAGTGCGGCCAAACCCAAGCTTCTGCTGCTCGATACCGACCAGCTGATGACCGCAGCCTGGGCCGAGATGCTGTTCGGTGAGGTTCCCGAAGCCCTTACCGCCTATCCCAAGGCCGACCTCTACCTGCTGTTCACCCCCGACGTGCCGTGGATCGACGATGGCACGCGGTTCTTCGGCAAGGGCCCCTTGCGCAGCCGCTTTGCCGCGCTTGCCGAGGACGTGCTGGTTCGCGAAAATGTGCGTTACGTGACCGTGTCGGGCGGTTGGATCGACCGCGAAAAAGCCGCGCGGGCCGCAATCACCACGCTGCTGGCGAAACGCGCGGTCTGGCCATCCAGATAGACGCAGCGCGCCAGACCCTGCCGCTATCCCGAAAAAGCGATTTACCGTGAGATTTAATTATTTTGCGGTCCGGTTCGCTGCTAGCAGGACCCCGATTCGGGAGCGCAACACAATGAACGATCAAGCCTGGGGCTTTGCCGCGTGCTAGCGCTTCACGCCGCGATGGCCGCAGCCCTGGCGGGTTCTGCGCCGGGCGATCAGCCGGTTGAGGCACTGCCGGTTGCGCCGCCGGCTACAGCCACCGCGATCTGCCCGATCGCACCCGCCATCACGCCGCCAGCCGAAGCCACCGGGCAAGCGGATACGGCGGCCCCCGCGCCCGCACAAAGCCCACCCGCCGCCGCGCCCGATGACGATCCGGTAATCGTCGTCACCGGCGATCCTATGGCACGCAAGCAGGACCCGCTCCGCGCCATCAACGCGCAGAGCTTTGCGGTGGTCAACAAGGTGGACGATCTGTTCGTCGGTCCGGTTGCCAAGGGCTATCGCCATATCGTTCCCGAACCCGCGCGCGACGGGTTGCACAACGCACTATCCAACCTCACCGAACCGGTGGTGTTCGTGAACGACCTGCTCCAGCTGCACCCGGTGCGGGCGGGCAAGACATTGCTGCGATTTGTGATCAACACTACAATCGGGCTAGGCGGACTGTTCGACGTGGCCAAGAAGAAGCCATTCCGCCTTGCCCACCACAACAACGGCTTTGCCGACACGCTGGGCTATTACGGGGTCAAGCCAGGGCCGTTCCTGTATTTGCCGTTGATTGGACCGACCACGGTGCGTGACATATTTGGGCGGGTGATTGATCTGTCGCTGTTGCCCACGGCAATTGGCGCGCCTTTCAATAAGCCCCAATTTTCGCTGCCGCAAAGCGCGCTGAAGTCGCTCGACGACCGGATCACCTTCGATGCCCGGCAGACTTATATCCGCCAGCAGACCAGCGACCCTTATGCGTCCGAACGGCTCTACTACCTGCAGATCCGGGCCAACGAGATCGCCGGGCTGCATGGCAAGCATCCCGAATTGTCCGAGCGGTTCGGCTCGCCGCCGCCGCCACCAAGCACACCACTGCTGCCCGCCCCCTGCCCCATCACCGCAGAGCAAAAGCCCTGATCCCGGCTTGACCTTGATTCCGAATTGAGGCTTCGCTCGCGCAGGGAATTCAGGGAGGTGACCCATGGACTTCTTCAAGGCTCTGATACCGGGTTTCATCCTGACCTTCGTGGTCTGCATGATCATGGGCGCCGGGCACAGCACCGGCGACTTTCTCAACATCAGGCACTATTTCATCATGGACCACGGGCTCTACTGGTCGTGGGTCCTGTTCGCGATCAGCACCGGCCTTGCCTGGGTGCTGATGATCATTACCCCGAAGTAGTCACCGTCACGATGTAGTTGAGCGCAAGGTCGTTCGACAGGTGCAGGCCTTTCCCCGGTGACCAGCCGATGCCTTGCGGTTCGCCCATGATCAGCCCGGCGGCGGAAAGCAGATCGCGAAGTTCGTCCGGCGTGATGAACTGGTCCCAATGATGCGTGCCGCGCGGGATCATGCCGCTGCGTTCCGCCGCCTCGACCAGCAGCAGCCGTGATCGCGCAGTGCGGTTGGGCGTGGACAGGATCATCAGCCCGCCCGGTGCCAAGGCAGCCCGCAGCGCAGCGATAAACTCTGCAGGATCGGCCACGTGTTCGAGCACTTCGAGCGAGGCGACCAGATCGTATCCAGAAAGGCCAAGCGCGCCTATATCACCGCAGCGATAATCGATGCCAAGTCCAGCGCCGGCCGCGTGGGCCTGCGCAGCGGCAATGTTTTCGGGCGCTGCATCAACCCCGGTCACCGCGCCGCCAAGCCGCGCCAGTGGTTCGCACAGCAGGCCCGCTCCGCAGCCGACATCCAGCGCGCGCTTGCCTGCGAGCGGGCGCGGTCCCAGCGCATCGCCGGGCCAATGCCCATCGATCGCAGCACGGATGAAGCCCAGCCGCACCGGGTTGAGCCGGTGCAGCATTGCTGACGATCCCTTGGGGTCCCACCATTCGGCGGCCAGTGCGCCGAAATGCTGCGCCTCGTGCGGAAGAATGGTGCTGGTCGAACTTGCAATAGCCATGACCCGTCCTTAGAGCCTCCCTCGCTGCAGGGCGAGCGGTTCTGTGGGCAATATTGTTGCGTGAAGGACGGAAACTCGCGTGAGTCGGATCGTGATGAAATTCGGCGGCACCTCGATGGCCGGGTCCGAGCGGATCCGCCGGGTCGCCAATATCGTGCGCCGCCAGCAAGCTGCGGGGCATGAGGTCGCGGTCGTGGTCTCGGCCATGGCCGGTGAGACCGACCGGCTGGTGACCTTCTGCCGC
>JBJTLY010000219.1:0-3864 GCA_046063275.1 Novosphingobium sp. | reverse complement strand
CCAAGGGTCTCGAATTCGAACTCGATGTCGTCGAAGGCATGCAGTTCGATCGCGGTTACCTCTCGCCCTACTTCGTCACCAATCCCGAAAAGATGGTGGTCGAGCTTGAGAGCCCCTACATCCTGATCCACGAGAAGAAGCTGTCGAACCTGCAGTCGATGCTGCCGGTGCTCGAAGCGGTGGTCCAGTCGGGCCGTCCACTGCTGATCATCGCCGAAGACATCGAAGGCGAAGCGCTGGCGACCCTGGTGGTCAACAAGCTGCGCGGCGGGCTCAAGATCGCTGCGGTCAAGGCTCCCGGCTTCGGAGATCGCCGCAAGGCAATGCTGCAGGACATCTCGATCCTGACCAAGGGTGAGATGATTTCCGAAGACCTCGGGATCAAGCTCGAATCGGTTACGCTGGGCATGCTCGGCCAGGCCAAGCGCGTTTCGATCGACAAGGACAACACCACGATCGTCGACGGCGAAGGCTCTGCGGAAGACATCAAGAGCCGGGTTGAACAGATCCGCGCCCAGATCGAAACCACCACCAGCGACTACGACAAGGAAAAGCTGCAGGAACGTCTGGCCAAGCTGGCTGGCGGGGTTGCGGTGATCAAGGTCGGCGGTGCTTCGGAAGTCGAAGTGAAGGAACGCAAGGACCGTGTCGACGACGCGCTCCACGCCACCCGCGCTGCGGTTGAAGAAGGCATCGTCCCCGGCGGTGGTACTGCGCTTCTTTATGCGACCAAGGCTCTGGCCGGCATGAAGGGCGCCAACGACGACCAGACCAAGGGCATCGACATCGTCCGCAAGGCGATCTCGACCCCGCTCAAGCAGATCGCCACCAACGCGGGCCATGACGGCGCCGTGGTCTCGGGCAACCTGCTGCGCGAGGACGACGAAACCCAGGGCTTCAACGCTGCGACCGACACCTACGAGAACCTGGTTGCGGCTGGCGTGATCGATCCGACCAAGGTGGTGCGCACTGCGCTGCAGGACGCGGCCTCGGTGGCCGGCCTGCTGATCACCACCGAAGCGGCGATCTCGGACAAGCCCGATGACAAGCCCGCCATGCCCATGGGCGGCGGCGGCATGGGGGGCATGGGCGGGATGGATTTCTGATCCGGACCGCTTCGTCCAAGTGCAATTCGGGGCCGGGGAGAGCAATCTTCCTGGCCCCATTTTGTTGCCGGTTCCGGTAAATTACTCATCTCCCCGCACAATCCGCGCGGTTCGTCGCGCGCGGCTAGGCGTTTCCCCGGTCGTTAGCCAAACAGAAAGCATGTTCGGGGTATCGCGGGTTACATGACCAAGGGACTGATTTCGCGGATGTTTGCTGGCTTGGCCTTGGCCGGGTCGGTTATGGCGCCGATGTCGGCAGCGCACGCCGGTTCGCTTGAGAGCGAATTCGACCGCGCCTTTGTTGCCTCCACGCCGCAGCGCGGCACCCAGCTTCAGACCCCGGCCAAGGCTGTCCAGGTCAAGGTCCAGCCCAAGGTTGCAGTCAGCACCGAATCGGCGCAGCGCGCGCTTCCCGGATCGGTCCGCCCCTACATCGCGCAGCCGCGCCCCACGTCCTACGCTTCGTCGCTCGATGCGCAGGTCTATGCGCTGGCTGACGGCAGCTATGGCCGCATCGGTGTCGCCGCTATCGACCTTGCCACTGGCCGCTCGGTCAACGTGCTGGGTGACACGCCGTTCCCGATGGCTTCGACCGTCAAGATTGCGATCGCCTCGACGTTCCTCGACATGGTCGACCAGGGCAAGCTCAGCCTCTCGGCGAGCTATCCGCTGATGGTCCCGGTCAGGTCGAAGAAGTATTCCTCACTCGTCGCCCCGGTCCGCGCCGGATCGCTGATGACCGGGCAACAGCTGATCGAACGCTCGCTGATCCATTCGGACAACATGGCGACCGACGCTTTGCTCGCCGCAGTTGGCGGACCGCCGGCGGTCAATCGCTGGCTGCGCGCCACCGGCAACACCGGGCTCCATGTCGATCGTGACATCGCCACGCTGGTGCGCGATGACGGCGAATACAATCCGGCGACGATGATCGACAGCCGCGACAGCTCAACCCCGCGCGCGATGGTGAGCCTGCTCGCCGGGCTTTATCAGGGCCGTTGGCTTTCGGCGCCCAGCCGCTCGTTCCTGTTCGCGACGATGGAACAGTGCGTCACCGGCAAGCGCCGCATGCGTTCGCAGCTTCCCGGCGACGTGGTGGTTGCGCACAAGACCGGCACGCTGGCAAACACCTCAAGCGACGTCGGACTGATCCAGACCGGTGACGGGCACGTCTATGCGGTGGCGATCTATGTCACCGGGCAGGGCGGCCACGCCGGGCGCGACGAGAAGATCGCCTCGATCACCCGCGCGCTTTATGATGGCTATCAGGTCGAGAGCAGCGGCTACCGCGTCGCGGTCCAGCACTGAGCGCTGACTTCCTCCAAATGTCCCCACACCGTTCGTCCTGAGCGTAGTCGAAGGACACACCGAGCGAAGCCGAGGTGTCCAACGTTGCGCAATACGACGAGGTCCGAAGGTTCTCGGCTTCGCTCGAACCACCCTTCGACTTAGCTCAGGGCGAACGGGGTTGGGCTAGAGTGGCTCTCTAACCCTTCGTGAACAGCGCTTTGCGCGGCCCCAGATACCCAAACAGGTAAGCCCCCACCTTGCGCATCTGGATCTCTTCCGCGCCCTCGGTGATCCGGTAGCGGCGGTGGTGGCGATAGATGTGCTCGAACGGCTTGTGGCGTGAATAGCCGATCCCGCCGTGGACCTGCATCGCGCGGTCGGCGGCTTCGCAGACCAGCCGGTTAGCGTAATAGTTGCACATGGAGATCTTGTCCGAGAGCTGGTGCTCCAGCTCCTTGTGCGGCAACTGGTCCATCTCCCACGCGGTCTTGTAGATCATTGAGCGGAGCATTTCGCACTGGGTGGCAAGTTCGACCAAGGGGAACTGGATTCCCTGGTTGCGCGCCAGTTCCTGACCGAACGGCTTGCGCTCGCGCGCGTATTTGACCGATTCCTCGACGCAGTAAGTCGCCGCGCCCAGCGAACTGGCGGCCTGACGGATGCGGTTCTGGTGAACGAAGCTCTGTGCGATCGACAGCCCGCCATCGACCGGGCCGAGCACTGCGGTTTCGGGCACCCAGCAGTTCTCGAAATGCATGCGCGGGTGGTCGGTCGGCATGTTGAAGGTCCACATGTACTCGTCGACCACCATGCCGGGGTTGTCGATCGGCACGAGGATGCAAGTGATGCCTTTGGCGTCGCCGTCTTTGCCAGAGGTGCGGCAGAACGCCGCGCAGTGGGTGGCAACGTGCATGCCCGTAATCCACATCTTGCGCCCGTCGATCCGCCAGCCGGGCACGCCGTCGCGAGTCTCGCGCACCGCGCGGGTTTCCATGAAGGTCGCGTCGCTGCCGTGGTTCGGCTCGGTCAGGCCAAAGGCGACGCGGCACCTGCGTTCGAACCCGCCGAGGATGAATTCCTCCTGCTGCTCGGGGGTGCCGAAGTGTTCGAACATGTTGACGAAGGGGAAGTTGCCGACGATCGAATGCTCGTTCTGCAGATCGTTGTGCAGGCCAAGACCGCGCGCGGCGAAGCGGTCGCGGATGACCGCCATCCAGAGGTTCGAACCGTCCTTGCCGCCGTATTTCTTCGGCGCCGAAAACCGCCAGTGCCCGGCCTTGTCGGCGCGGATCGAGGCTTCGCGCAGCAGCAATTCCCATTCGTGGCGTGGCAGTCCACCATTCTCGAAATCGGTGCGTGCCCATTCGCGGCGGTGATCGAAGAAGCGCACGTTGTCATCTGCCTGCTCGAGCGGACGGATCTCGGCTTCGATAAAGGCGTCGAGCTCGGCAAGGTAAGCCACCAGATC